>CALRWH020000080.1:0-11113 GCA_943371805.1 Pseudomonas synxantha | reverse complement strand
GCCCGCGCACTCGCCCTGACGCCCGAATTGCTCGTTGCCGATGAGCCCACGAGTGCCCTCGACGTCTCGGTTCAGGCGCGATTCCTCGACCTGTTGCAAGATCTGCAACAGAAGCTGCAGTTCGCCTGCTTGTTCATCAGCCACGACCTCGCGGTCGTCGATATCCTCGCGCACCGCATCGCCGTGATGCACCGGGGTAGACTGGTCGAGCAGGGTTCGCGCGATCAGATTCTGCGCAACCCCCAAGACCCCTACACTCAGCGCCTCATCGCCGCTGTTCCCCTGCCCGATCCAGTGGCGCAGCGGGAGCGTCGAGAGCAGCGCGCAGCCAGCAAGGACTGATTCACCATGGCAATCGCCACCCGCACCGACCTGCGCAACGTGGCGATTGTCGCTCACGTTGACCACGGCAAGACCACCCTTGTCGACGCCATGTTGCGTCAAACCGACTCGTTCGCTGCTCACGCGCACCTCGAAGATCGCGCGATGGACTCGAACGACCTCGAGCGCGAAAAGGGCATCACGATCCTCGCCAAGAACACGGCGGTGACGTACAAGGGCCTGCACGCGGAGGGTCGCGAGATCACGATCAACGTCATCGATACCCCGGGGCACGCCGACTTTGGTGGCGAGGTTGAGCGCGGCTTGAGCATGGTCGATGGCGTTGTCTTGCTCGTTGACGCCAGCGAGGGCCCGCTGCCGCAGACTCGTTTCGTTCTGCGTAAGGCGCTTGCGGCGAAGCTGCCGGTGATTCTGCTGGTCAACAAGACGGACCGACCGGATGCTCGCATCGAGGCCGTCGAAGAAGAGACCCACGACTTGCTGCTGGGCTTGGCGAGTGACCTGCAAGACGAGGTGCCCGACCTCGACGTCGACGCGATTCTCGACCTGCCGGTCATTTATGCGTCGGGCCGCGCGGGAGCCGCAAGCCGCAACCGCCCCGCCGATGGCAGCCTTCCCGACAACGACGACCTCGAGCCGCTCTTCGAGGCGATCTTGCAGCACATCCCCGCGCCGAGCTACGACGACGAGCACCCGTTGCAGGCGCACGTCACCAACCTCGACGCGAGCCCCTTCCTCGGCCGCATCGCCCTGCTGCGTATCTTCAACGGCACGCTCAAGAAGGGCCAGCAGGTCGCGTGGGTGCGCCACGATGGCACGCACAGCTCGATGCGCATCACCGAACTGCTCAAGACACGTGCCCTTGAGCGCTACCCGGCCGAATCGGCCATGGCCGGCGACATTGTTGCCATCGCGGGCATCGAAGACATCACGATCGGTGAGACGATCGCTGATCTCGACGACATTCGTCCGCTGCCGGCCATCACGGTCGACGAGCCCGCCATCTCGATGACGATCGGTACCAACACCTCGCCGCTCGTCGGCAAGGTCAAGGGCCACAAGCTCACCGCCCGCATGGTGAAAGACCGTCTCGACCGCGAGCTCATCGGTAACGTCTCGATCCGAGTTGTCGACATCGGTCGCCCCGATGCGTGGGAGGTGCAAGGTCGCGGCGAGCTCGCGCTCGCCATCCTCGTGGAAAACATGCGACGCGAGGGCTTCGAGCTCACCGTTGGCAAGCCGCAGGTGGTCACCAAGACCATCAACGGCAAGCTGCACGAGCCGTTCGAGAACCTCACGATCGACGCGCCCGAAGAGTACCTCGGCGCCATCACGCAGCTTCTCGCGGCCCGTCGCGGACGCATGGAGGGCATGACGAACCACGGAACCGGCTGGGTGCGCATGGAGTTCACCGTGCCGAGCCGTGGGCTCATCGGTTTCCGCACCGAATTTCTCACGACGACGCGCGGCACCGGCATCGCCAACGCGATCGCTGCCGGGTACGAGCCGTGGGCCGGCTCGATCGTCTCGCGCAACAACGGCTCGATCGTCGCTGACCGCTCTGGTGTGGTGACGAGCAACGCGATGATGACGCTGCAAGAGCGCATGTCGTTCTTCGTCAAGCCCACCGAAGAGGTGTACGAGGGCATGGTCGTCGGTGAGAACTCTCGCGCTGATGACATGGACGTCAACATCACGAAAGAGAAGAAGCTCAACAACATTCGCTCGTCGACCGCCGAAGAGCTTGAGCGCCTCACCCCGCCGCGCCAGCTGACGCTGGAAGAGTGCCTCGAGTTCGCGCGCGAAGACGAGTGCGTCGAGGTGACGCCCGAGATCGTGCGCATTCGCAAGGTTGAGCTCGACCAGACCCTGCGCGCCCGCGCCACCTCACGGCTCAAGAAGCAAAACGCCTGAGCGCATGAGCAGGGTGGGGGCACGGCGCCGTGCAGTTAGGCTGAACGCGTGAAGATCGCACGCTTCAGTTCTGGCGCAGACCCGCAGTACGGCATCGTCGATGATGACCAACTCGTGGTGCTGTCTGGCGACCCCATGTTTCACGGGTACGACACCACGGGAGAGCGCGTCAAGCTAGCCGACGTGCGCTTGCTTGCGCCGGTCATCCCGCGCTCCAAGGTCGTCTGCATTGGCATGAACTACGCCGCGCACGTGCAGTCGATGCAGTACGAGGTGCCCGAGAATCCGCTCATCTTCTTGAAGCCAAACACGGCGGTCATTGGCCCCGACGACGCCATCGTCATTCCTCCCGTTGAGGGGCGCATCACCCACGAGGGCGAACTCGTGATTGTCATCGGCGCCGTGGCCAAGCGCGTGAAGAAAGAGAACTGGCGCGATGTCGTGTTTGGCTTCACGATCGGCAACGACGTGTCGGCGCGCGACGTCATGTTTGCCGATGGCCAGTGGGCGCGCGCCAAGGGGTACGACACTTTTGCGCCGATCGGCCCGTTCATCGAGACGGAGATCGACCCCGTGGGTCTTGAGATCACGACCTTCGTCGACGGCGAGCCGCGCCGCAAAGGAAACACTCGCGACATGATTCACGGCGTGCCCGAGATCATCGAGTTCGTGAGTGACGCGTGGACCTTGCTGCCGGGCGACATCATCATGACGGGTACTCCCGATGGCCTCGGCGGTTTTCATGACGGCCAAACCATCGAGATTCACATCGAGGGCCTCGGGGTATTGCGCAACCCGGCCAAGAACCGCGACGACCGCATCGATCCGGTCTGACCTTCTGCGCGCAACGCGCAGAGCGCCCGCGGTACGCCAGCGGCGGTGGGCGGGTGGATGATGGAGCCATGAGCGCCACCCCCTCGCCTCACCCCCCAACCCTGGGCGTCGTTACGGCCGAATCGGTTGCCGCAGTACAACGGCGCACGCGCGGCGTTCTGATGGCGGGCCAAGTGCTCGCCGGACTCGGCATGGGGGCAACGCTCTCGATCGGCGCGATTCTCGCGGCCGACATTTCGGGTTCGCCCGCCTTTAGCGGAATGGCAGCGACGGCCGTCACGCTCGGTGCTGCGCTCACGGCGATTCCTCTGGCTCGACTGGCGCGACGCGCTGGCCGTGCCCCGTCACTCGCGACGGGGGCACTCGCCGCCGCCGCAGGCGCCGTCATCGCGACACTCGCCGCGGGACTGCAGAGCTTTCCGCTTCTCCTCCTCGGCATTCTGCTCATCGGAAGTGGCACGGCCGTCAACCTGCAGTCGCGATTTGCCGCCGTCGATCTCGCCGCGCCGTCGACGCGTGGCCGCGACTTGTCGCTCGTGGTCTGGGCCACGACAGTGGGTGCTGTCTCAGGGCCGAACCTCATCGGCCCGGGAGAGACGCTGGGTGCATATCTGGGGATGCCCGAACTGACCGGGCCTTTTCTCTTCACGATGGTCGCGCAGTCGCTTGCGGCCGTGCTGTACCTCGTGGCGCTGCGTCCCGACCCACTCGCGCTGGCTGCCGCCTGGCGCGCCGAACAAGCGCGCGTTGCGCGCGCGGAGGAAGAGCGCACGGGAGTGGCGGCGCCCACCGTCGCCGCAACGGTCGATGACCGGCCGGGCATCCGTCTCGCGATGCTCTCGATTGCGCTGAGTCACGCCACGATGGTGGCGGTCATGGCGATGACGCCCGTGCACTTGACCGCACACGGCGCGAGCCTCGTGATCGTGGGCTTCACGATCAGCCTGCACATCGCGGGCATGTACGCGCTGTCGCCCGTCTTCGGGATTCTGGCCGACCGCGTCGGCCGGCGGGCAACGGTACTGATCGGGCAAGGGATGCTCGCGGCAAGCCTGCTCATGACGGGTTTCGGCGCCGAGAGCGAGGGGTGGGTCGTCGCCGGGCTCATTTTCTTGGGGCTCGGGTGGAGCGCGAGCACTGTTGCGGGCTCGGCCCTGCTGACGGAGTCGGCCGCGCCCGATCGGCGCACCGTTGTTCAAGGACGCAGCGACCTCGTGATGAGCGGCACCGGAGCTATCGGCGGCGCACTCGCGGGCATCGTGCTCGCGCTGCTCGGCTATAGCGGCCTCTCGTTCGTCGCGATGGCGCTCGTTGCGACTGTGGTCGTCGCGCTCGCGGTCACGCCTCGGCGCGCCGCCGTAGACTCAAGCGTGTGACCAGCCCCGCTTTTTCGACTGCGACCGGCGCCGACGTGCGCGTTCGCTTTTGCCCGTCGCCCACCGGTACCCCGCACGTCGGGCTCATTCGTACGGCCCTGTTCAACTGGGCGTATGCGAAGCACACGGGCGGCACGATGGTGTTTCGCATCGAAGACACCGACCAGGCGCGCGACAGCGAAGAGAGCTACCACCAGCTGCTTGACGGGCTGCGCTGGCTCGGCATCACGTGGGACGAGGGTGTAGAGACCGGCGGCCCGAACGAGCCCTACCGGCAGTCGCAGCGCGGCGAGATCTACGCGGGCGTCATCGAGCAGCTGCGCGCGAGCGGCCACCTCTACGAAAGCTTCATGACCGCCGAAGAGATCGAGGCCAAGAACCTCGAGCTCGGCCGCGACCCCAAGCAGGGCTACGACAACTGGGAGCGCGAGCTCACCGACGAGCAGAAGGCCGCCTACCGCGCCGAAGGGCGCGAGCCGGCGCTGCGCTTGCGCGTGCCCGACACTGACTTGAGCTTCACCGACCTCGTGCGCGGTGACATCACCTTCCCGGCGGGCAGCTTCGTCGACTTCGTCGTCGTGCGCCCCAACGGTGCCCCGCTCTACACGTTCGTCAACCCCGTCGACGATGCGCTCATGGGCATCACCCACGTGTTGCGCGGCGAAGACTTGCTCTCGTCGACGCCGCGCCAGATCGCGCTGTATCACGCTCTCATCGAGGTCGGCGTGGCCACCGCCATTCCGCAGTTCGGTCACTTGCCCTACGTCATGGGTGAGGGCAACAAGAAGCTCAGCAAGCGCGACCCTGAGTCCAACCTCTTTCACCACCGCGACCGCGGCTTCATTCGCGAGGGCCTGCTCAACTACCTTTCGCTGCTCGGCTGGTCGCTCGCGCCCGACCGCGATGTGTTCTCGATGGATGAGATGACGGCGGCGTTCGACGTTGCCAACGTCAACCCCAACCCCGCGCGCTTCGACGTCAAGAAGGCCGAGTCGATCAACGGCGACCACGTGCGGTTGCTCTCGCTCGACGACTTTGTTGAGCGCAGCATCCCGTATTGCAGCGGCGCTGGTCTGTTCAACGATGTGCCGCGACCGACCGAGCGTGCCTTGCTCGCGGCAGCGGCGCCCCTCGTGCAAGAGCGCGTGGCGTTGCTCGGCGAAGTGCCCGGCATGGTCGCGTTCTTGTTCACGGCCGATGACGACCTTGAGATCGAGGCGGATGCTCGCGCCTCGCTCGGCGACGACGCGGCCGCCGTGCTCGACGCGGGAGTCGCCGCGCTCGAGCCGCTCGCCGACTTCACCGTCGCGGCCATCGAAGAGGCCTTGCGCGTCGCCCTCATCGAGACGCTCGAGCTCAAGCCTCGTGTGGCGTTCGGCCCTCTCCGCGTCGCTATCTCGGGTCGTCGCGTGAGCCCGCCGTTGTTCGAGTCGATGGAGTTACTCGGCCGCGAGTCGACGCTCGCGCGACTGCGGGCGTTGCGCGCCTCGGTCTAGAACACGGGCTCGTCAGAGCCGCGAACGCCTCAGCGCGGTGCTGCCGGCATGCGGCGCACGTCGGCGACGCGCTCGGCGATCGCCACTTGCGCGGGCGGTCGCAGCAGCACCCACGCTGCGGCCATGACCACGACCGACACCGCAAACACGATTGCCCCCAGCCAACTCTCGGCATCGTCAACACCGAGGTACATGGCGTTGAGGTTGCGGCGGGCGCCCGTGAGGAGCACGAGCCCCACGTGAACGACGGTAAACCCGAGGTAGAACCAGAGCACGAGTGCGTGCGTTTGTCGCGCCCAGGCATCAGAGAGCGGGCCGTGGTTGCGCATCCACCGCTGAGGCCACACGGGCGACAGTCGTAGCCCGGTAGCGAGCGCGAGCGGCGCGGCGACGAACACCGTGGCAGCGTAGAACAGCACTTGAAGCGCGTTGTAGTACGCCCAGCTCTTGTGCGCGGGCCACTCGAGCGAGAGGTACTGCAGGCCGGCAGAGACTGCGTTCGGGATGACCGACCACTCGGTGGGCACGATGCGTGCCCAGTGCCCGCTCACGAGCAGCAGCGTCACGTAGACGAGCCCGGTGGCGATCCACAGTGTCACGACCACGAGGTGCCACCACGTGTGCAGGCCGAGCCGTTTTGGCGCGGTGCGCGTGCGCGGCCAGCGGTTGCGACGAGTCACGAACGCGGGCGGGCGCGTGCCGGCACGCACGTGCAGGGCAGAACTCACGATGAAGAGCAAGAAGAACGCGTTGAGGGCGTGGGTCCAACTCAGCCAGGCGGGGAAACCGGTTGGCGTACCGGGCGGGGGAGCCACCGACCCGGGGTAGGTTTCGATAAACAGTGCGCCGGCGCTCGTATCGCGCCACCAGCGCGCCGCGACAACGGCCACAGCCAGCACCACGAGGGCTATGACGACGGCGACCACGAGGGTGCGTGGTCGTCGGCGGAGGCTCGCGTCGTGCACCCTCCTACGCTAGACCCATGATCGAGGAGTTCACGCGTCGACCCCCGTGGGTGAAATGGTTGCCCGCCATGATGCTGACCGCGATCATGATCGGCGTCGCCATCTTCGGGATCGTTGCCGTGCCTCGGCTCACCGCAGAACCGGGGCCTGGCTCGACCGAGCAGGTTAATGACCTGAACTGGTCGATCTTCACTGAAGAAGGTCTGGCCTACATCGAGGCGGCACGCACGCCGCGCATCGATCTCAGTTCACCGCCCATCAATGCCACCTCGCTGGGTCTACCCCCCGATGGCTCGGTCACCGTTGGCCCACACGCCACTGATCTCGACTATCGGCTCGTGCTCATTGCATCGGACGACGAGCCGAATGGAGCGCTCTTTACGACCCCGTTGTTCACGGTGACAACGGCAGGCGACCGACTGCAATCGGTGCGCATTGACGAACGTGGCGCCCGCGACTTTCGCGAGACCTACCTTTTTCTTGCCGAGCGCTCGGTTGACTACGGCTTCACGGCGCCGAGCTCGGGCAGTCTCGCCGCCGCGATCAGTGAAGCGCGCGACACCGGCGAGCCCGTAACGGTGCGATCGAATCGTGGCCTCACGACGGGCATGCCGATCACGGCCGAGGCCGTCTGCTTCGGGGCAGGCTTCTGCGCGGTGTCGTACGTCGTCACACCGCCCGTAGGGTAAACTCGCTACTCGGCCCGCCCGCGGGTCACCCAGCTCGGCCTCGGCCGCGTTGATGGGGTGTGGTGTAATTGGCAACACGGCTGATTCTGGTTCAGTTGTTCTTGGTTCGAGTCCAGGCACCCCAGCTTTATCGGTGGTTCTGATCGCGTGCGATCGTCGCAGCTGCGGCCTGAAGCCAGCGCTCCGGCTCGCTCACCGCGGCATCAGCCGACCCGGCCAGCGCGGTGAGCGTGAGCACGCGACCGAGGCCGTGGGCCTCGGCATCCTGTACCGCACCCTCGTCGGCCTGCCCCGCCACGATCGCCACGGCAACTCCGGCGACGGATGCTCGCTCGAGCACACCGCCCACGACCTTGCCCGCGCGGCTCGTGGCGTCGAAGCGACCTTCGCCCGTGATGACCAGGTCGGCGCCCTCGAGTGCGGAGTCGAGCCCCGTGAGCACCGCGATGGTGTCGGCTCCCGATTGAATGCGCGCGCCCCAGTACCGCGCGAAGCCCCACGCCGTTCCGCCCGCGGCGCCCGCGCCGGGGAGCAGGTGTTCGTCGCCGCCCGCGATCGCGGTCGCCCGCGCGAGGCCCGCGTCAAGCGTTGCCACCTGCTCGGCTGTGGCGCCCTTCTGCGGCCCGAACATCGTGGCTGCGCCGGTCGGGCCGGTGAGCACGGCGGTGGTGTCGGTCAGCAGAGTCATTCCATCCGGCGGCGCTGCTCGAAGAGCCGCGGTGTCGAGGGCGCTCACGCGCGAGAGTGCGCCACCCCCGTCGGGCAGCGTTTCGCCCGAGCTGTCGAGCACGCGAAGCCCGAGCGCGCTTAATGCCCCGAGCCCGCCATCGGTCGAGGCCGAGCCGCCGAGGGTGAGCGTGATGCGGCGCGCGCCGGCGTCGAGTGCCGCCGCGATGGCGTCGCCGACTCCGCGACTCGAGGCTGTGAGCGGCGCACGCTTGCCGTCGCCCGAGGCTGAGCGCGGCAGCAGCGTGATGCCGCAACACTCGGCGAGTTCGATCACGGCATGGTGGCCCGGCAACAGCAACCAGCGTGCGTCGTGCAGCTCGCCGGTGGGCCCGGCGACGCGGGCCGTGCGCCACTGCGCCCCGGGTGACGCCTGCGCGATGGCGTCAAGCGTGCCCTCGCCGCCGTCTGCTTGAGGCACGAGCAACACCTCGTCGTCGGGGCGCTCGGCCTGCCAGCCGCGGGCGAGCGCGAGTGCAGCATCCGTCGCCGAAAGCGTGCCCTTGAACGAGTCGGGCGCGATGACGATGCGGCGGCGCATGCGTCGATCATTCCAGCCGAGCGATGAGGCGTCGTCAGCGCGTTTCGGGCGTCAGTGGCTCGAGCACACCCCGTCGGGCGCGAATGTTCTTGTAATCCCACTGAATCGTGCGCGCCTCGGTGATCCACGCATCGAGAAGAGCCGCGTCAATGTCGTCGATCGCGTGCAGGCGTAACCCTGCGGCCTTGAACGAGCCCTCGGGCTCAAGGCCGGCGACCGTGAATGATTGGCCACTCCAGAACAGCAGGTGCACGCCCTGTGTGCGCGTAGCGAATCCCGCCACGGGGTTGCCGTCGAGAAACCACACGGGATGCCCGTGCCACACCTTCGCCTCGGCATCGGCAAGCCCGGCGCTGAGCTGCGCGGCGAGGCGGTCGCCGATCGCGCGCGCGGGCTCGGGTTGCGCGGCGAGGTAGGCAACGACGTCTGCGGGCAGGCTCACGTGCCCATCCTGCACCCAGCGAGTGTGGCGCCGAAGAAAAACATAGACACCAGCACTATCGATAGTGTTAGTATCCATGACATGAGGATGTCCGAACTCAGCGCCACGACCGGCACCCCCGTGCCGACGCTCAAGTTCTACTTGCGCGAAGGCTTGTTGCCCGCGGGCGAGCGCACGAGCCCCAACCAGTCGCAGTACGACGAGACCCACGTTGCTCGCGTGCGCCTCGTGCGTGCGCTGCTCGACGTCGGGGGATTGAGCGTGGCGCAAGCCTTCACGGTCGTGAGCGCGCTCGACGACGACTCCGTGCCGCTCAGTTCAACCTTCGGCGTTGCACAGCGCGCGGTCACCCAACCCGCACCCCCCGCCACCGGCGAGGGAAACGGTCTGGCCCGCATCGCCGAACTGTGCGCCAGCCGCGGGTGGGCGGTGTACCCGAACAATCCTGGTCTCACGATGGCCGCTCGCGTCATCGACACCTATTCGGCGCTCGGCGTCGAGGTCATCACCGAGGCGGCGCTCGAGCGCTATGCGCACGCTGCCGATCTCGTTGCCGCGGCTGATCTTGAGGCCGTGGCATCCGCCCACGACGAAGCCCAGATGACCAGCGTGGTCGTCGTCGGCACCGTTCTCGGCGACGCGCTCTTTGCGGGGCTGCGTCGCATCGCTCAAGAGGCGGAATCGTTCCGCCGGTTCCCCCTGCCAGAGGGCACTCCCGCCCCTGGTGACCTCATCAATCCCGAGGAAATCTGATGACCACAACAACCCCTGCCCCTGCTGCCGCCGACTGGCGACTCGACCTGCCGCCGAGCCGGTGGCACCGACCCCTGCTCGTTCTCGGAGCGATGCTCGCCGTGTTGACTGTCGTGACGTTCGTCGGGTGGCTCGTCGATGACCGCGAGGTGCTCGGCGTCAACCTGTGGGAGAAGCCCCTCAAGTTCGCCATTTCGGGCACGATCTACGCCATCACGTGGGCCTGGATCATCGGACACTTCACGCGGTGGCAGCGCGCCGCCTGGTGGGCGGGCACGGTCATCACCGTGACGCTCGCGATCGAGCTCGTGGTCATCACGGGCGCGGCCATCGCGGGCATCACGAGCCACTTCAACGTGAGCACGCCGCTCGCGACGACCCTCTGGTCGATCATGGCGGTCGCCATCACCACGCTGTGGATCGCGACCTTCGTTGCCGCGGTGGCCCTGTGGCGTAACCCGGGCGCCGACCCGGCGCGGCAGGCTGCCATTCGCACGGGCGTGGCGATCTCGCTGCTCGGCATGGGCCTCGCGTTTCTCATGACCGGCCCGACTGCCGATCAGCTCAACGACTGGCAAGGCATCGCCGGCGCGCACACGGTCGGCTCGGCCGACGGCGGCCCGGGCTTGCCGCTGCTGGGCTGGAGCACGATCGCGGGCGATCTGCGCATTCCGCACTTCATCGGCATGCACGCCCTGCAGGCTCTGCCCTTGCTCGCCCTGCTGCTCGAACTCGGTGCGCGCCGTGTGCCGCTGTTGCGCGACGCCCTCGTGCGCCGCGGGCTCGTGCTCACGGGCGCGGGTGCCTACCTCGCGGTCGTGGGGCTTGTGACGGTGCAAGCTCTGCGCGGCCAGTCGATCGTGGCTCCGGATGCCCTCACCCTGATCATCGGGGCCACCATCGCCGCGGCATCCCTCGCCGCAGCGCTCGCGGTGCTCGCCGCGGGATCGCGGCGCGGTCGCACGCCGGTCGCCGCCGGGGGCGGCGCGTCGAGTAGCTAGTCGAGCCTTAGCCCACGTCGATCGAGTCGCCCGG
>CALRWH020000079.1:0-11363 GCA_943371805.1 Pseudomonas synxantha | reverse complement strand
GGATGCTCGTCGCCACTCTCACGCTCATCGCCGCCGTCTTCCTCCTGTTGGGAAGCCTGCAGGGCCCCAAGCTCAGTTCTGCCATCGTTGACCCCGCGCGCGTGACCGAGCAGGCCGGCCAACAGTTGCGCTTGTTTGCCAACCAGCCCTTGGGCGAGGTCACGCCAGATCAAGTCACGGTCACGCCCGCTGCCGACGTGTCGGTAACCGTGCAGGGCGACCTCATGATCGTGCAGTTCGAGCAGCGCTTGCGCTTCGGCACCGAGTACCTCGTGGAGGTGCGCGACGTCTCGGCTCCGAGCCGTGATGCCACCTCGACCTTCACGCATCGCTTCACGACTGCCCAGGCTGGTGTGCTCTACCTCGACCGCGGCGACGACGTCGATGAAGTGCTGCGTGCTCCACTCGATGGCGAGGGCCGTGGCGAGGTTGTGCTGGCTGCGCCGGGCATCCAGCACATCGCCCCCATTGAGAACGTCGTGGTGATCGCGCGCGACGCCGACGACGGCACGAGCGTGCTTGAGTCGGTGGCGGCCGACGGGGGAGTGCAGCCGCTCACGCTGCCCGAGGGAGTGCGCGTTGACCGCCTCATCGTGCCCCCGAGTGGCACGGTGCTGGGCATGGTTCTCACGACGGTTGAGCCAGAGTCGAGCGAGCTGCCCCTCGACAGTGCTCTCGCGATCGTTGACCTTGCCGGGCAAGGCATCGCATCGATCGTGCCGGGGCTCGACAGCGAACCGATCACGACGCTCAATGCCGCTTTCTTGCCCGACGCCGTGACGCTCATCGTGCACGCCTTCGATCAGTCGCTGCTGCGCGTCGAGCTCACCGAGCCCCCGCTCGCGTTGCCGGTCGGTCAGATTCCCGAGATGTACGCCCTGTCGACCGACGGCACGCGCATCACGGGGTCGGACGCGTTCGGCGGCGTCGTCGTCGATCTCGCGAGCGGAGCCGAGTCGCGCCTAGACCCGTCACTCGTTGACGGAGAGCTCGCCTTTGGGGGCCAGGCGATCTTGACGAGCACCGAGTTGCGCGTGCAGAAAGTCGCGATCGCCGACGTGGTCACGGGTGCCGTGCGCGTGGTGCTCGTGGCCGACGACGGTTCGGGAGTCGCTCGCGTGCTGCTGCGCACGATCGACGATCGCGGCAGCATCGGCGATTTCACGATCTCGCCGAACGACCAGTTTGTTGCGGTCGAAGTGACGCCTTCGGTTGAGGATGCTGTGCCCGACGGTCGCCCCGTGAATGGCCGCGCCACCTCGGTCACGACGGTCATCATCGACATCGAGTCAGGAGCCGTCGTGCGCACGCTCGAGGGGTTCTCGCCGATCTGGTGACGACTGCGGGGATTACAGTCCGCGCTTGGTTCGCTGGCTCACGCGCAGTCCTGCCGCGGTGAGGCGTGCGACGAGTTCTTTGCCCGTGACCGGCACTGCGCCCTGGGCGATGAGCACCTCGCGTCGCTCTTCGGGGTAGTCGTAGTGGTCGTGATCGAAGCCGCGTTCGGGGATTCCGGCCTCGGTCGCGAAGGCGTGCAGCTCGTCGAGTGATGAGTCGCTCACGAGGTGTCCCCACAGCCGCCCGTGGGCGGGCCAGATGGGTTCATCGATCAGCACAGCCATGATCGAGATTGTAGGCTGAGGGGGTCGCAAGCGCGCCGAGCGGGCGCGTTTGACCGAGCATCCCGCGGTCGGCTATTCTTGACCGTTGGTGCGCGCTGGGCTGAGCCCGCGCCGACACCCTCACGCATTCCTCGTCGCACCGGATTTCGAGCGCGGCACAGAGAATCGACAAACAGAGCAAAGGTGAAACGTGGTCTACGCAGTTGTGCGCGCCGGTGGGCGGCAAGAGAAGGTTGAGGTCGGCACTGTTGTCGTTCTCGACCGCATCAAGGCGAGCGAGGATGGCACCATCCAGCTGACCCCGGTTCTGCTCGTCGACGGTGACACCATCACGACCGACGCCAAGAAGCTCGCCAAGGTCACGGTCACGGCCGAGGTGCTGGGCGACCTGCGCGGCCCCAAGATCGTCATCCAGAAGTTCAAGAACAAGACCGGGTACAAGAAGCGCCAGGGTTTCCGCGCTGACTTGACTCGCGTCAAGATCACCGGCATCAAGTAACAAGGGGGCTACGAAGACATGGCACACAAAAAGGGCGCATCGTCCACCCGTAACGGCCGCGACTCCAACCCCCAGTACCTGGGCGTCAAGCGTTTCGGCGGCCAGGTCGTCAAGGCCGGCGAGATTCTCGTTCGCCAGCGCGGCACGCACTTCCACCCCGGCGCCAACGTTGGTCGTGGCGGTGACGACACGCTCTTCGCCCTCGAGGCGGGTGCCGTGCAGTTCGGCCAGAAGGGCGGCCGCAAGGTCGTCAACGTCGTCAGCGCGTAACGCACGACACACACGTTTCACGCGAGGGGGCGGGCTTCGGCCCGCCCCTTCGTCGTTCAGCACGACAGCAGCAGCGCAGAACCACAGCACGACAGCAGTCACGGGCACATCAGCGCCGCGGCACAGCAGTTTGAGGAGGCACCATCATGGCGACGTTCGTCGACCGTGTGACCCTTCACCTGCGCGCGGGAAACGGTGGCCACGGCTGCGTCTCGGTGCGCCGTGAGAAGTTCAAACCCCTCGCCGGGCCCGATGGCGGCAATGGCGGCGACGGTGGTGACATCGTGCTCGTCGCGGCCGCGCACGAGACCACGCTGCTCGGCTACCACCGTCGCCCGCACCGCTCGAGCGACAACGGCGGCCCCGGTATGGGTGACAACCGCTCGGGCTTCACGGGCGAAGACCTCGAATTGCCCGTTCCGATTGGCACTGTCGTGCGCGATGCCGATGGCACCGAGCTCGCGGACCTCACCGAGCCGGGCATGCGCATCGTCGTCGCACCGGGCGGCCAGGGCGGCCTCGGCAACGCGGCGCTCGCGACGACGAAGCGCAAGGCCCCCGGCTTCGCCCTGCTCGGCACGGAGGGCTGGGAGGGCGACATCGTCCTCGAGCTCAAGACGGTCGCCGACGTTGCCCTCGTGGGCTACCCGAGCGCGGGCAAGTCGAGCCTCATCGCCGCCATCTCGGCGGCGAAGCCCAAGATCGCCGACTATCCGTTCACGACCCTGCACCCCAACCTTGGCGTCGTCGAGTCGGGCGAGTCGCGCTTCACGGTCGCCGACGTTCCGGGTCTCATCGAAGGCGCGAGCGAGGGTAAGGGCCTCGGGCTTGAGTTCTTGCGTCACGTTGAGCGATGCAGCGCCCTCCTGCACGTGCTCGATTGCGCCACCCTCGAGCCGGGTCGCGACCCCATCAGCGACCTCGACATCATCCTCACCGAGCTCGCGGCCTACCCGGTACCTGAGGGTCAAGTGCCGCTGCTCGAGCGCCCCCAGTTGATCGCGCTCAACAAGGTCGACGTGCCCGAGGGGCGCGAGCTCGCCGAGTTCGTGCGCCCCGAGCTAGAAGCGCGTGGCTACCGCGTGTTCGAGATCAGCGCGGTGAGCCGCGAGGGACTTCGTGCCCTGACGTTCGCTCTCGCCGAACTGGTTGACGCCGACCGTGCGGCAAAGGCAGCCGAAGCCGAGGTGCGCGAACGAATCGTGCTGCGACCGCGCGCTGTGAACACCGAAGAGTTTCGCATCGTCGTCGAGGGCGGCTCTGACGGCAACCTGTATCGCATTCTGGGCGCCAAGCCCGAGCGATGGGTGCAACAGACCGACTTCCGCAATGACGAAGCCGTGGGCTACCTCGCTGATCGGTTGGCAAAGATCGGCATCGAAGACCGGCTCTTCGCGGCCGGTGCTGTTGCGGGCGCAACCGTCGTCATCGGGCCCGGCGATGGTGTGGTCTTCGATTGGGAGCCCACCCTCACGAGCGCGGCCGAGCTCATGACGGCTCCGCGCGGCACCGACCCGCGACTCGATGCCCTCAACCGGCCATCGACGAGCCAGCGCCGCCAGAGCTACTACGAGCGCATGGATGCCAAGGCCGCAGCGCGTGCCGAACTCGAAGCCGAGCGCATCGCCGAGCGCGATGCCAGCCGATACAACGACGAGGAGGGCGATGACTGAGGTCGAGGCCGCCACGGGTCACGAATCACAACGGCGCGAGGCCGTCGTGGCCGCGCGGCGCATCGTGGTCAAGGTGGGATCATCGTCGATCAGCGGCACCAATGCCGGGCAGATTGGCCCCCTGGTGGATGCCCTCGCCGAGGCACACGCGCGCGGAACGCAGGTTGTGCTCGTGTCGTCGGGTGCGATCGCCACGGGCATCCCCTATCTCAAGCTCGATGAGCGCCCCACCGATCTGGCTACCCAGCAGGCGGCCGCCGCCGTGGGACAAAACGTGCTCATCCACCGCTACCAAGAGAGCCTCGACCGCTACGGCATCGTCGCCGGGCAAGTGCTGCTGACCGCGGGCGATCTCGAGAACGCCACCCCGCGCAGCAACGCGCAGCGGGCGATGGAGCGGCTCTTGGGGCTGCGCATCCTCATCATCGTCAACGAGAACGACACGGTGGCCACGCAAGAGATCCGCTTTGGCGACAACGACCGTCTCGCCGCGCTCGTGAGCGAGCTCGTCAACGCCGATCTCTTGGTACTACTGAGCGACGTTGATGCGCTCTACACCCGCCCGCCGCATGAGCCCGGGGCCGAGCGCATCACGGTGGTGGCGCACGACGACGACCTCGCATCGGTCGAGATCGGTTCGATCGGCGCTGCCGGTGTCGGAACCGGCGGAGCGAGCACCAAGATCGCGGCCGCCAAATTGGCCTCGAGTCAAGGCATTCCGGTCGTGCTCACCTCGACCGACCAGGTCGCGCGAGCCCTCGCGGGCGACGTCGTCGGCACGTGGTTTGAGGCCTCGCCGGTAGGCTGACGCCATGTCGTCGACCGCCGAAGTTTCTGCATCCCACGGCGCCGAGGGTGGTCTGCCCGGGCACGTCGAGCCCGCGGGCATCATCGACCCCGAGTTGCACGAGGCGAAGGCCGCGTCGCGCGCCCTCGCCACCCTGACAACCTCCCGCAAGCTTGCCGCGCTCGCGGAGATTGCTGCGGGCCTCGAGGAGAACGTGTCGGCGATTGTCGCAGCGAATGCCGAAGACCTCGAGCGCGGCCGCGCAACAGGGTTGAGCGACGGCCTTCTCGATCGACTGCGTCTCGACGAACCGCGTGTGTGGGCTCTCGCAGCGGCCGTTCGCGACGTCATGGCCTTGCCCGATCCTGTGGGCACGGTCGTTCGCGGCTCGCGCCTGCCTAATGGCATTCACCTCAGCGAAGTGCGCGTGCCCTTCGGCGTCGTTGGTGCGATCTACGAGGCGCGGCCCAATGTCACGGTCGACATTGCCGCGCTTGCGATCATGAGTGGCAACGTGGTGCTCTTGCGCGGGGGCAGTGCAGCCGAGAGCTCGAACCGTGTGTTGGTCGCGACGCTGCAAGACGCGCTCGAGTCTGTGGGGCTGCCTCGCAACGCCGTGCAGACGATCGATCAGCACGGTCGCGCGGGCGCCACCGCCCTCATGCGCGCTCGGGGATTCGTCGATGTGCTGATTCCTCGCGGCAGTGCCGACCTTATTCAGACGGTCGTGCGCGAGTCGACGGTTCCCGTGATCGAAACGGGTGCGGGCGTCGTGCACATCGTGCTCGACGAGACGGCTGACGAGCAGTTGGCCGTCGACATCGTGCACAACGCCAAAGTGCAGCGGCCCAGCGTGTGCAATGCGGTCGAGACCGTGCTCATTCACCGTGCTGCGGCCGAGACACTGCTTCCGCCCCTGGTCGCTGCTTTGCGCGCTTCGGGCGTCATCGTTCGCGGTGACGAGCGTGCTCGCGCCATCGACCCCGCACTGCCGCTCGCAACCGATGACGACTTCGCCACGGAGCACATGGCTCTCGAGCTGAGCGTGGGCATCGTTGATGACCTGGATGCTGCGCTCGAGCACATTCGCCGCTTTTCGACCCAGCACACCGAGTCGATCATCACGCGCCACATGGCTAACGCCGAGCGTTTTCTCGCCGAAGTCGACTCGGCTGTCGTCATGGTCAACGCCTCGACCCGCTTTAGCGACGGTGGTGAGTTTGGGTTTGGAGCCGAGGTGGGAATCTCCACCCAGAAACTGCACGCTCGCGGCCCTATGGGTTTGCCCGAACTCACGAGCACGAAGTGGCTCGTGCGCGGTGCCGGGCAGGTTCGCGGGTGACCTTCGGTAGAGTAAGAGGGCTGCAACCGCCCACCAACCCGGGGAGCCCCGAATGCTGACCACGCTGGCCACCGTGATTCTCGCCTCTGAAGAAGAGCTTGCGCCGCTTATCGCGCCCCCCGAGGTCATTGCTGGTGTCGCCGCTCTGGTGTTTCTGATGCTCGGGCTCGTGACCTTCGCCTACCGCGATGTCGCCAACCGACACAGCAACAAGACCGCGAACAAGCCGAACGGGCACGACGCCGGCCACTGAGCCGGGCTGACGCCGCCGCGATACCCATCGCCACTACAGCCGCTTCCCGGCCCGCTGCGCACCGCGCGCGGGTGGGCATCATGGGCGGAACCTTTGATCCGATCCACCACGGTCACCTCGTGGCGGCGAGTGAAGTGGCGCATGCTTTCGATCTCGACGAAGTCATCTTCGTCCCTACCGGCGAGCCCTATCAGAAGCAGGGTGTGACCGACAGCGAGCACCGCTACCTCATGACGGTCATCGCGACGGCGGCGAACCCGCGTTTCCGCGTCAGCCGCGTCGACATCGATCGCGACGGGCCCACCTACACGATCGATACGTTGCGCGATGTGCGCGCGCAGCATCCCGATGCCGATCTGTTCTTCATTTCGGGGGCCGACGCGATCGCGCAGATTCTCGACTGGAAAGACGCTGCCGAGCTGTGGAGCCTCGCGCACTTTATCGCCGTGAGTCGCCCGGGCCATGACCTCACTGTTCGCGGTTTGCCAGAGGGCGACGTAAGCTTGCTCGAGATTCCTGCGCTGGCCATCTCGTCAACAGACTGTCGTGAGCGTGTCGAGCATGGCTCGCCGGTCTGGTACCTGGTGCCCGATGGTGTTGTGCAGTACATCTCGAAGCACCAGCTCTATCGGAGCACACACGCATGAGCACACCCAACGACCCGCCTCAGAGCCGCCGCGCCGCGCGGCAGGCTGAGGTGACGGCGCAGGATGCTCACGCAGCGCCCGCGCCACCGCCACTGACGCGTCGTCCGCGCGGGGGCGCCCCGGCAGACATGCCGCCGGCGATGCCGGGCGATGTGTCGTACCGCACTGAGATTCGGCCCCGTGTGCCGCACTATGACGCAACCCCGGTCGATCATCCCGTCATCGGTGTCGATGGCCATCAGGTTCTCCGACACGACGCGCGTGGAGTCGGCGCAGACCCGTTCACGGCCCCTCCGCTCGTCGAGCCTGCCGTGGCGCCTCCCGCCAGCCGCACGGGCGAACAGATGAGACGGCGAGACTTTCGACCGCCCGCCGAGCAGCCCGCCTCGACAGGCGGCTTTGTGCCGGGTGCCGTTGCGCCTGGTGTCGCGGGGTCTGGAGGTGCTGGGCCGAATGCGGCGTGGGCCGAACCGCGCGTGTCGCCCCCGGCGATGCCCACCGCGGATGCGCCGCTTGACTACCACACGCAGTTAGCTCCGGGTGCCCTCTCGTCGCACATTTCGATGCCTCCCGTTGCCCCCTCGATGCCGTCGCAACCCCTCGAGACGACGCTCTCACGTCGAGAGATTCGCGAGTTGCGTGATCGCGTCGATTCGAGTGGGGGAGGAGCCACGGGGACCGCGCTAGCGACCGATGGCCTCGGCGCTGTCGCAGCACCTCCGCTCGTGAGCCCCGCGGCATTCGCGCCTCCCGCGAATCAGCCCACCACCTACGCCCAGCCCGAGTATGCGCAACCCTCGCACGCGCAGCCCGACAGCGTGCAGCCCGGCTATGCCCAGCCGGGTTCCGCCCAGCCCGACTACGCACCGCCCGTCGCCCCGCTTCCCTCGGCATCGGCACCACCCGCGTCGGCACCTGTGCCGACGTCGACAGGTTCGCACTGGTCGGTCGGCATTCACGATGACGACGACCCCTTCGAAAACACCTTCAGTCGTGAGGTGGGGTCGGCCGTTAGCCTGTCGAACACGAATGCGCTTGTCTTGCCCGAGATGCCGACGGGCAGCATTTCGGGGCCGGTCGCCGGCACGGGCGAGATCATCATCACCGGCATGATCGACGTGCCGCGCGTCGTCTCGTCAACCGGAGCCGTACCTGCCGTGCACGAAAGCCCCGAGATCGATGACTTGTTCGATCCGGGCGACCTCGTCGCCGGGCCTGCCGACGCGGCGCCCGTCAGCGCTCTCAAGGCTGTCAGCAGCCATACGTCGTCGCACAGCGTGATCGCCTCGGGCAAGCGCTCGTCGAGCAACGCCATCACAACGGTGCTCGTGGCATCGACGGTCGTCATGGCTGTCGTCGCGATCGGGCTGTTCGTGATCGCTGCCGCCAACGGACTATTCTGAGGTTTTTGCCTCCCCTTCTTCGTCAAAGGACACTGTGACTGCCACCGAACGTGCCATTGCCCTCACTCAGGTGGCGGCCCGCGCCGCTGATTCGAAACAGGGCGATGATCTTGT
Organism: Pseudomonas synxantha; assembly: GCA_943371805.1. GTDB lineage: Bacteria > Actinomycetota > Actinomycetes > Actinomycetales > Microbacteriaceae > Microcella. Next base: position 2,753 of record CALRWH020000079.1, on the reverse strand, counting down.
GGCGCTCGACGTCTCTGGCCCTTTGCCACTCACCGATGTCTTCTTGCTCGTGACAGGCCGCAATGAACGCAACGTTCAAGCAATCGCGTCAGAGGTCGAAGATCGAATGATTGAGGCGGGCGCAAAGCCTCTTCGCCGAGAAGGACGCGCTGAAGGGCGCTGGATTCTGCTCGACTTCGGCGATGTCGTTGTGCACGTTTTTCATGAAGAAGAGCGGCTGTTCTACTCGCTTGAGCGATTGTGGAAAGACTGTCCGGCTATTCCGCTGACGCTCGGTGAGCATCCAGGCGACGCATAGCCTCAGGGCGGCAGACTAGGGGCATGAAGTGCCCTACCGACGACGCCCTGCTCGTTATGAGTGACCGCAATGGCATCGAGATCGACTACTGCCCGCAGTGTCGTGGTGTGTGGCTTGACCGGGGTGAACTCGACAAGATCATTGATCGAGCATCAACCGTGGCCTCGACGTCGAGCGCCGCACCGCGCGTCGACCTCCCGCGCGACTCGGGTCCGGTCGGGCAGCCGGCCGGAGGCTTCCCCCCGGGGGGCTTCGCGCAACCCGGGCACCACCAGGGCGGGTACCCGCAACGCTGGGGCTCGAACTCGCCGGGCTCAGCACCGCGCTACGGCGGCGGGTATGGCTCATCGAGCGGCTCGTATCGTCGCCCCAAGAACTGGCTCAGCGAGCTCTTCGACTAGCGTCGTCACCCGTCGCCCCGAATTGGTCGGCGGCCACAGCGTGTACTAGTCTGGTCGAGTTGTCACCGGCCCTCTGGGCCGAAGCCACGGGCCTGTGGCGCAGCTGGTAGCGCACCTGCATGGCATGCAGGGGGTCAGGGGTTCGAGTCCCCTCAGGTCCACGTATGAACGACATCCCGGTTTCGGCCGGGATTCGTCGTATCCGGCGCCTGCTGACCCGAGTGGCGGGGCGGCGCGCCGGGGGATGCCGCGGTGACCGCGCATCCGGTTCGAGAGGACCTCCGTGAGCCGCGATCAGGCCAATGCCGCCGAGCGTATGCACGCCATCACTGCCGAAACCACCGAGATCGTTGACATGGTGCTCGAGTACGCTCGTCGCCGGATTCTCAGCGATGACACTCCGCTCGACAAGCCCTTCACGCCCGCCGAGCTTCGGCGCCTAGCCGGGCGAACCATCAGCGAAGAGGGCATGGGTGCGCGCCGCGCGCTCTCTCTGTTCGAGAACGTGCTCGCTCCGTCGTGCATTACGACCGAGCATCCTCAGTACTTGTCGTTCATTCCCTCGGCACCCTCGAAAGCGGCGACCGCTTTCGACCTGATCGTCTCGGCGACGGCCGTGTACGGCGGTTCGTGGCTCGAGGGTTCGGGTGCGGTTTATGCAGAGAACGACGTTCTGTCGTGGCTCGCGAATGAGTTTGGTCTGCCTGCGACTGCAGGCGGGGTGTTCGTGCAAGGGGGCACGATTGGCAACCTCTCGGCTCTCGTCGCCGCGCGCGATCACGCTGACCGGATGCGACGCGAGGTCGGGCGGGAACGCCCTGACCGGTGGGTCGTCATTGCGAGTGCCGAAGCGCACTCGTCGATTGCGAGTGCCGCCAAGGTCATGGATATTGACGTCGTCGCGGTGCCCGTGGGCGAGAGCGGCATCATGCACGGTGAAGGTGTTCGCGCGGCTCTCGTCGAGCACGGCACCGCGGTGATCGCTGTTGTCGCCACGGGAGGGTCGACCAACTTCGGCATCGTCGACGATATTGCGTCGATCGCTGCCCTGAAAGATGACCACGACTTTTGGCTGCACATCGATGGCGCGTACGGCCTCGCGGCGGCTCTTGCCGATATCGCTCGACCGCTTTTTGCGGGCATCGAGCGAGCCGACTCGCTTATCGTCGACCCGCACAAGTGGCTCTTCACTCCGTTCGACTCCTGCGCGCTGCTGTATCGCGATCCCGAGATCGCGCGACTCGCTCACACTCAGCACGCGGAATACCTCGATGCCTTGACGGACTCGACCGAGTACAACCCTTCGGACTACTCGGTGCAATTGACGCGTCGAGCGCGAGGGCTTCCGCTGTGGTTCTCCCTCGCTACCTTTGGCGCGCAGGCCTATCGCGATGCCATCGGGGTGTCGATTGAGTTGGCGCACGCAATCGGGCGCGAGATAGCGTCGCGCGACTACCTCACGCTTGTGCGTCAACCGCAGCTGTCGGTCGTCGTGTTCGAACGTGTCGGCTGGGTGCCGGGTGACTACGCGCACTGGTCGAATCGACTGCTCGACGACCAACACGCCTTCGTCGTACCCAGCTCGCACGCGGGCCGCACCAATGCGCGATTCGCGATTGTGAACCCGCGGACGACCTTCGACGACCTGGTCGGAATACTCGACTCGATGAAGTGACCCAGCGTGCCACACACCGGGTTGTGGGCCGATTCTCGGCACGCGGGCTCTAGCGTGGCACCATGACCGATCCGCAGACCGACCCCACCGTTTCTGCCGCCTTACGAACCCACACCGACTACGGGGTGGAGAAGCTCGACGAGTCCGATCTTGCGAGCGACCCCTTCACGCAATTCACGGCGTGGCTTGCCGAAGCTGCTGAGCGCTCGGTCTACGAGCCCAATGCCATGGTGCTCGGCACGATCGACCCCGACGGCGCCCCGTCAATCCGCACAGTCTTGCTGCGCCGCGTCGACGAGCGCGGTTTCGCGTTCTACACCGACTACACCTCGCGCAAGGGTCAGGCCTTGCTGGCGAACCCGGCGGTCGCCGTGGTCTT
>CALRWH020000078.1:0-11829 GCA_943371805.1 Pseudomonas synxantha | reverse complement strand
AGGAAGGGTCGAATCGGCCACGAGGGTCTCCTTAGTCGGTGATGAGGAAGAGCTGGTCAGAGTGCGAGAGTGCCGAGGGTTGCGAGGTAGACGCCCCAGAAGGCGAACCAGGCGATCGTTCCGACCCACCCGATGATGGTGGCGACGAGCGCCATGCCTCGGCCCGACTCGCCGGTTTGCGCGATCTGACGAAGAGTGATGTGGCCCAGCACCGCGCCGGCGATGGGCACGAGGATCGCCAGGATGAGTGCGACCGGCGCCAAACGGTTTCGAAAAGTCGTGGCTGACTGGGTCATGGCCTACCGTTCAGATCGGGTATCGGAGCCGGAATCACAGCACATCATATGCGCTTGAATCCATTGCACGCCTGGGCGTCGCCCGTCAATCTCTCGACACGGTCGGCCGACGCGCGGTGGCTTACACTTCACGGGTGACGTTCCGGAAGCCACGAAACGCAGAGGTGCTGACGTGGAGCGCGTTCCTCCTCGCTCCCGTCGCTGCCTCCATAGTGCTCGCTGGCCGCAACCCCTATGTCGTCGAAGTCTTTGCGCCATGCGGCTTTCGTGAAGCCACGGGGCTCTTGTGCCCTGGCTGCGGAGCAACGCGCGCCGCCTACTCGGCACTCAGCGGCAACTTCGCCGAGTCTCTCGCCATGAACCCATTGGTGTTGCTCGGCTACCCCGCGGCTGCGATCGCTGCCGCCGGATTGCTCATGAACGACCCCTCTCGGTCCCGCCTTTCTGCAGCCCTGACGTGGATCGGCCTTGGCACGATCTTGGCGATCATGGCGTGGGGCGCCATCGGCCGCAACATCGTCGGTGTGCTTGGCTGAGGCGAAACACCTCGCATAAACGCCGTCACGCCCCGTCGTGTGACGGGGCGTGACGGGCGCAACCTGTGTGGCGTGCTGGCTTAACCGAGGTAGGTCGTCGGATCGACCGGGAACGCGAAGCCCAGCACGGTGACAAGCACGAGCCAGAGGAGCGACGTCGCGATGCCAATAAAGCCGGTGATGATGCCCGTCATGGCCAGGCCCTTGCCGGAGGGCTCTTTGCTGCGACCGATGAATCCCAACACCACGGCACCAATCGGGATGAGAATGCCCAGCAGGCCGAACCACGAACAGCACACGAGACCAACCAGGCCGAGGATCATCGAGGTAATGCTGAGCGGCTTGCCTGCCCCTGAGGGCGAAGCAGGGGCCCCAGCGCTATAGGGGCTCGCGGGCGGGGGAGGGGTGACATCAGACATTGAGCAGCTCCTGCTGAAGAAGGGATCGGTGGCGGCCCGATTGGGCTCGACTCATGTTTGCAGTGCACTCGACGAGTGTCAACGAGGCACGACGGGAGGCGTCACGCCTGAATTTGTGTGACCGGCAGAGTCGAATCGGCGCTGACGTCGAGCGGCGAGGGCGCATGGCCCGCCATGATCAGTTGCGCGGCGAGCGCGGCAATCATCGCGCCGTTGTCGGTGCAGAGCGACATCGGCGGGATGCGCAGCTCAACTCCCGCGGCGGCGCAACGCTCGGCGGCAAGCGCTCGCACCCGAGCGTTAGCCGCTACTCCCCCGCCGAGCAGCAAGCGCGGCACCCCGAGATCGGTGCATGCCGCGATGGCCTTGGCCGTGAGCACGTCGGCGACCGCCTCGCGAAACGAGGCGGCGATGTCGGCGGTGGGCACGGGCTCGCCCGCATCCCGAAGCTTTTCGACATGCCGCGCCACAGCGGTCTTGAGCCCCGAGAACGAGAAGTCGTAGCGGTGCCGCTCGAGGTCTTTCGGCAGTGTGAGGCCGCGGGGAAACCGCACGGCGGCCGGGTTGCCCTCGGCGGCCGCTCGGTCGATGTGTGGGCCGCCCGGGTAGGGCAAGCCGAGCAAGCGGGCAACCTTGTCGAAGGCTTCACCGGCCGCGTCGTCGATCGTCTCGCCGAGCAGCTCAACGTCGCTCGTCAGATTGCGCACGTGCAGTAGCGATGTGTGGCCGCCCGAGACGAGCAGCGCGATCGTCGGCAGCTCGATGTCGGGCTCGCCCTCGGTGCGCAACACGTCGGCTCCGACGTGGCCCATGAGATGGTTGACCGCGTAGAAGGGCTTATCGAGTGCGACCGCGAGAGCCTTGGCGGCGCCCACTCCGACCATGAGCGCGCCCGCAAGGCCCGGGCCGCTCGTGACAGCGATCGCATCGAGCTCGTCGAGCGTCACGCCTGCGACGGCGAGAGCTTCTCGCAGCGCCGGTTCGAGGGCTTCGAGATGAGCGCGCGCGGCAACCTCGGGCACGACTCCCCCGAATCGCGCGTGCTGCTCCATCGACGATGAGATGACGTTGGCAAGTAGGGTCGTGCCGCGCACAATGCCTATGCCGGTCTCGTCGCAACTCGACTCAATGCCCAAGACAAGAGGCTGGACGGTCATCGTGTGACCTCCCGGCGCATCACGATGGCGTCGACATCATCGGGTTGGTAGTAGCGCGGCCGCACCGCGATCGCCTCGAAGCCGTGGCGCTCATAGAGGCGCTGTGCCGTTGGGTTGTCGGCGCGCACTTCGAGCAACACGTCGTCGGCACCGCGCGAGGCAGCCTCGACAAGGAGCACCTCCAGCAACGTCGCTCCGACGCCCTGACCCCGATGTGCCGCGTCAACCGCGATCGTTTGCACGTCGGCTTGCCCTGCACCTCGGGGAGCGCTGAGCCCGGCGTACCCAATGACCGCGTTTCCCTCAAGGGCCACGACGTAGCGCGTGTGCGGTGCGGCGAGCTCGGCGGCCATCATGTCGCGACTCCAGGCATCGGTGAGAAAGGTCGTGGTCTCGAGGTGCATGATCGCGTCGAGATCGCTCAGCTCGGCGTCACGAATAGCGGGCGGATGCACTAGCTCACCCGCTTCGGGGCAGACAGTGTCACATCAGGAGCGCGCAAGTACAACGGCTGCGGCGCAGCAAACGGCAGCCCCGCGGCGAGCCGAGCGAGTGCCACGTGCGCAAGCGGCACGGCGGGGATCTCGAGTACCTCGTGCGCGGGCACGGCCTCATCGGGCGTCCACTCGATACGCGCGACGAGGTGCGCGGGCTCGATGACCGTGGGCAGCGGCAGCCCGGCCGCGTAGACCGTGACGGCGACTTCGCGGCGGCGGGCATCCGTCACTACCGCGAATCGACCGGCGGCGATGCCCCCCTCAACGAGAGCAAGCGCCACAGCGTCATGGCTGGGAACGGGCAAGAGCGGGATGCCGCGTGCAATCGCGACCGCGTGCGCCGCTGCAATGCCGACGCGCAAGCCGGTGTAGGGGCCAGGGCCGATGCCGGTGACGACGCCCGTGAGGGCCGCGGTCGAGACTCCGGGCGCGTGCAGCACCTCGGTGAGGAACGGGCCGATTACTTCGGCGTGGCGGCGGGTGTCGTCAGTGCTGCGTTCGGCAATCACGCGGCCGTCGAGCGCGACGACCGCAACGGCGGTGCCCGCCGACGTGTCAATCGCGAGCAGCATGCAGCCAGCCTAGGTCGGCCCAGCGCGCACCGACGCCCTCGATCGTGACCGTGCGGGGCTCAATGGGGGCATCATCACCAACGCCCGTCGCGCCGGTGCCGCCGGTCGGGCGCTCGATCGTGATCGCGAGCCATTCGTCGACGAGGTGCTCGAGCAACCCGGCACCCCACTCGACGACGACGATCGAACCGGCGAAGTCGAGATCAAGATCGTCGAGCTCGGCGGCGTCGCGCAACCGATAGGCATCGACGTGCACGAGCGACGGGCCATCGACTCGCGGATGCGTGCGCGCGAGCACGAAGGTCGGGCTCGTCACCGCCCCCCGCACACCAAGAGCGGCACCCAAGCCCCGCGTCAACGTCGTCTTGCCCGCGCCGAGTTCACCCGTCAGCAGCACCGTGTCGCCGGCGCGCAACTCGCCAGCGAGCACCGCGCCGAGTCGCGCCATGGCGTCGGGCTCGGCGATCGAGAGCGTGACCGCCATCGTCACGCCCCCGTGCGGTGCACGCGGCGCCCCAAGCGCGTCACGAGTTCATAGGCGATCGTGCCCGCTGCATCGGCCCACTCGTCGACACTCGGATCACCGTCGGCGGGGTTACCCCACAGCACAGCGCGGTCGCCCACAGCAACCGGAGCATCGCCGACGTCAACGATGAGCTGGTCCATCGCGATGCGTCCGACCACGCGGTGCACCGCATCGCCGATGCGCACGGGCGCATCAACTGCCGCGCGCGGCACGCCGTCGGCATAGCCGAGCGGCACGAGCGCGAGCGTCGTGGGGGCTGCTGTGCGGTGCAGGTAGCCATACGACACACCACTGCCCGCGGGCACGCGCTTGAGCCCGACGACGCGAGCACTCAGCTGCATCGCCGGCACGAGCGGCAGCGTGCCCCGCAAGTGGCGCTCCGGAGCGATGCCGTAGAGAGCCAGCCCGAGCCGCACCATGTCGTACCGGGCCGCCGGGTGGTCAAGGGCCGCGGCCGATGCAGCGAGATGACGGATGCCCGGGTCAAGATCAACCGCGCGCACAGCATCCAGAAACCGCTCGAAGGCCACCACTTGCGCGCGATCATCATCGGGCGACGTGTTCGACAGGTGGCTGAAGACCCCGCCCAGGTGCACGGTGTTCGCGGCGACAGCAGCTGCCAGATCGTCGACGAACGCCGCCCACTCTGACTCGACAACGCCATTACGCGAGAGCCCCGTGTCGACCTTGACGTGCACGGTTGCCCGGTGTCCGCTCGTCGCGGCGCGCGCAAGCTGCTCGCGTGAGCTGATGCCGAGCATGATGCCCGCTTCGGCCGCCGCGGCGAAGTCGGCCTCGGGGTCGTGCAGCCAGGCGAGCACGGGCGCGTCGATGCCCGCAGCGCGCAACTCGAATGCTTCATCGAGATCAGCAACACCCAGGTGGTCGACGCCCGCCTCGAGAGCCGCCCGCGCCGCCGTGACCGCGCCGTGGCCGTAGCCGTCGGCCTTGACGATCGCCATCGTGTGGCGCGTCGGCACGAGGCGACGCATAGCCTCGGCGTTCGACCCGATCGCCACCGCCGAGATGCGCGATTCACGCAACGGGCGCGTCATGACTCCGCCACCACGAACGCGATGGCGACACCGGCATCGTGCGATATCGAGACGTGCAACGACGCGATGCCTCGTGCGGCGACGATTTCGGCAGCGCGACCACTCACGACGAGATCGGGGTTGCCCTCGGCATCAGCGATCACGCGCATGTCGTGCCAACTGACCCCATCGGTCGCGCCGAGCGCTTTCAAGAGCGCTTCTTTCGCCGCGAAGCGACCCGCGAGGGAGCGCACCGGGAGGTCGCGCTCGTTCTCGGCAAAGAGTCGATCGCGCAGCCTGGGCGTGCGATCGAGAGCGCGTTCGAATCGCGCGAGGTCGACGACGTCAACGCCGATTCCGATGATTCGCCCCATGGCGAGCCCGTTGACTCTCTCGACCGAGCTACTCGACGCGCCGACCCGGCAGGCCTACTCGACCGTGACCGACTTGGCGAGGTTACGCGGTTGGTCGACGTCGAGACCCTTGGCTGCGGCGAGTTCCATGCCAAAAATGTGCAGCGGAACGACCGCAAGCAACGGCTCGAAGAACGGCGACGCGAGCGGAATGCGGATGACCTCGTCAGCGTGCGGCAAGACGGCCACGTCGCCCTCTTCGGCAATCGCAATGACGCGCGCACCACGAGCGCGAATCTCTTGGATGTTCGAGACCACCTTCGCGTGCAACGAGCTCGGGTCACGCGGGCTCGGAACGATCACGAACACCACTTGCCCGGGCTCGATCAAGGCGATCGGCCCGTGCTTGAGCTCGCCAGCAGCGAAGCCTTCTGCATGGATATATGCGAGCTCCTTGAGCTTGAGAGCACCTTCGAGCGCGACGGGGTACCCCACGTGGCGGCCGAGGAAGAGCACCGAGCGCGTGTCGGCCATCCAGTGCGCAAGCTCTTTGATGCGCTCGCCCGTGGCGAGAACGGTCGACAGTTTCTCGGGCACTGACTGCAACTCAGCGACGAGGCCACGTGCGCGCTCGGGAGTGAGCGTGCCCCGCACCTGGCCGAGCTGGAGCCCGAGCAAGTAGATCGCGGTGATTTGCGCCACGAACGCTTTGGTCGAGGCGACCGCGACCTCAGGGCCCGCGTGGGTGTAAACCACAGCGTCAGACTCGCGCGGAATCGTCGCGCCCTGCGTGTTGCAGATCGAGAGAGTACGGGCGCCCTGCTCGCGGGCGTACTTGACCGCCATGAGGGTGTCCATCGTCTCGCCCGACTGGCTGATCGAGACCACGAGAGTGTTGGGCGAGAGCACGGGCTCGCGGTAGCGGAACTCGTGCGCGAGCTCAACGTCGACCGGAATACGCGCCCACTGCTCGATCGCGTACTTACCCACCATTCCGGCGTAGGCGGCCGTGCCGCACGCGATGATGAGCACGCGGTCGATGCTCGAGAGCACATCGGCTCCGAGTGCCGTCACTTCGGGCAGATCGACGAGACCATCGTGCACGCGGCCAATGATGGTCTTCGCGACGGCTTCAGGCTCTTCACTGATTTCTTTCGCCATGAAGCTCGACCAGCCGCCCTTTTCGGCGGCCGAGGCATCCCAGTTCACCTCGAACGTGTTGGGCGTCACGGGAGTGCCCGCGAAGTCGACGACCTCGACGCTGTCGGGACGAATCGTGACGAGCTGGTCTTGCCCGATCTCCATCGCGTGGTGGGTGTACTCGACGAATGCTGCAACGTCAGAGCCCAAGAAGTTTTCGCCCTCGCCCAGGCCAATCACGAGCGGCGAATTGCGGCGAGCGCCGACGACGACGTTGGGCTGGTCTGCGTGCACGGCCAAGAGCGTGAAGGCGCCCTCGAGGCGGTTCACGACGCTCAACATGGCGGTCGTCAGGTCACCTGACTCACGGAAAGCGTCACCGACCAAGAACGCGGCGACCTCGCTGTCGGTCTGCGAGGTGAACGTGTGACCGCTCGCCAGCAGTTCGGCCTTGAGTTCAGAGAAGTTTTCGATGATGCCGTTGTGAATGAGTGCGAGCTTGCCCTCGTCACCGAGATGCGGGTGAGCGTTCTCGTCGGTCGGGCCGCCGTGGGTTGCCCACCGGGTGTGGCCAATGCCCGTCTGCCCGTCGGTGAGCGGAGTCGCGGCGAGATCATCGCTCAGAATGCCGAGCTTGCCCGCGTGCTTGCGCGTGTCGAGGTGGCCGTGATCGTCAATCACGGCGACTCCTGCGGAGTCATAACCCCGGTATTCGAGTCGCTTGAGACCGCCCAGAAGCACCTCAACGCTGCTCCGGGTTCCGACATACCCCACGATTCCGCACATAGCCGACCATTCTACGGCCCCTGCCACGGCGCAGTGCCCGGGGGTACTGTGGGGGGCGATGAGCGATCCACACGCAGCGCGCGAGACGAGCCCGTTCGACGAGATCGATCGGCGTCAGTGGGCCACCCTTGCACCCGCCACCGCGCATCCGTTGACCGAAACCGAACTCGTGCAGCTTCGCGGTCTTGGCGACACGCTCGACATGCGCGAGGTCGCCGAGGTCTACGTTCCGTTGAGTCGCCTCTTGAGCCTGTATGCCGTCGGCGCGCGCGAGTTGCATCAAGCGACGCGCAGTTTCTTGGGCGAACCCGGTCAACACACACCCTTTGTGATCGGCGTGGCGGGTTCGGTCGCCGTGGGCAAGTCGACGATCGCACGCCTGCTGCGCGAACTGCTGTCGCGCTGGCCCGACACCCCCCGGGTCGAGCGCGTCACAACCGATGGCTTCTTGCTGCCGACCGATGAGCTCGCCCGGCGCGGCATTCTGCATCGCAAAGGGTTTCCTGAGTCGTACGATCGCCGCGCTTTACTGAGGTTCGTCGCCCGCGTGAAGGCGGGGGCCGACGAAGTGCGCGCCCCGGTCTATAGCCACTTGAGCTACGACCGCGTGCCCGGCGCCGAGATCATCGTGCGCCGCCCCGACATCCTGATCGTCGAGGGGCTCAACGTCTTGCAGCCGCCCAATCTGGGGGCCTCACTCGCCGTGAGCGATCTCTTCGACTTCACGATCTATGTGGATGCCCGCACCAGCGATATCGCGCAGTGGTACGAAGAGCGCTTCTTGGCTCTGCAGCGTGGCGCCTTCACAGATCCGCGCAGCTACTTTCATCGTTACGCCGCGCTTTCGCCCGACGAAGCGGTGGAGAAGGCTCGCGAGATCTGGCGCGAGGTCAACGAGCCCAACCTCGTGCAGAACATCTTGCCGACGCGGGCCCGTGCCTCACTCGTATTGCGCAAGGCGAGCGATCACACGGTCGAGACCGTTCTGCTGAGAAAGATCTGATGAGCGACGACCCGCGCGCATCGCCGGCCACCTACACCCACGGACACCACGAGAGCGTGCTGGCCGCACACCGCTGGCGCACAATCGCCAACTCTGCTGCCTACCTCGAGCCACATCTCACCGCCGGCAAATCACTGCTCGATGTCGGCTGCGGCCCGGGCACGATTACGGCGGAATTCGCCACGCGCCTCTCCCCCGGCCGAGTCGTCGGGGTAGACGCCGCTGCCGACGCGATCGTCGCTGCAGAGCGCCACGCTGCCGAGGTCGGAGCGACAATCGACCTCGTCCAGGCCGACGCGCTCGCCCTGCCGTTCAATGACGGCACGTTCGACATCACACACACCCACCAAACCCTGCAGCATGTCGCCGAACCGGTTTCCATGCTGCAAGAGATGGCTCGCGTCACCGTGACCGGAGGCATCATCGCTGCGCGCGAGGTCGACTACGCGGCAACCGCGATCTACCCGTTGTCACCAGAACTCGAGCTGTGGCTCGACCTGTATCGACGGGTCCATCGCGGTAACGGTGGCGAGCCGGATGCCGGCCGCCACATGACGGCGTGGGCACGATCGGCGGGCCTGCGATCGATAGCGACCACGGCATCCGTCTGGTTGTTTCAGTCTCCCGCTGAGCGCGCGTGGTGGGGAGGCGCATGGGCCGAAAGAGTGCTGCAGTCATCGTTCGCGCACGACGCCCGTGAGGGTGGTCACGCAACGCAGCGCGAACTGGAATCCATCAGCGCAGCGTGGAAAGAATGGGCCGCCAACGACGACGCCGTACTGACCATGACGCATGTCGAAGTCATTGCCACGCCCGACCGCGACCCACGACCAGCTGGTTAGACGGCGAGCTGCTCGCGCACGACCGCGGCCAGTCGCTCGGCGACCTGGTCAGCGATCTCTTGCTCGGCGGCCTCGACCATCACGCGCACCATCGGCTCGGTTCCGCTCGCGCGCAACAGCACCCTGCCGCTGTCTCCCAGCGCGGCCTCTTCGGCCGCGACGGCCGCCGCGATGATCGCGTGGCCCTCGAGCGCCGTACGGTCGACTCCGCGCACGTTAATGAGCACCTGCGGAAACACCGTCATGACGTCGGCGAGCTCGGCGAGCGTCTGCCCCGAGCGCACCATCTCGGCCGCGAGTTGAAGTCCCGTGAGAATGCCGTCGCCTGTCGTCGCGTGCTCGCTCATGATGATGTGGCCCGATTGCTCGCCACCCAGGCTCAGCCCGTGTTCGGCGAGCGCCTCAAGCACATAGCGGTCACCGACGCCCGTCTCGATCATGCGCACACCGTGCTCGGCCATCGCGCGCTTGAGCCCGAGGTTGCTCATGACCGTGGCGACAAGGGTGTCGTCGGTGAGCAAGCCGCGCGCCTTCATCGAGAGCGCAATGATCGCCATGATCTGGTCGCCGTCGATGACGCGACCCGCAGCATCCACCGCCAAACAGCGGTCGGCGTCGCCATCGTGCGCGATGCCAAGGTCAGCACCGTGCTCGAGAACAGCCGCTTGCAGGGGCTCGAGGTGTGTTGACCCGACGCCATCATTGATATTGAGGCCATCGGGGTCGCTGCCGATCACCGTGACGCGAGCACCCGCATCGGCAAAGACCTGGGGCGAAATACCCGCCGCGGCGCCGTGCGCGCAGTCAATCACGACGTGCAACCCCGCGAGCGACACGTCGACCGTGCCGAGCAGGTGCAGCACGTAGCGGTCTTCGGCGTCAGCAAAGCGACGGATGCGGCCGACGCCCGCGCCGGTCGGCGCGAGCTTTTCGCCCGACATTGCTTCTTCGATGCGGTCTTCGACCGCATCGGGCAACTTCGTGCCCCCGAACGAAAAGAACTTGATGCCGTTGTCGGGTGCCGGATTGTGCGAGGCAGAGATCATGACGCCGAAGTCGGCACCAATATCGCCCACGAGAAACGCCGCGGCCGGGGTCGGAATCACGCCGGCATCGAGAACGTCAATGCCCGAACTCGCGAGCCCCGCCGAGACGGCAGCCGTCAAGAATTGGCCAGAGACGCGCGGGTCTCGCGCGACAATCGCCGTCGGGCGCTTGCCCGCGGCGCGCAACTCTTCAGCGTGCCTCCCCGAGGTGAGCACGCGAGCAGCGGCCTGGGAGAGGCCGAGGGCGAGGTCAGCGGTGAGATCACCGTTGGCCAGCCCTCGAACCCCATCCGTGCCGAAAAGTCGACCCATGACGAGTCTTCTCCTCGATCGACTAGCGCTTCGAGTACTGAGGAGCCTTGCGGGCCTTCTTGAGACCGGCCTTCTTGCGCTCGATCACGCGCGCGTCGCGCGTGAGGAAGCCGGCCTTCTTGAGCGTGGGGCGGTTGTTCTCACGGTCGATCTCGTTGAGAGCGCGCGCGATGGCGAGACGCAAAGCGCCGGCCTGGCCCGAGGGGCCACCACCGGTGATGCGCGCGACGACGTCGTAGGCACCACCCAGCTGCAGGATCGTGAAGGGGTCGTTGATGAGCTGCTGGTGCAGCTTGTTCGGGAAGTAGTCCTCGAGCGTGCGCCCGTTGACCTTGTAAGTGCCGGCACCCGGGTTGATGCGCACGCGGGCGATGGCCTGCTTGCGACGACCCACGGCCGCGCCACCAACCGAGAGGATGGCGCGGGGCGCCACCGATGCTGCGGGAGCAGCTGACTCGGTCGTGTAGCTCTCGGGAGCCGACTCAGGAGTGATGTCGTCGGTGTTGATGTCGGTGTTCGTAACGTCTGCCACGATGCTGATTCCTTAGCGTCTGCGCGGCCGCTACTGGGCGACCTGGTCGAGGGTGTAGATCGTCGGCTGCTGCGCAGCGTGCGGGTGCTCGGCACCCGTGTAGACCTTGAGCTTCTTGATCTGGGCGCGGCCCAGCGAGTTCTTCGGCAGCATGCCGCGAATGGCCTTCTCGACGGCGCGCTCGGGGTTCTTCTCGAGCAGCTCGCTGTAGGAGGTCGCCGTGAGGCCGCCCGGGTAACCCGAGTGGCGGTAGGCCTTCTTCTGCGCGAGCTTCGAGCCCGTCAGGGCCACCTTGTCGGCGTTGATGATGATGACGAAGTCGCCCATGTCCATGTGCTGGGCAAAGGTCGGCTTGTGCTTGCCGCGCAAGAGAACGGCGGCGTGGCTGGCGAGGCGGCCCAGGACGACATCGGTTGCGTCGATGACGACCCAGTTGCGCTGAACGTCAGCGGGAGTGGGGCTGAAAGTGCGCGTCACAGTGCTAGTACTTTCGTGTCGAGTAGTTCGTGAATCCCGCTCCGGGGGGAGTTCGTGTCTCGATGAGAACGAACGCCACGGTGGAGGGCTCAACCGGATGGCCGTCGGCGACGGGCACCAAGCGTCGAGCCTACCCGTCGGCGGGAGGCCGGTCAATCTGAGGCGATTAGTCAGAGGGGTCTGATGCCCGGCCCACGGGCTCGCGACGAGCTCGCGTGAGCTCGGCGCGCGCCCCGAGCTCGGCGTCAGGCGGGTAGGCCACCTCGACGAGCGTGAGCCCTTTCGCCGCCACGACCGGAAA
>CALRWH020000077.1:0-11852 GCA_943371805.1 Pseudomonas synxantha | reverse complement strand
CGATCGCATCGGATTGCGGCCCGACAGCCTGACGCTCGTGAGCATTGACGCGACGACGGGCGCCGTGTCGATGGTGGGCATCCCGCGCAATCTCTACAACGCTCCGTTTAGCGAGGATTCGCCGCTGTGGACGGCGTGGCCCAACGGCTTCGATTGCGGTGACGACTGCTTGCTCGCCTACCTCTACCCGTGGGCGGAGGAGCATCCCGAGGTGTATCCGAACGCCGAGAAAGACGGCAGCACGCCCGCCATCGAGGCCATGCGCGATGCCGTTGAAGGTGTGACAGGGATTCCCGTACAGTTCACGGTGCTCATCGACATGGCCGGTTTCGAGTCGCTCATCGACGCGCTCGGTGGCGTCGTTGTCACGGTCGAAGAACCGGTGACGCTCGGCATCAACGGCGGCCCGGTCGTGGGCGAGATCGCGGCGGGCGAGCAGCGCATGGATGGCTACACGGCCCTCTGGTATGCCCGTAGTCGCTACGAGCTCACCGACTTCGACCGCATGGAACACCAGCGCGACATTCAAGAGGCAATGCTGCGGCAACTCGAGCCCGGCGTTGTGCTCACGCGTTTTCAGGCGATCGCCGAGGCCTCGAGCGATCTCGTGCGCACCGACATCCCCCAGTCGATGCTCGGAGTCTTAAGCGATCTCGCGGTGCTCTCGCGCGACCACGACATTGTGCGGCTCGAACTCGTGCCGCCCCTCATCGACAACGTCGAGCCCGACTTCGAGCTCGCGCGCGCGAGTGTCGCGGCAGCGGTTGCTCTGCGGCCCACTCCCACGCCCACTCCCTAACGGCGTCGGGATGCTGCGCTAGAGGTCAGCGTGCAGCTGCCAGGTCTTCTCGGCTGAGTCGCGCCAGCTGAAGGCGCGGGCACGATCGCGCCCGCGCACGGTCAACTCGGCCGCGAGTGCAGAGTCGTCGAGCACGGAGCGCACGGCCTCGGCCAGTCGCTCGGGGTAGCCCTCGGCGTCGTCGCGAGCAACAACCACCCCGGCATCGCTGCACACCTCGAGCAGTGCGGGCGTGTCGGAGTGCACGACCGGAGCGCCCAGGCTCATGGCTTCGAGGGCAACGAGGCCCGAGCCCGCCGAGATGGCGGGCACGGCCACGGCGGTCGCACGTGAGTACGCCACGGCCAGGTCGGTCTCACCAAGCACCCCCAGCGCGCGAACACGCGAGCGGTCGAGGGGTGCGTCGAGGTCACGAACGAGAGCGTCGAGTTCGTCGTCGCTCACGCCGACGAGCAACAGGGGAACCTCGGGCGCGTGGGGGCCCGCAGCGGCCCGCACGAGCGCGGGAATACCGCTCGCGCCATCGAGGCCGCCCACGGCGAGCACATATCGCTCGGGCAAGTCGAGTGCCGCGGCATGCGAGTCGCGGCTGGGGCCGGGGTCGAGTGAGGGGCTCACGGCTGCGGCGATCACGCGAACGCGATCGCCGAGGTTGAGCGCCGACGCGAGGTCATCGGCGACGGCGTGGGTGGGCACGACGATCGCGTCGGCGTATCGCTCGGCGCGCTTGGCCATGGCCCGCGTCCACGCCACGGTGCGGCTCGGCAGCGTTTCGGGGTGCGTGAATGCCGCCGAGTGATGAATCGTGACGACGGTTTGCTCGCCCGGCGAGTTGATGCGGTCGTGCCGGTAGAGCGGCGCAAAGAGGCTCGGGGCGTGCACCATGCCGGCTCCCGGCAGTCGCGTGAAGCCGTGCTGCCACGCGGCGGCCAATTGGCGGCGATCGAGTGCGCTCTTGAAAAGGTCGCTCAAGCCCGGCAGCTGCTGTTCGATGCGCTCGTACTCGCTCGGCGGCGACGAGGCGACAATGCCGGCGACATCGCACCCGCGCGGCGCGGTCTCGATGAGAGCTCGTGTGAGCTCGAGCGCGTAGCGACCGATGCCGCTCGGCACCGGGTCGCCCACCTGGTCGAGCACGACCCGCAGGGTGGTGAGGCTCATGTGAACACTCCCTCGGCCATCGCGTCGTCGAGCGCCGCACGCCAGGGGCGCATCGGCGCAAGGCCGATGCGGGCCCACCCATCGTGCGCGAGCACTGAGTTGGCGGGGCGTCGAGCGGGGCGCGCGAACTGCGCGCTGTCGGTCGGTGCGACTGTATCAGGGTCGCCGTGCAGGTTCTCGACGATCGCTCGGGCAAACCCGTGCCACGTCGTGGCCCCGGCGTTGGTGCCGTGCAAGGTGCCCGAGCGCACACCGGCGTCGAGCATCCGTACCGTCTGCTCGGCCAGATCGCGGGTCCACGTGGGCTGACCGTGTTGATCGTTGACCACGGTCAAGGTGCCGTGCTCGCGATAGAGCCGCATCATCGTGCGCACGAAGTTGGGTCCGTGCTCGCCATACAGCCATGCCGTGCGCAGCACGATGGTGCCATCGGGATGCGCGGCGACAGCCCGTCGTTCGCCCTCCGCCTTCGACCGGCCGTAGGCACTCACGGGAGCGATCGGAGCGTCTTCGGGGTAGGGTCCGACGCCGTCACCCGCGAACACGTAGTCGGTGGAGTACTGCACGAGAACGGCTCCCGCCGCGGCGCACGCGCTCGCCAGGTTTTCGGCACCCGTGGCATTGATAAGCGTCGCTTGCTCTTCGTCGGCTTCGGCTGCGTCGACGGCCGTGTAGGCGGCGGCGTTGAGCACGACATCGTGGCCAGCGACCGCGTCAGCGCAGGCGCGTGGGTCGGTGATGTCGAGCTCGAGCCGCGAGAGCGCGGTGACCGAGCGCTCGGCGAGCGCTGCCTGCAGGTCGCGGCCGAGCATCCCGCCCGCGCCCGTAATGAGGTAGCGCGGCCCCGTCATCACTGCCCCTGAGCGCGGTAGCGGGCTTCGGTCGCGTCTTTCTGCGGCGCCCACCAGGCTTCGTTGTCGCGGTACCACTGCACGGTGTCGGTGAGGCCCGCCGCGAAGTCGCCAAATCGGGGCGCCCAGCCGAGCCCGCGGCGCAATTTGCTCGAGTCGATCGCGTAGCGCAAGTCATGGCCGGGTCGGTCGGTCACGTGGTCATAGGCGTCAGCGGGCTGGCCGAGCGTCGTCAAAATCAACTCGACGACCTCTTTGTTGTTCTTTTCGCCATCGGCGCCGATGAGGTAGGTCTCGCCGATCGTGCCGCGGTCGAGAATCGTGAGCACCGCGGCCGAGTGGTCGTCGGCGTGAATCCAGTCGCGCACGTTCTCGCCCGAGCCATAGAGCTTCGGGCGCTCGCCGCGCAGCACGTTGGTGATCTGTCGCGGGATGAACTTCTCAACGTGTTGGTACGGCCCGTAGTTGTTCGAGCAATTCGAGAGAGTGGCCTGCACGCCGAACGAGCGCACCCACGCGCGCACGAGCAAGTCGCTGCCAGCCTTCGTCGATGAGTACGGGCTCGAGGGGTTGTACGGCGTCGTCTCGGTGAACCGCTCGGGGTCGTCGAGTTCGAGGTCGCCATAGACCTCGTCGGTCGAGATGTGGTGAAAGCGCGTGCCATGCCGACGCACGGCTTCGAGCAGCGTGAAGGTGCCGATGATGTTGGTGTCGACGAAGGGGCGGGGGTCGTCGAGCGAGTTGTCGTTGTGGCTCTCGGCGGCGTAGTGCACGACGGCGTCGGCGGCCGCGACGAGCTCATCGACGAGCGGAGCGTCGCAGATGTCACCGTGCACAAACGTCAGGCGAGCATCCGAAAGCCCCTCGAGCGAGGCGCGGTTGCCGGCATAGGTGAGCTTGTCGAGAACCGTGACGTGGTGGTCGGTGTGCTCAATGACGTGGTGCACAAAGTTCGAGCCGATGAAGCCGGCGCCGCCGGTCACGAGAAGGTTCACGACTCGATTCTAGCGAGGGGGGTCGATCGAGCCGCGGTCGCCCCGGTGCCCCGTTGCTAGGCTCTCCGTCGTGCAGATTCGCGAGTTGTCGGTGCCGGGTGCCTTCGAGGTCACTCCGCGACAGTTTCCCGACGATCGCGGAACCTTCTGGGAGTGGTATCGCTTTGACGCGCTCGCCGACGCGGTGGGCCACCCTCTCGACCTTCGGCAGGGCAACGCGTCGATCTCGCGCAAGGGCGTGGTGCGGGGCATCCATTTTGCGGATGTTCCCCCGAGCCAGGCCAAGTACGTCACGGTCACGCATGGCGCCGTCATCGACTTTGTGATCGACATTCGCGTCGGCTCCCCAACCTTCGGCCAATGGGACTCGGTGGTGCTCGACACGGTCGACCGCCGCGCTCTGTATGTTGGCGAGGGTCTTGGCCATTGTTTCGTCTCGCTCGTTGACGACACTGCCGTGACCTATCTCGTGAGCGAGACGTATGCGCCTGGCCGCGAGCACGGCATCACGCCGCTCGATGAGACTGTTGGCCTGCCGATGCCGTTTGAGCGCGACGAGCTGTTGCTCTCGCCGAAAGACCTCGACGCCCCCACACTGCTCGAGGCCGAGCGTTCGGGGTTGCTGCCGACGTGGCAGGCCGTCATCGACTACACGGCCTCGCTAGACGATCGCTGGAGCAGCCGATGAAGGGCATCATTCTCGCGGGTGGTTCGGGCACTCGGCTCTGGCCCATCACCAAGGGCATCTCGAAACAGCTCATGCCGATTTTCGACAAGCCGATGATCTACTACCCGCTGTCGACGCTCATGATGGCTGATATCCGCGAGATTCTGGTCATTACGACCCCGGAATACGCGAGCCAGTTCGAGGCTCTCTTGGGCGATGGCAGCGATCTCGGCATTTCCCTTACCTACGCCCAACAGCCGTCGCCCGACGGCCTCGCCCAGGCCTTCATCATCGGTGAACGATTCATCGGAGACGACAGCGTCGCTCTCGTTCTCGGCGACAACATCTTCCACGGTTCGGGGCTGGGATCAGCGCTGCGTCGGTACAACGACATCGAGGGCGGCCTGATTTTTGCTTACCAAGTGTCGAACCCCGAGGCCTACGGCGTCGTTGAATTCGACGCTGAAGGCCGGGCAGTGTCGATTGAGGAGAAGCCCACACTGCCCAAGAGCAGCTATGCGGTTCCCGGGCTCTACTTCTATGACAACTCGGTGGTCGAGGTGGCGAAGTCGATCGCGCCAAGCGCGCGCGGCGAGCTCGAGATCTCGACTGTCAACGAGCATTACCTCCACGCCGGCCGACTGCAGGTACACGCGCTCGATCGGGGTACGGCGTGGCTCGACACCGGAACATTTGAGTCGATGATGCAAGCGTCGGAGTATGTGCGGGTCATTGAAGACCGGCAGGGCTACAAGATCGGCTGCATCGAAGAGGTTGCCTGGAGAGCAGGCTGGATCGATGATGCTCAGTTGGCGAAGCTTGCGGCGCCACTCGCGAAGAGTGGGTACGGCACCTATTTGCAGCGCCTGCTGACGCGGTAACCCGTCGTGACGATGACGTACGGTCGTGAGCTGCTCGCCACGCGCGAGCTACTGCTCAACCTGACCCAGCGCGAAGTCAAGGGTCAGTACCGTCGCACCGTGCTCGGCCAGCTCTGGTCCGTCATCAATCCGCTCGCGACGATGCTCGTGTACACGATCGTTTTCTCTGTGCTGTTGCGAGCCCAGCCTCCGGCGGGTGACCCGAGCGGGGTCGACATCTACGCACTCTGGTTGATGTGCGGGCTGTTGCCGTGGACATTCTTTACCCGCGTCGTCAACGGCGGTGTTGCGTCGATAACGAGCAACGCGGGCCTCATCAAGAAGGTCTACTTCCCGCGGATGCACTTGCCCTTATCGGTCACCTTGTCGACCGCCATCACCTTTGGGGTCGAACTCGCGGTGCTGACCATCGCCCTGCTGATCTTTGGGGGCATGCCCCTGCCATGGCTGCCGCTGGTGGTGATCGCAATGCTGATTCTTGCGATGTTCGCCACGGGCCTCGCCATGATGCTGGCGATCGTCAACGTTCACTTTCGCGATACCCAGCACTTCGTGAGCATTCTGTTGCCCATGTGGATGTTCTTGACGCCGATCATCTACCCGTTTGCGCTCGTCGAACAAGCGGCAGAGCGAACCGGCGGGTGGGTGACGACGGTGTTCCAGCTCAACCCCATGCTGCACATCGTGCAGATCTTCCGCACCCTGCTCTATGACAACACCGTGCCCAGCGCGCTCGACTGGGTGATCGCCATCGTGGCGGCGTCGATCATGTTCTCGCTCGGCTACCTCGTGTTCGCGCGCCACGAGCGTCGATTGGCAGAACTGCTGTGAGTGCCTCTTTTCACGAGCCCCAGCAACCCGCAATCATCGTCGAGGGCGTCTCGAAGAAGTTCCGGCTATTCCACGAGCGCAACCAAACCCTGAAGTCGGCCGTCATGCGCGGGCGTCGTGTCGTGGCCGATGACTTTTGGGCCCTGCGTGATGTCTCATTCGAGGTTCCGCGCGGTCAAACCCTCGGGCTCGTTGGTCGCAACGGCTCGGGCAAGTCGACGCTGCTCAAGACCCTCGCTCGCATCTACCAGCCCGACGAGGGGCGCATCGTGCTCAACGGTCGGGTGTCGTCAATGCTCGAGGTCGGGTCGGGCTTTCATCCCGAGCTCAGTGGTCGCGAGAACATCTTCCTCAACGGATCGATTCTCGGGCTCACTCGCAAGCAGGTCACGGCACGATTCGACGAGATCGTCGACTTTTCCGGCGTCGAGGCGTACATCGATCAGCCGGTCAAGAACTACTCGTCGGGCATGTACGTACGGCTCGGTTTCGCCGTGGCCGTGCACACCGAGCCCGACATCCTCATGGTCGACGAAATCTTGTCGGTTGGCGACGGAGCATTCCGAAAGAAGTCACGGCAGAAGTTTCTTGAGTTCACGGGGCAGGGGCGCACGGTCATTCTCGTCTCGCACTCCCTGTCGCAAATTCGCTCGATGTGCCAGCAAACGGCGTGGCTGCACGATGGCCGGCTGCGCGCTCTCGGCCCGACCGACCAGGTTGTCGACGCGTACGAGGCGACCATAGAGGCCGAGTCGAGTTGACGCGGAAGTCGCGGGCGCGTTAGTGCGCGCGGCGTTGGAGCAGCGCTGAGCGCACGGCGAGGCCCACCGAGAGCGCGGCGCGAACGGGCCACAGGTGCCAGCCCGAATACTTGCGCGTGATGAACCGGCGCGCTGACGTGTGGTGGGCGCGAATCATGACGGCCGAGTCACGCGCGGCGGTGTGCCCGCCCACGTGGGTCACGGCGGTCGAGGGTTCGTAGCGATTGCGCCAACCGGCCTTGCCGAGGCGATAACCCAGGTCGACGTCTTCGAAGTACATGAAGTAACCCTCGTCAAAGCCACCCAGGGCATCGAAGACATCGCGGCGAATCAGCAGACACGCACCCGAGAGCCAGCCGGCGTCACGTGCGGTCACGGCCTCGTCAGCGTCTTGGCGATAGCGCTTGGTCCATGGGTTCTCGGTCCAGAGGTTGACAAACAAGGCGTGGCCCACGCCCGTGCGCAGAGACGGAACTCGACGCGCCGAGGGGTAGACCGTGCCATCGGGGTTGAGCACGGCGGGCCCGATCGCGGCGATGCGCTCGTCGCTCTCGCCGACAGCCGCGAGAGCATCGATCACGCCCGCGTGCAAGACCACATCGGGGTTGCTCACGAGCACCCAGCGCACCGACGGCGCGAGCGACGCGACTCCCGCGTTGATCGCTCCGCCATAACCCGGGTTGCTCGGCAGCGCGATGTAGTGGGCGCCATGCTGGTGTGCCAGGTCAGCCGCGAGAGAACCCTCACCGGGCCGGTTGTCGACAATCACGCAGTG
The DNA here is from genome assembly GCA_943371805.1 of Pseudomonas synxantha. Lineage (GTDB taxonomy): Bacteria > Actinomycetota > Actinomycetes > Actinomycetales > Microbacteriaceae > Microcella. The sequence goes on along the minus strand of CALRWH020000077.1, from coordinate 4,131 downwards.
CACGGGTGCGGCGCTCGCCGCCTCGATCGACTCGAGAAAACCGGGCAGTACGTCGTTCGAGCGGTAGGCGACCGTCACGACAGCGACGGCCGCGCCGTCGCCCCCGTGCTGCGTGTCGCCCCCAGTCATGATGGGTCGATCCTAGCCGCGCGCGTTGGCGGCTCTAGGCTGGCGGGGTGGCAGACGCGCGCATCTCGGTGGCTCTCGGCACGCACAATGGTGCCGCGCACGTCGCGCGGCAAGTGCGCAGCATCCTGAGCCAGCGCCCCGCGCCCATCGAACTCGTCGTGGGCGATGACGACTCGAGTGACGACACGCTCGCGATCATCGAGCGTGTGCACGCCGAGGCGCTCGCCGCTGACCCCGAGCTGCCGACGCGCCTCACGATCATTCGTCGACGCCCCGCACTGGGCGTGACGGCCAACTTCGCGGCAACGCTTGCGGCGTGCGAGGGCGAGCTCATCGCGCTGAGCGATCAAGACGACGAGTGGATGCCCGGCAAGCTCGCCACCCTCTCCGCAGCCTTCGCGGCCGACCCCGAACTGTTGCTCGCTCACAGTGACGCCCGACTCGTTGACGGTGACGGCGCGCCCCTGGGGATCACCCTGCTCGAGGCTCTCGAAGCGACCGAGGCCGAGCGCGCGGGCCTCGCCGCCGGCGAGGCCCTGCCCGTGTTGCTCAGGCGCAACCTCGTGACGGGGGCCACGGTCATGCTGCGGCGCACGTTGCTCGAGAGCGCGGCACCGATTCCGGGGGAGTGGGTGCACGACGAATGGCTCGCGGCGATCGCCGCGGCCGTCGGGCGCGTGCGCCTGGTGCCCGAGCCGCTCATTGACTATCGCCAGCACGGCGCGAATCAGATTGGCGCCCGGCGCCCGACGCTCGCCGACAAGCTCGCTCGCTTGCGCGAGCCGCAGGGCGAGCGCGCCACCCGACTGGCCCGCCGCACCGCCTTGCTGGCCGAGCGCGCTCGCGCGCTGAGCGTGGGGTCGGCGGTGCAGCAGCAGCTCGACGCTAAGGCGGCACACGAGGCCCGGCGTGCGCGACTGCCGCGCGTGCGCATCGCCCGCGTGCCCGCCGTCGTCAGCGGCGCGCTGTCAGGCAGCTACTCCCGGTACAGTCGGGGCGCAATGGATGTGCTGCGTGATCTCGTAACGCCGGCCGGGCCCCTGCCGGTCATGACGCTTGCCGACCCCCGTGACTCACAGAAGGGGTCACCCTCATGACCCGCGTGCTCATCATCACGGGCGACCCGCTCGCCGCGGCCATGGCAGGCCCCGCGATTCGCGCGTGGAACATGGCGCTCACGCTGCAGCAGGCCGGGCACGAGGTGCGTCTCGTGTCGACGACGCGCGCCGAGCATCCGTCGCCGCCGTTCCCGATCGCTCACGTCGCGCCCGGTGATGAACGCGGCATCGCCGTGCACGAACGCTGGGCTGAGGTCGTGCTGTTTCAGGGCTATGCGAACACGCAATTTCGCACCGTCGCGCGCACCGACCGCATGCTCATCGCCGACGCCTACGACCCCATGCACCTCGAAATGCTCGAGCAGGGCCGCGAACTGCCGCCCTCGACGTGGGCCTTGCGCGTGTCGACCGCGCGCGATGCGCTCAACGACCAACTGCGGCGGGCCGACTTCATTCTGTGTGCGAGTGAGCGCCAGCGGCTGTTCTATCTGGGGCAGCTGGCGGGCCTCGGCCGCTTGAGCCCCGCAACGTATGGCGCCGACCCCGACCTGCGAGCGCTGCTCGACGTGGTGCCGTTTGGGCTTGAGCCGAACCCTCCCGTCGCCGACGCGGGCCACGGGATGCGCGGCGTCACCCCCGGCATCGACGCCGACTCGCGCGTGCTCATCTGGGGAGGCGGGGTCTACAGCTGGTTCGACCCGCTCACGCTGATTCGCGCGGTGGGGGTGGCGCGCGAGCGGGTGCCGGGCATCCGTCTCTTCTTCTTGGGCACGCGGCACCCGGGCGTCGATGAGATGGGCATCGTGCGCGAGTCGTTCGACCTCGCGACCTCGCTGGGCCTCGAAGGCCGCGAGGTCATCTTCAACGACACATGGGTGCCCTACGACCATCGGGGCGCGTACCTCGTCGAGGCCAACGCCGGGGTGAGCACGCACCACGTGCACGTCGAGACGACGTTCTCGTTCCGCACCCGCATTCTCGATTACCTCTGGGCGGGTCTGCCGATGGTCGTGACCGAGGGCGACGGCTTTGCCGAGATCATTGCGGCCGAGAATCTCGGAATCGTCGTACCCGCCAACGACGTGGATGCTCTCGCCGACGCCCTCACGCGCGTGCTCGCCGACTCACCCGAGGTCGCCGAGTGGCGTGCCAATGTCGCTCGCGTGCGCGAGCGATTCGTGTGGTCGGTCGTGCTGCAGCCGCTGCTCGCGGCCGTCGCCCACCCGCGCCGCGCGGCCGACGTGACGCGCGGCCGCGACGGCATGGGTGTGGGCGCTCGCGCTGCCCGCACGTCAGGATTCGGGCACACCGTGCGCATGACCTTGCACCACTTGCGCGCCGAGGGCATCTCGGGCGTCACCGCGCGGGTGCGCAAGCGCCTCAGCGCCCGCTGAACGTTCCCCGAACATCCCTGCACCGCACGGCGTGCGTAGGGCGGCATGGTCAGCCATACTGAGGCAATGGGGTGGAAACGGAGCCCGGCCGATGTGCCCGGGAGCGCGTCGCGGGGGCGACGGAAGAAGAGTCGTGGGGCACACGGTGCACCACGCTCGACAGTGGTTTTGGTCGTTGCCGCGCTTCTCGTGAGCCTGATGCCGACGACGACCGCGGCTGGCGAAACGCTGCCGCCCGCCCCTGACGCGTCGGCGATTCCAGAGATGGGGGAATACCCCGAGAGCGACTTCAGTGAGGCCGCTGCCGAACTGCCGACCGAGCTCGTCGCCGCGGTGGAGCGTGACCTGGGGCTCTCGCCTGAGCAGTATCTGGCGCAGGCCGCCGCGGCTGCCGATGCGTCAGACCTCGTCGAATACCTTGCAGCCGAGGGCATCGATGCGAGTGACCGTGTGCTCGACGGCACGACGCTGACCATCGGGGTCGACTCGGCCGCCGAGGCCGCCGTGGTCGAGCAGGTCGGGGCGGTCGCGGTCATTGGCGAGGTTGCCCCGCCGGTGCCGTCGATCGACGACGTGATCTTCGAACCGGCCGCCGACGTGTATGGCGGCGACGCCATCACCTTCAGCACGGGCGCCGGGGGCGGCCGGTGCTCTGTCGGCGCGAATGGCACCAATTTTTCGGGTCAGCCGGAGTTCGTCACGGCCGGACACTGCGCGGGCAGTGGTCTGTACCGCCATGTCAGCGTGACCGCACCCGGGTTTACTCCGTCGGGCACCTCGCTCAACGTCGGAACACCGCGGTCGGGATCGTTTCAGGCGGGTGGCGGTTATGACGTTGGACTCGTCACCGTCACGCAATCGGGCTTCACGACGGGGCCGACCGTCACGACCTATAGCGGAGGGCAAGGTGCCCGCACGGGTGGCCTGCTCACGGTGCGCGACACGATCATTCCCACGACGGGTTCGCCGATTTGCAAGTCGGGCTCAACGACGGGCTGGACGTGTGGGCAGATCGTTGACGATCTGCGATCCAACCTTGAGGTGGGCGATTGCAGCGAGGGTCCCTGCTACCAGGTCGATGCGATTCTCACCAACGTATGCATGATCGCCGGAGATAGCGGCGGGTCGGCGATGGTGGGTGCGGCATTCGTCGGCCTCAACTCCGCGTCCGGCTTTATCGTTCCAGACGGATACTCAGGCACCCCGGCACAGTTCTGTGCGTCGTCGGTCGGCAAGCTTTCTGCAATGGCAATCATGCGCCATAACCCCGGAGTCCGCACTATTGAGTCGCTCTACACCACCTCGTGGGAGCCCACCGTACGTGTCGATCCCCCGATGGTCACTCTGCCGCCGACGTACACCTCGGGCGCATCACTCACGGTGTCGGGCCGCATATCCAATGTAACGCCGCGAACGCGCATCGAGGTGACGGTTAACGGCTTGATGACTACCGTCACTCCCGACCCCTCAACCGGCGCTTGGAGCGCAAACGTTGGCGTGATCTCCGACCCTAGTGTGGAAGTGATCGCTCAAGCTCGTTGGGGGCTGCG
>CALRWH020000076.1:0-11876 GCA_943371805.1 Pseudomonas synxantha | reverse complement strand
AGGCCCGTGCGGCCTCGACCCCGCTAGCCTGTGACGTGTGAGCTCACCCCAGATGCCTGCCGCCTTCACTCCGTTCGCCGAACCCACGCGCCGCGTCAGCGCCGCCTGGATCACCGTCTTCGCGACGGCCTGGTTGGGAATCTGGATGGCGCAGTTGACGCCCATCCAATTGCTCTTGCCGCAAGAAATTGACGCGCTCCTCACGACGACCGACTGGACCGAAAGCGTTGTTGCCTTTGGCATCATCTCGGCCATCGCGGGTGTGTGTGCGCTCATCGTCTTTCCGCTCACCGGAGCCCTGAGCGACCGTACGACCTCGCGGTTCGGCCGCCGTAAGCCGTGGATTGCAGCAGGCACGGTGCTCTTCGCCGCCTCGCTTGTGGCGCTCGGGTTGCAGTCGAGTCTCGTCGGCATTGGCATCTGCTGGTCACTCGCGATCAGCGGCTTCTGCATGGCCTCGGCCGCGATTACGGCGACGATCGCCGACCAAGTGCCGGTCGAGCAACGCGGCTTCGTCTCGGCCTGGGTGTCGGCACCGCAAGCAATCGGAACCCTGCTGGGCATCGTGCTCGTCGTCTTTCTGGGCCTCAGCCTGATCCAGGGGTACCTGCTCGTGGCCGGGCTTCTCGTCGTGCTCGTGTTGCCGTTCTTGCTGCTCACGCGCGACGAACGACTTCCTACCGTGCTGCGTCCGCCCTTTCGCCCACGGATGCTCATCACGGGTCTCTGGATCAGCCCGCGCAAGCATCCCGACTTCGCCTGGACGCTCGTCAGCCGCGTGCTCGTCAACCTGGGCAACGCACTCGGCACGACCCTGCTGCTCTACTTCTTGCTCTACGGCCTCAACCGGGGCGAGACGGCCGAAGATGACCTTCTTCTGCTCACGCTCATCTACCTGGTGTTCTTCACCGCATCGGCGCTCGTCTTTGGCCGAGTGAGCGACCGCCTGCGGCAACGCAAGGCCTTCGTCTACGTTGCGGCGTACTTGCAAGCACTCGCGGCTCTGCTTTTGGCTCTCGTTCCCGATTTCACGGTGGCGCTCGTCGCCGCCGGGTTCCTCGGAATCGGCTACGGCAGCTTCATGGCCGTCGACCAGGCGCTCGCGACCCAGGTACTGCCCGACCGCCACACCCGCGGCAAAGACCTCGGCATCATGAACGTGGCCCTCGCGGTGCCGCAGGCCTTCGGCCCGCTCGTCGGCGCGATGCTCGTGGCCGCCACGGGCGGCTTCGCCGGACTCTTTATCGCCTCGGCTGTCGTCGCCGTACTCGGCGGTTTGGCCGTGCTGCCCGTGAAGTCAGTGCGCTAGCGACTACTTCAGGAACAGCGTCCGCAGTCGGCTCGTCGTGAAGACAACGCCGATCGCGATCATGACGAGGTAGTAGCCCACGTGCACGAACATCATGGGTGACAGAGCACCGGTCGTGAGGCCGCGCACGAGCTCGACGCCGTGCCACAGCGGCAGCGCCTGGATGATCCACTGGATGGCCTCGGGGTAGACGGTGATGGGGTAGAACGTCGCCGAGAACAAGAACATCGGCAGCATGATGAAGGTCACCCACTCGATCTGCTGGAACGTCTTCATATAGCTCGTGATCGCCATGCCCAAGCTTGCGAAGCCGAAGGCGATGAGCAGCACGGCGGGCAGCGCGAGCAGAGCAGTCCACGCGAGGTTGAGCCCGAAGGCCTGCATGATGACCATGAACCCGAGCGCGTACATCGCCCCCCGCAGCAACGCGAGAAAAATCTCGCCGAGGGCAACGTCGAGCGGGCCGAGCGACGTGGTGAGCATCCCCTGATAGAGCTTTGAGTAGTTGAGCTTGAAGAACACGTTCCAGGTCGAGTCATAGACCGCGCCGTTCATGGCCGAGACCGCGAGCAGTGCCGGCGCGATGAAGGCCGCATAGGGCACCTCTTGGCCCGTTGAGGTCTGCACCGTGCCGACGAGCGCTCCAAAGCCGATGCCGAGCGACAGCAGGTAGAACACCGGCTCAAAGAACCCACTGAGCACGACGAGATAGTTCGTGCTTCGGGTCGCGAGCAGGCCGCGATGGATGACCGCTCCCGTATTGCCGGCATACAGCGCACTGCGGCGCGGCTGCAGGGCCACCTCAGCGGTGGTCGCCGCAGCAGGCAGGTTCGCGGCGCTCACTTGTTGAGCCGTTTCGTAAAGTGCTTGCGCGTCGCCCAGAGCCCGACGATGAACAGTGTCGTGAGGTACCCGACGTGCGTGACTGTGAGCCAGATCGGCTCGTCGAGGCCGTAAGTCGCCACGCGCCCGAGCTCGGTGCCGTGCCAGAGCGGCGACACCCAGCCGATGGGTTGCAAGAAGATCGGCAGCTGCTCAAGGGGGAAGAACGTGCCCGAGAACAGAAACAGCGGCGTGATGCCAAAGCGTTGCAGCATCGCCATCTGACCGCGGTCTTCGGTAATGGTCGAGGTGTAGGTGGCGATGATGACCCCGATCGCCATGCCCGTGAGCGTCGCGGCGACGATCGCGAGCCAGCCCCACGACGACGGCACCGCGCCGAACAGCACGATGACGCCGAAGTAGATCGACACGGTAACGACGACCCGCAGCGCGATGTGGATCATCATGCCGTTGACGATCTGCGCGCCCGAAATGGGCGAGGCGTTCATGCCGAAAAAGATGGGGTTCCACTTGAAGCCCATCATGACGGGGTAGCTCGTCTCGTTGGCCGTGACCGTCATGGCTGCCGTCGCCATCAGCGCGGGCGCGACGAACTGCAAGTACGTGACGTCTCCGACTCCCTGTGGCACGAGGCTCGCGAGCCCCACGCCGAGTGCGAAGAGGTAGATGAGCGGGTTGCCGAAGCTTTGAAAGATCGCGTCTCCGGCGTAGCCCTTCATGGCGCGAATGCGGTGTTCAGCGATGTACCACGAGCCCCAGCGGCGCGGGGCTGCGCCGGCGGCGAGCGCGCGCTCAGCATCCGTTCGCGGGGTGTGGTCGAGAGCCGTCATTCGATGAGGCTCCGCCCGGTGAGGCGCAAGAAGACGTCTTCGAGGCTCGAGCGGCGCACGAGCGAGGTGATGGGCTCGAGCCCGAGGTGCGTCACGGCTTCGAGGGCTGCCTCGCCGTTCTCGCTATAGACGAGGATGCGGTCCGGCAGCACTTCGAGGCGATCGCCCACCCCGGCCATGCGCTCCGCGGCCTCGGCGTTCTTGTCACTGCCGAAGCGCACCTCGAGCACCTCGCGGCTCGAGTACTCACGAATGAGCGACGCGGGCGAACCCTCGGCCATGATGCGGCCCTTGTCAACGACGACGAGGCGGTCACACAGTTGTTCGGCTTCGTCCATGTAGTGCGTCGTGAGCACGAGCGTCGTGCCCTGCTCCTTCAAGCGGAAAAGGCGATCCCACAAGATGTGCCGCGCTTGCGGGTCGAGACCCGTCGTCGGCTCATCGAGCAACAGGATGCGCGGCTCGTTGATGAGCGCGCGCGCGATTGTCAGGCGGCGCTTCATGCCGCCCGAGAGGTCATCGACCTTGGCTTTCTTGCGGTCGGTCAGCTGAGCGAACTCAAGTAGGGCATCCGCCCGCTCGGCGACGACCGCACGGGGCAGGCCGAAATAGCGCCCATAGACGAGCAGATTGTCGCGCACGCGCAGTTCTTGATCGAGGTTGTCTTGCTGTGGAACAACGCCCAGCTGCGAGCGGATGTCGGGCCCGTGATCGTTCGGATCAAGGCCCAGGATGCTCAAACTGCCGCTCGTGCGCGTCGACACTGCCCCGACCATGCGCATCGTGGTCGACTTGCCCGCACCATTCGGGCCGAGCAGGCCGAACGATTCACCCGGAGCAACCTCGAAGTCAATGCCGTCAACGGCCGTGAAGTCGCCGTAGGTCTTGGTGAGCGCGCTCGCCGAAATCACTGGGGTGGACACGGTACCCGAGCCTAAACCCGACCGGCGACGCGGCGTCGAGCGAGAGTGACACGGCTCACAGGGAGTTCTATGCTTGCGCCCATGAATCGTGCACCGGCTCTCTGGAGCGCAGCCGTCATTTCTCTTCTCGTACTCTCGGGATGCACGCCGCCCGCCGCGCCCGATGAGCCGGCCGCGAGCGAAACCCCGAGCGCGACCCCAACGACCGAGCCCAGCCCGACCGAAGCGGCTCTTGCCGACGACGTGCTGCTCGTGATCTCGACGGTCGCCACGGCCGACAACGGCGCCGTGCTCGACCTCACCATGACGGTGCACCGGCCCACAACGTTCGATGACCCCGCGTCGACGGCGGCAGCAGCGCTCATGACCGACTCGTGCGGCGGCGGAACCGACGACAGCCTGTACGCCGATCAACTGTGGACCTTCGCGAGCGTCGACATCACCGCCATCGAACGACCCGGCACAGCGTGGCCCGACAACCGCCGTCTCTTCTTCCAGCCGCTCGCGACCTACATCAATGTCGCCGCCGATGGAGCCGTGCTCGACGACGACATGGTCGACCCAGCCACACCGCACTGCCGCACCGATAAGCACCTCGACGAGCCCGGGTCAGGCACCATGGTCGTCGGGCTCGAGGGTGATACCGACGACGTGTCGGCGGCAGGCCAGTTCACTCGTTGGGCCAATCAGATGTGGGGCTTCTCGGGCGTCTACGTGGCGGGCCAGTCGGCGGAGGCCGCCGGCATCGTTCTCTCGGAGTGCACCTACACGGTGACCGACGCCGGGAAGGCTCTCAACGGGGGATCAGCCGACTGGATCGAGCGGATCGATGACGAGCGCTGCCAGGTGGGCAACCCGAAGATCTGAGAAACGCGCGCGCCCTCACGCTCGTAGCGAAACGAGGGGCTCGGGAGTAGTGCCGTGCCGTTGTCGTGAACAAGACTGAAGGCACCATGACGTTTTCTGCACCCACACGACGCTCCCGGTTCTCCCGCACGCCCGATGACGGGCCTCGTGCCACGCTGAGCCAGCTCTGGCCGTACCTCGCCGAGCACCGCCGCATCTTGAGCGTGGTGGTCGTGCTGAGCATCTTGGCCGCGGCCGCGTCGCTTGCCCAGCCCGTGCTCGTCAGTCAGGTCATCACGGTCGTTCAGGCGGGCGACCCCCTCGGCTCTCTCGTGTGGGTCTTGGTTGGGCTCGTCGTCGCCTCGGCCGTGCTCAGCGGTTTTCAGCACTATCTGCTGCAGCGCACCGGCACCTCGGTCGTGCTGAGCGCTCGCCGCCAGCTTGTGCGCCGCATGTTGCGCCTGCCGATCAGCGAGTTCGACACGCGCCGCACGGGCGACCTCGTGTCGCGCGTCGGCTCCGACACCACGTTGCTCTACGCCGTCATCACCCAGGGTCTCGTCGATGCCGTGGGGGGCGCGCTCGTGTTCGTGGGCGCGCTCATCGCCATGCTCATCATTGATGCCGTACTGCTCGGGCTCACCCTGGCCGTCATCGCCATCGCCGTTGTCACGGTCGTGACACTCTCGGGTCGTATTCGCGTGGCGAGCCGCAAACAGCAAGAAAAGGTGGGCGACCTTGCCGCCTCGGTCGAGCGATCATTGAGCGCGGTGCGCACGGTGCGAGCATCCAACGCCACCGAACGTGAGATTGCAGCGGTTGAGAAAGACGCCGAGGGAGCATGGCGCATGGGCATCGAGGTCGCCAAGATCTCGGCCCTCGTCGTTCCGATCGCGGGCATCGCCTTGCAAGTGGCCCTGCTCGTCGTGCTCGGCGTGGGCGGATTCAGAGTGGCGAGCGAGGCGATCACGATCGCGAGCCTCGTGTCGTTCATCCTGTTTCTCTTCATGATGATCATGCCGCTCGGGCAGGCCTTCGGAGCGATCAACTCGGTCAACCAAGCCCTTGGCGCGCTCGGTCGCATTCAAGAAATCGTGTCGCTGCCGAGCGAGAGCGATGGCGATGCCGACATCGTGCCGGCCGAGGCGATTGACACCGATGACGCTGTGACGTTCGACGACGTGACGTTCGGCTACCCCGAAGGCACTGTTCTCGAGCAAGTCACCACCGAGGTTGCCGAGCTCGTCGAGACCGAGCATCTCGCGGGACGCGTGCCAACCGTGGAGGCCACCGAGATCGACCGCACCGTCTTGCGCGGGGTCACGTTCTCGGCACCGCGCGGCAAGCGCACGGCGCTCGTCGGTCTCTCGGGCGCCGGAAAGAGCACAATTCTCGCTCTCATCGAACGGTTCTACGACCCGACCAGCGGCGTCGTGCGACTGGGCGGCGTCGACATTCGGGCGCTCGACCGCACTGACCTGCGCGCGCAGATCGGCTATGTCGAGCAAGACGCCCCCGTGCTGGCCGGCACGATCGGCGAGAACCTTCGCCTGTCGACGCCCGACGCGACCGACGACGAGTGCGTCGCGGTGCTGCGCGCCGTCAACCTCACCGACGTGCTCGAACGCGATGAGCGGGGTCTGGATGCCCAAGTCGGCGAAGACGGCGTCATGCTGTCGGGCGGCGAACGCCAGCGCCTCGCCATTGCGCGCGCGCTGCTCGCGGCGCCCCCCATTCTGCTGCTCGACGAGTCGACCTCATCGCTCGACGGCCTCAACGAGCAGCGCATGCGCGAGGCGATCGACGCCGTGGCGGAGAACCGCACGCTCATCGTCATCGCGCACCGACTCTCGACCGTCGTCGATAGCGACCAGATCGTCGTGCTCGATCACGGCCGCGTCGTCGGAGTGGGCACGCACAGCGAACTCATCGCGTCGACGCCGCTCTACCGCGACCTCGCGAAGCACCAGTTGCTCGTGTAATCCGACCTACTCGGCGCCGACGAGCGCGGCACCCGCCGCAGCGAGTTCGTCGAGCGCGGCAGCGCTCGACGCGGGAGCAACCCCCGCAACGAGGTGCGTCAACACGCGCACGCGGCGACCGGCGGCGAGAGCATCCAGAGCCGACGCTCGAACGCAATAGTCCGTTGCGATGCCCACGACATCGACGTCGGTGATTCCGAGCTCATCGAGGGCCGCCACGATGCCCCGACCGTCATCCGTCGTTCCCTCAAAGATCGAGTAGGCCGGCACGCCCTGACCTTTGCGCACGTGAATGTCGATGAGCCCCGTGTCGATCGCGGGGTGATACTCCGCGCCCTCGGTGCCCGCCATGCAGTGCCTCGGCCAGGTCGACACGAAGTCGGGCTCGCCGGCCGACGCGAAGTGCCCGCCGTTGTCGTTGTCGGGGTCGTGCCAGTCGCGCGACGCGATCACGACCGCGTAGTCATCGGGATGCTCGCGCAGGTGCTCTGTGATGGCCGCAGCCACCGCGGCACCCCCCTCGACTCCGAGAGCCCCGCCCTCGGTGAAGTCGTTCTGCACGTCGATGATCACGAGCGCTCGCACCATTGCAGCCTCCGAAGCGGTTGAGGTCAGTTGTTCGACAGATTGTCGCCACACGTGAATACCCCGGTCGTCAGGGTGTCGAGGGCTTCGCGAGCGTTCGACCCAATGCCGTCGCGGATGGCATAGAACGCAAAAGTCAGCACCGAGCCGTCGGCGGCACGCACGATTCCCGCGAGCGAGTACGAGGTGTCGATCCACCCGGTTTTGGCAAAGACCTGGCCCCGCGCAATGGCATTCTCGCCCCTGAAGCGGTTGGCAAGACTGCCGCTCACGCCTGCCACGGGCAGGGCCCCGGTGATGAGCTCGAGACTCTGGCCGGCCCCATTGATGACGACAAAGAGTTCAGCGACGTATTGGGCCGGCACGGCGTTGAGATCGCTGAGCCCCGACCCGTCACGGATGCTCAAGCCCGTTGTCGGCACTCCGTACACGTTGAGCACACCCGTGAAAGTCTGGTTGAGCGACGCGGCCGAGCCGTTCAGCCCGATCGCTCGTGACGACACTCGCGCGAGCATCTCGGCAAGAGTGTTGTCGCTGTTAGGCAACATCTGAGCGATGAGCGTCTTGACGGGCTGTGATTGCACTTGGGCGAGCACCGTCGTGCTGACCGCTGCACCCACACTCCACGTCGGCTGGCCGGTGGGGTTTCCGGCGGCCGCAAGGGCAGCCGTGAAGGCGTCGCCCGCTCGTGCAACCGGGTCTGTTGACCGCGGGCTCGTGACCTGCCGCGGATCGTCGCGGTCACCATCAATCTGTAGCGCGGTCACCTCGGAGTGGTACCCGATGGTCTGTTCGCTGCGAGCCCACGACGAGTCCCACTTATCGGCACTGCTCCAGTACGTCGAGTCGAGAATGACCTCGGTGATGCCGGGAGCGTCGGGGTTTGCAGCCGCGTAGGCCGCAACGGTCTGGGCGGCAAGATCGGAGAGCTTGGGCGCGCCGCGATACACACTCTCTTCTCCGGCCGGCAGACGACTCAAGGTGGCGTCACCACCCCCGACGAGCACCACAGATCCGGGCGTCGATCCGGGGACGACACGCGTGGTCAGACGGTAGTCCGGGCCAAGCGCCGAGAGCGCGACGGCGGCGGTGAGTACCTTGAGCACGCTCGCCGTGCGCGCAGGAACCGTGGCTTGGCGGTCGAAGAGCACTTCGCCCGTCGAGGCATTGATGACCGAGCCGTACAAATCAATCAGTCGCTCGTCTTGTGCCAGAAAGTTGATCGAACACGTGCGCAATCGACTGGGAGCGGCGATCGCGCTGGGCAATGCCCTGGGGTCGGGAGTCGGAGTTGCGGTGACGGTGGGCTCGGGGGCCGCGGCGTTCGCTGATCCGACCGCGACGCCCGCAAACAGCGCCCCACTTGCCACGAGCACGAAGCCAACCGAGAGTGCCGTCGTCAGCACCGCGCGCGGGTGACGGGCGATGAACGCGCCCAGGCCGCGCGCCGACTCTGCGCCGTCTGCGGCACCGGCATCGGCATCCGTCGACGTCGTCGCCGCACGCCCGCGTGCTGGTTTCGCATCGCGCAACGCACGTCGGCTGAGAGGCTGCCCTGGGTCAGTCATGGGGTCATGATAGCGAGCCGCCCCGAGGGCTACTCGCCGGGGTAGCGCAAGCCGATGAGCGATCGCACCTCATCGAGCACGCCCATGATCGCGACCGACTCGTCGATCGGCAGTGTGGTTGGTGCTGCGCCTGCGACTCGGGCTTCGAGCTCAGCGGCCTGAAACTGCATTCCGCGCGTCGTGACGTCGGCGGTGAAACGCTCGACGACGTTCCACTCTCGGTCATACCGGGTGAGCGTGGTGGGGGTGTACCAGACGCGGTCGAGCTCGATCGCGCCGGTGGTTCCGAGAACGACGGCTCGGTTCGAACCCGCCGTATCAAGGGCACAGTGCAGCACGGCTTGCCGGCCGTCGTCGTAGCTGAAGATCATCGCGGTCTGGCGATCGACACCCGTCGGTGTCATCGACGCGTGCGCCTCAATGGCCGTGGGCAGCCCCAGCACATCAACCGCGAACGACACGGGGTAAATGCCGAGGTCGAGCAGCGCGCCGCCCCCGAGTTCGGGATTCTGCAGCCGGTGCGCCGGGTCGGTCGGCAGCGACTGCGTGTGGTCAGCCATGACCGTGCGCACCTCACCGATGGCCCCCGCAGCGAGAAGAGACCGAAGGTGCACCATGTGCGGCAAGAACCGGGTCCACATCGCCTCCATCGCCACGACGCCGCGCTCGGCGGCACGATCGGCAATGCGTTGCGCATCCGCTCGCGTGATCGTGAGCGGCTTCTCGATGAGAACGTGCTTGCCGGCATCGATCGCGAGCAACGCGGCGTCAACGTGCTGGGGGTGCGGGGTAGCGATGTAGATCACATCGACCTCGGGGTCGGCCACGAGCTGCTCGTAACTGCCATGGGGGTTCGGGATGCCGAACTCGGTAGCAAACGCCTCTGCCGCTGCGGGGGCACGCGAGCCCACTGCCGAGACCGTGAAGCCCGAATCGAGGAGGTCGCGGGTGAAGCTCCGGGCGATGTGTCCGGTGGCCAGAATTCCCCAACGAAGTGCAGTGCTCACGAACGGCTCCTCTCGGGCGCCGCCGTGGCGTCCGGTGCCGTCAGCCTATCGATTCGAGACAGGTCACTGCTCAGCACGAAACCCAGCGCGCGGCGGCGCGGGTGAACGAATAGGGCTCGTTCGGCACACCACCGTGGGTCATCGAAAACAAGATGCAGACAGACGATGTGCTGCTCGTGTAGGTCGGCTTGTACAGCGACGTTCGGTGACTCGACGAGTCCCACCACTTCTGCGCAACCGTCGATCCCGTGTTGCCCGACCCTCCGGCAAGGTTGCCATCGCAGCCCACGCTCGCGAGGCCATCACTGCGGACCGAACCGATGTGGCCCCATGCGCTCATCGGGTCTTCGCTCGGGTCTTCGGCCATCCAAAACAAGCGGTCTTCCATGCACGAGTCGTAACGAATGTTGCCGAACGGCACCGGCGGCAAGCAGTTCGCCACGCGAATGGCATTGAACGTTTGGGCGAACGACTGCAGGTCATCCGACGTCGTTCCGGCCACTCCGAGGGGGGAGGTGCGACTGGGCGCCCCCGCCGTTGATCCACCGATGGCAGCAGGGCACACCGGTGCAGGTGGTGGCGGCGGGGTGCTGGGCGTGGGAGTGGGAGTGGGCTTGGCCGTGGTTCCCCCACCCGTGTTCGTGCCGCCCGTGGTGCCGCCCGAGCTGCTGCCACCCGAACTACTGCCGCCCGTCGAACCGCCGCTCGTCGTCCCGCCGGAGCTGTCGCCGCTCGACCCCGCGTCGTTGCCCGAGGCGTTGGGCGACTCGCTGTCGTCGGTCGACGAGCCCTCGTCTTGTGTTTGGTGCGCAACAAAGACGCTCAGCGCGACGGTCGAGTCTTTCGATGCGGCCCACGCCTCAGACGTGGTGATGAGGGGAACGCTGCTATTCGTTCCGACGGCAACGAGGCCCGCGTTCTCGGCCTCCGTCCCGCTCATGAACGGAAACGTCAAGGCCATCACCATAGTCAGAGCAGATGCGGCGTACACGGTGTGCAGCATGGTTCGCTCCCCCCTGACCGGTAGCTCGAGTAGCCCCCCGGCTACTGCCTTTACGCTAGGCCTCGAGGCTCATGCGACCAAGTGCGGATAGTCGAAAAACGAACGGATTTCCACGAAAACGGCGGGCAATCGCACCGTTTTCCCCCCGAAGTGGGGCAATGCTCGGCATAGCGTCGCGACAGAGAGCCGACTGCGGGACTTGAACCCGCAACCGCCCGATTACAAGTCGGGTGCGCTACCAATTGCGCCAAGTCGGCAAAGCCGTTTCCGGCCGGGCCTATTGGCCCTGGTTCAGACTACCGGCGCTAGGGGGTGGGCGTCGGAGTCGGTGTCGGAGTCGGCGTGGGGTTGGTCGAGAACTCATCCCCCGCCGCTTGGAGCACGAACTGTGCAAACTCACCCTGATCAAAGGGGTAGGTGTATTCGAACTTCTGACCGTTGACGAAGATCGTCGGCGTTCCTTCGATGCGGTCAACTTCGGCGTCGCGAATCGCGAGTGGCCCTGTTTGGGCTCGATCGGTGACGGCCTTCACCCACGACTCAAATGTGCGCTCAGTGATGCAGTCTTCGATGATGCTCGAGGCAGCGCCTGAAGAAGCCGCGAGCTCGATGAGTCGTGTGTCGTCGAGGCCCGGGGTTCCCTCCTCGGGTTGTTCGGCAAACAGCCGCTCGTTGAAGTCGAAGAACGAGTCGGGTGCAGAGTTGGCGACACACGCCGCCGCGTTCGCGGCGCGCAGCGAGTATTCAGTCCCGGCCGATCGGCTCGTCAAGATTGCGATGGGCCGATACTCGATCGTGGCCGCTCCCGACTCAACAAGAGTGCGAATGAACTCGCCGTTGGTCGCTTCAAACTCTCCACAAATGGGGCATAGATAATCGATCACGATCTGGATGTCAACAACCCCTGCAGGGTTCGCCTCAGACACGATGGGGTCAGCATCTGCCGCGAGGGCGGGAGTGGTCACCGCGACGAAGCCCTC
>CALRWH020000075.1:0-12040 GCA_943371805.1 Pseudomonas synxantha | reverse complement strand
GAATTGCTCGGCTATGACACGACGCTGTGGCGCTGGACCCTCACGTGGCTCGAAGGGCGGCCCGTCGTCGAGCTCGACGACGGAACGGTCATCCGCGTTGCCCATGACGGCACCGTAACGATCGAGAACGGCGACACCCCGCGCTAATCGACCCGCCGGGGGCGTTACTGCGTGATGCCGTACCGCAGGCTGTCGCGCTGCTGTGCCGTGGCGCGCTGGGCTGCGAGCCGTAAAGCCTGCTGTTCGTGCGTCGGCGGGATCGGGCGGCGGTGCGCCCAGCGCACGAGCGCCACACCGGCAGCAAGAGCGAGCTTGCGCAGCGTCGACTCGCGCGGAGTCGCGTCGCACACGGTGAGCGAAATCGTGGTCATGATCAGCCCCTGTTCTGGGTGGTCGTGGTGTCCAAAATCTCGATGCCGTCGAGAACGGGAAAACCGAAGTACTGCAGTTGCACGGGCCGCGAGCCGGGCACGCGTTGCCCGCGGTGCTCGCGAGCAAAGGCAACAAGTAGGTCATTGATCTGTTGGTTGAGCGTGCTCAACTGCGCCGCGGTGACGTGCACGCTCGTCGATTGCAGGGCTGTGGCTTCGCGCCACTCGGGCGAGAGCACGTCGTGGCCACGATCGATGATGTCGCGCACCCCCGCCTCGCGGTGGTGCAGCCACTCGCGCATGATGACGCGTGACGCGGCTCTTGCCGCTTCGCTGCTCTCGAGCTCGTCGCTGCCGATGTGAATGGGGCCGGGCACGCGCTCCCACCACCGCTCACGAGCCGTACCGCGACCAGCAACCTCACGCACGAAGCCGTGCTTTTCGAGTTGACGCAAGTGATAACTCGTCGCGCCGCTCGACTCGCCGAGGCGTTCGGCCAAGCCGCTCGCGGTGTCATCACCGTGCGTCGAGAGCGCTTCGATGATCTGCATACGCAAGGGATGCGCGAGCGCCTTGAGGCCGTCGAGGTCGGCGATGCGGTTCACCTCGGGGTCGGTGTGGGAAGCCATGGCTCTCACGATAGCAATGCAAAGGTTTCTTTGCAAGCAAGTCTTTGCAGAGAAATCTTTGCACGTTCGGTCCTAAGCTAGAGCCATGTCGAACCCGTTCTTTGCCGCGAGCACCCTCCCCTACCAGTTGCCGCCCTTCGCCGAGATTCGCGATGAGCACTACGCGCCCGCGATCGAGCAGGGCATGGCCGAGCAACTCGCCGAGATTCAGAACATCACCCGCCGGCGCGACATGCCGCACTTCGACAACACGATGGTCCCGCTGGAGCAGAGCGGGCAGTTGCTCACGCGGGTGCTGCGCGTGTTCTACAACAAGGCCTCGGCAGACTCGAACGACGTCACGAACGCGCTCGAAGAAGAGCTCGCGCCCAAGCTCGCCGCGCACGAAGACGCCATCAAGCTCGACTCGGCGCTCTACTGGCGCATCGCGCAGCTGCACGAGCAACTCGACTCGCTCGGCCTCACCGACGAGCAGCGCTACCTCGTCGAGCGGTACTACACCGAGATGACCCTCGCGGGTGCGGGCCTTGACGACGAGCAGAAGGCGCGGCTGAGCGAGCTCAACGCGCGCATCTCGACCCTCGAGACTCGGTTCGAGAAGAACCTGCTCGCCGACACCAACGACCTCGCGCTCGTGATCGACGACCCCGCTGAGCTCGACGGCCTCTCCCCCGGCGAACTGAGCGCCGCCGCGCAAGCGGCCGCTGATCGCGGGCTCGACGGCAAGTACCTTGTCACGCTCGTGCTGCCGACGGGCCACCCCTGGCTCGAGAGCCTGACGAAACGCGAGGTGCGTGAACGCATCATGGCAGCCTCACGGGCGCGCGGCACGCGTGAGGGCGACCACGACAACCGACCGGTCTTGCTCGAGATCGCATGGCTTCGGGCCGAGCGCGCTGAACTGCTCGGTTTCGCCAACCACGCGGCGTTCGTCACCGCCGACGAGACCGCGAAGAACCCTGATCGCGTCGCCGCCATGCTTGAGCGCCTCGCCCCCGCTGCCGCCCGCAACGCCGCCGCCGAGCAAGCCAAGCTCGAGGCCCTCGCGGGCCACCCCATCGAAGCCCACGACTGGGCCTTCTACAACGAGAAGGTGCGCAAGGCCGACTACGACGTAGACACGAGCGAACTGCGCCCCTACTTCGAGGCCGAGCGCGTTCTCCAGAAGGGTGTCTTTGCCGCGGCCACGAAGGTCTATGGCATCACGTTTACTGAACGCCCCGACCTGCAGGGCTACCACCCGGAGGTGCGGGTGTTCGAGGTGCACAACGAGGATGGATCCGCGCTCGGGCTCTACCTGCTCGACCTGTACACGCGCGACAGCAAGCGCGGCGGCGCGTGGATGAACGAACTCATCGGGCAGAACACGCTGCTTGGGCATCCGACAGTCGTCGTCAACAATCTCAACGTGCCCAAGCCCGCTGCGGGCGAGCCGACGCTGCTGACCTATGACGAGGTCAACACGTTCTTCCACGAGTTCGGGCACGCGCTGCACGGCCTCTTCGCGCACGTCACCTACCCGCGCTTCACGGGTACGAACGTGTACCGCGACTTCGTCGAGTTTCCGAGCCAGGTCAATGAGATGTGGATGCTCTGGCCCGAGATCGTGGGCGACTACGCGGTGCACTACGAAACCGGCGAGCCGATTCCGGCCGAGGTGCTCGATCGCGTGCGGTCAGCGCAGCTCTGGGGCGAGGGTTTCAAGACAAGCGAGTACCTCGCCGCGGCGCTGCTCGACCAGGCCTGGCACACGCTCAGCGCTGCCGAGGCCGCTGCCGCGACGGATGTCGCCGCGTTCGAAGCCGCGGCGCTCAAGCGCGTGGGTCTCGACAACCCGGCTGTGCCGACCCGCTACTCGAGCACGTACTTCGCGCACACCTTCTCGGGCGGCTACGACGCCGGCTACTACAGCTACATCTGGAGCGAAGTCCTCGACGCCGACACCGTGCAGTGGTTCGAGCAGAACGGCGGGCTCACGCGCGCCAACGGCGATCGCTTTCGGGAGTACGTGCTCGGCATCGGTGGCACGCGTGACCCGCTCGAGGCCTACCGCGAGTTCCGCGGGCGTGACGCGGTCATTGAGCCGCTGCTGCAGCGTCGCGGCCTCGCCGCGTAGCGCGTCAGGGGGCGCCTAGAACCAGGTGCTGAGCCACGGGGCGCGCGGCACGTGCAGCATCGCGGCGAAGCGCGCCGCTGAGCCGGGTGATCCCTCGGCGAGGCGGCCGGCAATGCGCAACACTTCGACGGGGGTTCCGCCGAGCAACAGCGACCCGAGCGCCTCGACTCCGAGCGTGATGACCGCGGCGCCGTGCGGGTCGCCCGCGTGGGCCGTGACGGTCGCGGTGCCGTCGGGGGATGTCGTGAGCATCCACTCGCCCGTCGCGAAACCGAGGGAGTCACTCACCCGCAGCACCACCGAGTCGGCGGCGGCATAGCGGCGACCCGACAGCGCAGCGGGCACGTCGAGAATGCGCAGCCACAAGTGTTCGCGCCGCGCAATGGTCTCGACCGCGCGCGGATTCGAGACCATCCACTCGAGGGGCTCGTCCACGGGGCGCAACTCGGCGACCACGGTCGACACGAGATCCTGATCGAGCACGAAGTGCCACAGAGCCGTCAGGGCATCATCGGTCGCGGCGCACAAATGCTCGACCGTGAGGGTGTGAGACGAGAAATCGCTCGCGTGTTCGTTGACCGAGTAGAGCACGAAGCCCTGCGGCTCTGCGTGCTCGTCGTCGTACCGCGCGGCCCGTAGCTTCGGCGCGTGCGACGCGGTGCGCGCCGAGATGGCGAACGCGCGATCCCAGTGCAAGTCGTCGCTCGCGACTTCGCCACCGACGCGCTCGTGAGCGCGGGCCGCGATGCCGGGAGCAAGGGGGCGCAGAGCGCGCGCTTCGACCAGGTGCACGCGGCCGAGCGTCGCAGGAGCGGTGACCTCGAGCTCGCGCGTCGCGATGCGATAGTCGGCGCAGTAGGCCGCGGGCCCGAAGCCCCAGCGCCCATAAATAGTTGCTTCAGAGACCGTGAGCATGGCGATCGGGATGCCCGCCGCGTGCGCCGCGCGCAGCTCACCCTCGAGCAGTCCTCGCGCGATCCCCCGGCGGCGATGCGTTGACGCAACGTGCACGAGGCTGATCGCCCAGGCCTCAATGCTGCGCGCATCACCAAGGCTGAGAGGTGTGCGCCACGAAGTGACCGTGGCGACCGGCGTGTCGGCCTCGGCGGCGGTGGCGTCATGCACCGTGACCGAGCGAGCGTGCCCGAAGCCCGCGCGATACTCGCTCAGCTGTTCGGGAGTGAGCGCCTCGAAGTGCAAGCCCCGATAGACGGCTTGCAGAAATCGGTCGAACGCCGCGGTGTCGCTCGTGTCGAGCACCGCATAGGTGAGGCCGTGGGCGGCCAGGGCCGCGCGCGAGGTCTCGTCGAGCGGCAGGGCGTTGTGGTCGGCGGTCATGACTCCAGGCTAGCGAGCCGCGCTACTGCAGGCCGCGGCGCAGGGCGGCGAGTGCGGCTGTGGTCGCGTCGACCCCGTCGGCCGCAGCGCGCTGCTCGATCTCACGCGAGAGCTCGGCCGGCAGGGTGAGGATGAGGTGGTCGGCGGGCGCTGTCGTGGCTGGTGGGGCATCCTGACCCATCGCATTGGCGACGGCGACCGCCGGAGCGTCTTTCACGAAGATGGCCAGCACAGGCACGACGACCGTGCCGAGCACGTCGAGAATGCCGACAACTCCAAAGAGTCGCCAGTACCACTCTTCGTTCTCATAGCCCGGAATGTTGCCTTCGCTGAGGATCGGCAAAATGATCATGATCGCGACAGCGGCGATCATGACGAGCGTCACCATGAGGCCGATGCGAATGATCTGCCGACGGCGCCCCGCGAGCAACAGCAGCAGGTTCGCGTGCGCGAAACTGACCGCTAGCACGCCCGCTGTGGCGAAGGCCTTGAGCCAGTCCTCGAAACCCTCGAGGTTCCAATCGCGCCAAATGAGAACCAGACCGGTCACGAGCGCGATCGTGCTCGCCGCCAGCCCCACAAACCCAACGAGACGCATCGCGCGGTCGGCGATCGCGAGGTGACACAGGGCCGTGATGCTCGTGCCGCCCATGATCAGGGTCGTCAGGATGATGCGCCCTTGGGTCTCGCCGAAGTCTCCGCTCAACAGCGCGATGATTCCCACCAAGGCGGCGGCCGAGAACGACACGATGATGCCGTAGATGGCGCCCTTTCGGGCTGCGCCGATGGCGCCGGTGCGGCGGCCGGCAGGAGCGGATGCGGTCATGACGACTCCTCTGCGGGGGTGGGCTCGACTGTACTCTTCCGGTGCGTAACGAGCATGACGAGCGCGCCGACGAGCAACCCCCAGAAGGCGCTACCGATGCCGAGCACGACGACGCCCGATGCCACAACAATGAGCGTCACGGCCGCGGTCAGGCGCGTCTCGGGCACCTCGAAGGCGCTCACGAGTCCCGAGGCGAAGGCACCGAAGAGCGCAAGCCCCGCTACGGCGATGATCAAGATGGGCGGAGCCGCTGCGACAAGCGCTGTCGCCACGCCCGCACCGAGCCCGAGCACCACATAGGTCGCGCCTCCCGCGATGGGGGCAACCCACCGGCGGGCCGGATTCGGGTGCGAATCGGGGCCGGCCATGAGGGCCGCCGTGATGGCAGCGAGGTTGAGGGCGTATCCGCCGAACGGCGCGGTGAGTGCCGTTGCTGCGCCACTCGCGGCCAACATCGTGCGCGACGGCACGTCTCGGTAGCCCAACGTTGTCAGCACCGCAAAGCCCGGAACGTTCTGCCCCGCCATCGTGACGATGTACAGCGGAACCCCGAGAGACGCGATGACGAGCGGGTCGAAGCTCGGCATCGTGAGGGTGAAGGCGGGGGCGAGACGCGCGTCGGTCATCCACTCACTGCCGGCGCTCACGACCACGCCGACAATCGCGACGAGCATCGCCGCCGGCACGGCCCAGCGTGGCAGCCACCGCACGAGCAGCAACCACACGATGATGACGGGCGCCGCCAAGAGCGGTTCTTGCATGACTGCCGTCACGGGCGCGATGCAGATCGGAAAGAGAATGCCCGCGAGCATCGCTCCCGCGAGCGGCATCGGGATGCGCGTCATGGCTCGACCGAGCCACGGCCACAATCCGCTCACGACGATGAGCAGCCCGCACACGATGAAGGCCCCAATGGCTGCTCCATAGGAGCCCGTCGAGCCTTCGGCGGCGACGAGCAAGGCCGCGCCGGGAGTCGACCAGGCGAAGCTCAGCGGCAAGCGGAAGCGCCACGAGAGCAACCCCGCGAGCAGCGCTTGTGCGATACACAAGACGAGAAGCCCGCTCGCGGCCTCAGCCGGGCTCGCGCCCACCGCCAGCAGACCGGTGATGACGAGAGCGAACGAGCTGGCGAAGCCCGTGATTGCGCCGATGACCCCGGCGATGATCGGCTGCAGCACGAGGTCGAGCCTAGGGTGCCGTGCGGTACCAGTGGCGCACGTGCTGGCGGTCGTGGCGCGCCTGCCAAAACTCGACCTCGGTCGGCGTGAGGGCCCAGGCCGCCCAGTCGGGGTTGCTGGGCTCGGTCACGGCAGGTCGCGCAGCCCAGTCGGCCGCGGCAACCGCGCTCGGTAATTCTTCGACCTCGCCCGTCACGCGCACTTGGCGGCCCAGCTCGGGCCAATAGAACGTGAGTGCTGCGCTCGGGTTTGCCGCCAGATCGATGCCCTTGCGAGTCGACCGCGCGCCGGCAAACACCCACTGGCCGTCGACAAGGTCTTTCAGAATGAGCGTGCGGGCCGTCACGTGGCCTGTCGGCCCCGCTGTCGACAGTGTGCACGCGTGAGGCTGCAGCACGCCGCGTGCAAGCGCGTCGTCAAGCCACTGCAGAAACAACTCGTGCGCCGTGGCGGGAGCACTCGATGGGTCGAACGTCGGGAGCTCGGCTGCGAAAGCGGGTAGCGCCCTCAGCCGATCGCGCAGTGAGTCGCTCATGCCGCCAGGGTAGCCCGCTCAGCCGCGAACGGGCACGCGCACATCGGCGCCACCCTCGTGCGTGTACCGCTCGCGCATGCGCACGACACCGTCGGTGGGCGCGAATCCGCCGGCGAGCAACGCTTGCCCCTGCTCAAACGACGCGGCGCGCGCCAAGAGCTCGTCGGGAATGAACCCGAACACCGACCTCAACTCGGCAAGATCAGCCGGCGAGCTCATCTTCATGAGCCCGAGGTTGTCGCACTGCGAAATGACTCCCGGGTGCACCTTCGAGGGCCGCTGCGTCGAGAGCAGCAGCCACAAGCCATACTTTCGACCCTCAGCAGCGATCTGGATGATGCGCTCGCGCACGGCGACCGCCAGCGTGCCCGTGAGCTCGGGCGAGCACACGTTGTGCGCCTCATCAATCACGAGCAAGACGGGTCGGCGCTCCTCGCGCCGCATCCACAGATCGTCGAGCACCGAGAGCACGACGGAGAGCGATTCTTCTGGATGCGCGAACCCTCCGATATCGAGCACCGTGGCATCGGGCCGCTCGGCGATGATCTCGCTCGCGGCCGGGTTCTCGCCCGCCCAGATCTGCCACTGCAGCAGGGCAAGGTTTTCGATGCGCTGGGCGATCGCGAGCATCCCCGGGTCGGCAGCCTCGCGCAAGCGCGTCATGAGCGTGCGTGCGTCGAGCGGCTCGTTCGAGTCGCCGAGGTGCAGAAAGGCGTTGAACTCGTCGCGATCGGCAATGGGGTCGAGCCGCATGATCGCGGCCTTCGACTGCGGCAGCATCGTCGAGAATCGTGCGCGCAACGCGTCGCCGCCGACGTGGGCGGGGCGCAGCACGCGGATGTCGCGCGATGACAGCGTGGCCGCAACGTCAGCATCCACACCCTCACGCACCTCGCCGAGCCGAACGAAGTCAGCGTTGGGGTCGATGATGACGAGAGGGAGTGCCGTGCGCAGAAGCAGCTCTTCAAGCACCACCCCGAGCGCATAGGTCTTGCCCGAGCCGCTCTGCCCGCACCAAAAGGTGTGGCGGTTCATGCGTGTTGCCGTGAGGCTCGCGGGGCCCGTGGCGTCGTCGCGCACCCCGACAGAAAGCTCGGTCATGCTCGCGCGCTGAGGCTAGGCCGACTTCTCGCGCCGCGGCGCGATGCTGCGCGGCACGATCGTGGGGGCAGCGTTTTCGAGCACGACGTCTCTCGTCACGACGATGCGCTCGACGTCATCGTTCGACGGTACTTCGAACATGATTGGGCCGAGCACTTCTTCGAGGATCGCCCGCAGGCCTCGAGCACCGGTCTGCCGCAGCACGGCGAGGTCGGCAATGGCGTCGAGAGCGTCTTGCTCAAACTCGAGCTCAACCCCGTCGATCTCGAACATGCGCTGGTACTGCCGCACGAGCGCGTTCTTGGGGGTCGTGAGAATCTCGATGAGGGCCGTGCGGTCGAGTGGCGTCACGGTCGTGACGACGGGCAGACGACCAATGAACTCAGGGATGAGCCCAAACTTGTGCAGGTCTTCGGGCAGCACTTCGCTGAAGAGGTTCTTCTCGAGCGACTTGTCGTGCAGCGGGGCGCCGAAGCCGATACCGCGCTTACCAGCGCGCGCACTGATGATGTCTTCGAGGCCGGCGAAGGCGCCCGCAACAATGAACAGCACGTTGGTCGTGTCGATCTGAATGAACTCTTGGTGCGGATGCTTGCGCCCACCCTGCGGCGGAACACTCGCCACGGTGCCCTCAAGAATCTTGAGCAGCGCCTGCTGTACGCCCTCGCCCGAGACGTCTCGCGTGATCGAGGGGTTCTCGGCCTTGCGCGCGATCTTGTCGACCTCATCGATGTAGATGATGCCGGTCTCGGCACGCTTCACGTCGAAGTCAGCGGCCTGCAGAAGCTTGAGCAGAATGTTTTCGACGTCTTCACCGACGTAGCCCGCTTCGGTGAGCGCGGTGGCGTCAGCGACCGCGAACGGCACGTTGAGACGCTTGGCGAGCGTCTGTGCGAGGTAGGTCTTGCCACACCCCGTGGGGCCGATGAGCAGAATGTTGCTCTTCGCGATCTCGACGTCGTCGGCCAGCTGCTCGGCGGCCGTGATGGTCTGGCGAGCGCGGATGCGCTTGTAGTGGTTGTAGACGGCCACCGAGAGCGACTTCTTGGCGGCGACCTGGCCGATCACGTATTCCTCGAGGAAGGCGTAGATCTCTTTCGGCTTGGGCAGGTCGAATTCGGCGGCCTCTGACTCGTTCGATTCGGCCAGTCGCTCTTCGATGATCTCGTTGCACAGCTCGACGCACTCGTCGCAGATGTACACGCCGGGGCCGGCGATGAGCTGCTGAACCTGCTTCTGGCTCTTTCCGCAGAAAGAACACTTGAGCAGGTCGGCGCTTTCTCCAATGCGAGCCATTGCCTCACCCCTCAATCGCAGGGCAGATCACACTCGACCCACCCGTTACGCGAGCCTAACGCGGTCACACGACGTTCTGCGTGCACCTCACCCCACCCGGGTGTCGTGCGCGGCGCCGGCGGCGCGGCGGGGGCGGCGTGAGCGGGGCATCCACTCAGCGGCGCCGCCTATATTTGATGGTGTCATGACCGCGACTTCTGCCCTCGCCGCACGGCGCCAGCGACTTGCTGCGTCGTGGCTTGTCGCGGGGGTATCGACTCTCGTCGCGGCAGCGTTTCACACCGCAGCGGGCGGCTCGACCCCCTCGATCGTCGCCATCGTTGCGGCCCTCGTGCTCTCGGGCGGGTTCGGGATGCTCGTCGTGGGCCGCCGCTTGGGCCGCCGCCGCACGGCCGCGGGTGTGGCCCTCGACCAGGTCATGTTCCACGCGATGTTCGCGTTCTTCGGCGCCAGCAGCCCCGTGGTCGCGCACGACGCCGCACACTCTGCACCGACGCACGCCCACGCCCTGCCGCTGAGCCTTGGCGTCGATGCGAGCGTCGCAGCGGCCGCCCCCACGGTGGCGATGATCGCAGGCCACGTGGCCGCGGCCATCGTTGCCTACGCGCTCATTCGCGTCGGAGTCGCTGCCGTTGCGGGGTGCCTCGCCGCGCTGCTCGCCGCGCTCGCTCGCGCGCTAGAGACTGCCGTCGCTCCTCGGGTGCCGACAGTGGGGCGCTTGGTCGCTCGCGGCCAGCATCCCTCGCTTCTTCGCGGCACCGACGCGGTGCGCATTCCTGATCGTCGAGGGCCACCGGTGTGGGCCATCGCCTAACGGGCGAACCCTCACCGATCCCCATTTTTCGCTCGACGCTTCGGCACGATCACGTGGTGCCGTCGAGCACGTCAACGAACAGGAATCTGCAATGAAGAAGCACGTAAGCATCACCCTCGCCGCGATCGCCGGCACCGCCCTTGCCCTCTCGGCCCCCACAGCCGCGAGTGCCCACGTCAGCGCCGACGCGAGCAGCACGGCCGCGGGCTCGTACACGGTTGTCACCTTCTCGGTGCCGCATGGCTGCGAAGAGTCACCGACCCAGGTCGTGACGATCGACATTCCCGAGTCGGTTCCGAGCGTCACCCCGACGGTGAACCCGTCGTGGACCGTCGAGAAGGTGTTCGACGAGGCCAGCGAGCAAGTGACCCAGGTGGTCTACACCTCGACCACGGGAGGCTTGCCCTCTGACCTTCGTGACACGTTCGCCCTGTCGCTCAAGCTTCCTGAGGGTGAAGCCGGCGACACGGTCGAGTTTCCGGTCACCCAAACCTGCACCGAAGGCTCGGTCGAGTGGGTGGGTGACGAGGTGCCGCTCGTGACGCTCACGGCGGCGACCGGTGACGACCACAGCCACGGCGCGAGCGACGACCACAGCACCGACGACGCTCACTCGACCGACGCCGGATCAGCCGCCGCCCAGGGCGACGTGCTCGCGCGCGTGCTCGGTGTTGTCGGCGTGATCGTCGGCATCGTCGGCATCGTGCTCGCCGTTCTTGCTCGACGCTCGACGGCAACGAAGGCCTGAGGCACTTCATGACCTCGATGACGCGTCAGCGCACGCTGGCCGCGCTCGGTACCGTTGCGGTCGCCCTGGGCATTGTGCTCGGGGCGGCCGCTCCGGCGGCGGCGCACAATTACGTCGTTTCGTCGACGCCCGCCGAGGGCGAAACGCTCACCGAGGTACCCGCGGCCTTCGTCATCACGACCAACGACATTTTGCTCGACCTCACGGGCGAAGCCGCGGGGTTTGGCATGGTCATCAGTGATGCCAACGGCGGGTTCTATGGCGATGGCTGTGTCATGGTTGACGGGCGATCGATGTCGACTGCGGCGGCCCTCGGGGCGGCGGGCGACTACACCCTGACGTTCCAGCTTGTCTCGGCAGACGGGCACACGCTGTCTGACACGATCGCCTTCCGATACGAGCCCGCGAGTGAGGCCACGGCGTCACCCGCACTCGACTCGGCGCCCCAGTGCCCTGGCTCCGGTGACGCCTCCGGCGACAACGGCGACACGACCGTCATCGACTCCGAAAACGCGGCCGACACCGAGTCGGCGGTCGTGCTCATGATCGTGGCTTTCGTGCTCGCAGTCATCGCGGCCGTGAGCGCGATCATCGCGAGCGCGGTGATCACGCGCAACCGGCGCGCCGAGCAGACCGAGCGCTCGAGCAGCGAGTCGACCAGCGGCAGCTGAGTCTCGCTGCGTGAAACGAGACGAGCCCCGCATCCGAATATCGGATGCGGGGCTCGTTCGTTGCTGTGTGGCTACGCCGTCAGCGCGGCCGTCACCGTCTTGCGGCTCGTGAGCACCTGGTCGATGAGACCGTACTCGAGCGCCTCGTCGGCGATGAGAATCTTGTCGCGGTCGATGTCTTTGTTGACCTGCTCGACCGTGCGGTTCGAGTGCTTCGACAGCGTGTGCTCAAGCCACTCGCGCAAGCGAGCGATCTCTTTCGCCTGAATTTCGATGTCGCTCGCTTGACCGCGGCCCGCATCGCCCGTGGCGGGCTGGTGGATGAGCACCCGAGCGTTCGGCAGGGCGAGACGCTTGCCAGGCGAACCCGCAGCGAGCAGCACGGCGGCAGCCGAGGCCGCCTGGCCGAGAACGACG
>CALRWH020000074.1:0-12076 GCA_943371805.1 Pseudomonas synxantha | reverse complement strand
CCATCCGTCGCCCCCGAACGACCCCACGTTTCACAGAAAGAACTCACACCATGCGCGACGACGACTACGACCTCGATGTGGTTGACCCCGAGGATGCTCGGCTCGAGCAACTCGTCGCCGCGCTGAATCCTGCCGACCTCGAGGCCGCGATCGCCCGGTTGCCGCACGACCTGCAGGCCGCCGCGACGGGCGTGCTCGTGCAGCGCCGCACCTACAGCGACGTGAGTCAAGAGTTGGGCATCCGTCAGCCCGAGCTCGTTCGTGCCCTGCGCCGCGCGCGCGGCATCATGGCTCGACTGCACGCCGGCCCGCCGGAGGGTGACCACGCGTGACCGCCCTCATCGGCCTCAGTACCTACATGGAGCAGACGGTCATGGGCCTCTGGGACCGCCCGGCCGCCGTGCTGCCCCGCGTCTACACCGACTGCGTCATTGGCGCCGGGGGAGTCGTCGTGGGCCTGCCTCCGCAACCGCCGCACCCTGACGCGATTGAGCGCGTGCTCGACGGCATTGATGGGCTCATTCTCACGGGCGGCAAAGACGTTGATGCGGCGCTGTATGGCGAGCGCGCGCATCCCGAAAACGACACCCCCCGCCCCGACCGCGACGCGTGGGAGCTCGCGCTCGTGCGCGCCGCGATTGCGCGCGACCTGCCCCTGCTCGGAATCTGCCGCGGCTTGCAAGTGCTCAACGTGGCCCTCGGCGGCACGCTTGTGCAGCACTTGCCCGACGTCATCGGCTCAAACCGCTACAGCTACGGCAACGCGACGTTCGCCGACAACCCGGTCATCACCGTGCCGGGTACGCGCATTGGCGGGATGCTCGGCGAGAGTCTCACGGTCAAGAGCTACCACCACCAAGCCATCAACCACCTCGCCGAGGGGTTGACCGTGAGCGCCCGCGGAGACGACGGCATCATTCAGGCGGTCGACATCGATGGCATGTCGTTCGGCGTCGCGGTGCAGTGGCACCCCGAAGAGACGCCCGATGATCTGCGCTTGTTTGCCGCGCTCATCGAGGCGGCAGGGGCCTAGTACGCCGAACCGGGCGAGCGCGGGGTTCCGCGCTCGAGCAACTCGTCGACCTCATCGAGGCCCACGGTCGCGTTCGGCTCGCTCGCGAGTGGATTTGTCAGGTCGCCACTCACGCGATCGAGCAGGGCGTGCAACATGCCCACGGCGTCGTCGACGATCTCGGTCGAGCGTCGCTCGGTGCCGTGCAGCAACCAGCGCGCGAGTTCGAGCTCGGCGGCGAAGACCGCGCGGCGGCCCACTTGACGGTCGTGGATTCCGCGAGCCTGGTGGTACGCGTCGAAGGCTGTCTCGGGCACGTTCGGGTCGCTTGAGCCGAGCATCCAGAACAGGTCGCGCGCGGGGTCGCCCACTTGCAGGCGCGCCCACCCGAGCACGCCCGTGACCGAGTCGCCCACGACGAGAAACGATGACGCGCTGAGCGAGCCGTTGATGACGGTGGGGGTGAACTGCCACAGGGCCGAGTCTTCGGCGGCGCCCTCCCACCGGCGCAACAGCGCGGCGGGTACGAGGCCCGTGGCGGCGGCGCGGTCGAGCGTCGTGACGGCTTCGCGCATGACGTCGATCGCGCGCAGTTGGGGCAGCCCCACGTCGGCCACGACGCTCGTCGGCAGGGCGTGCACGGCCGCGACCGCGTGACCGATCGACGCGGCAATGCCGGGCGTGATGCCCGCGAGCGAGAGGGGAGAGCCGTCAACAAACTCCGAGACGATCGCGCGCGTGCCATCGACGGGCGCTTGGCCGAGCATCCGCGGCACCCCAAACGGCAACCGAGCCCGCACACCGTCGCTGAGGGCGCGCACCGCGACGAGGTCGGCCGACTGCTCGCTCTCGGCAGCGGCCGTGCGCGGAACGCGAATCACGAGCGTGCGGCCGTCGCGCGTGCTCAGCAGGGCCGAGTCGACCTCGCCCCCCGTGCCGCCCAGCGGGGCCGCGTGCGTCACGTCAAGGCCCGCGACGGCCGAGGTGGCGAGCGCGGCTAGAGTGAGAGGCGATCGGCGCGACATACCCACAGGGTAGGTCGCAGACCCGTGGCCGGGCCGCGCGCCACGCGACGGGGCGCCGTCTTCACTGCCGCCGTTGTGTTCGCCGCCACCATTGTGATTGCCGCCGAGAGGGTCGTCGATGCTCCGTTCGCTCACACAGAGCCTGCCGCTCTCGCGGTATCGCATCGACCGCGATCATGCCGCGCGCGACCGCCCTGCTCTCTTCGATGAGCTCGCTGTCGACCCCGACGCGCGCATTCTCGCTCTCTGGCGCGGAGAGGTGCTGTTGGCGGCCTCGTCGCATGAGGCGACGGATGCGGCCGACGCCCCCGCCCTCGCCTTTCTGCCGTGGTCGGCGGCTCCCGCCGACGCCCTGCGTGTTTACCTCGGTCGTACGCTCGAGGCCGAGGGCGATGTGCCCGCGGGCGCTGCCATCACCGCGGTTGTGTTGGACGACGAGAGCGGACCCGCTCTCGAACCCGACGTCACACGGTGGGGCTCGCCACGCACGCTCGGGCACCGCTTCGGTGACCGCGATGCCGGTCTCGCGATCGAGGCGCTCGGCATGGCCAACTGGCACGCGACACACCTGTTTTCGCCCCGCACCGGCAACCCGACGGTCTCAGTCAAGGCGGGCTGGGTGCGCGTTGACGCCGAGACGGGGGCTGAGCTGTTTCCGCGAACGGATGCCGCGATCATCGTCGGGCTCACCGATGCCGACGATCGTCTCGTGCTCGGCAGCAACGCCTTGTGGGAGTCGAAACGGTTTTCGCTGCTCGCCGGCTTTGTCGAGCCAGGGGAGTCTCTCGAAGCGGCCGTCGTGCGCGAGGTCTATGAAGAGGCCGGCTTGCGCGTCATCGACCCGCAGTACGTCGGCTCGCAGCCGTGGCCGTTTCCGGCCTCGCTCATGCTCGGCTTTCGGGCACGGCTCGACCCGGCACACGCTAACGCCCTGCGGCCCGACGGCACCGAGATTCTTGACTTGCGCTGGTTCAGTCGCGACGAACTTGCCGCGAGCCTCACCGACATCTTGTTGCCCGGTCGCACCTCGATCGCCCGCGCCATCATCGAAGACTGGTACGGCGCGCCGCTGGACGCGCCGTGAGCGCGTCTGCCGATGCGCAACGCGCCGTGAGCGCGTCCGCCGATGCGCAGCGCACCGTGAGCGCTGAGCCTGCCGCGACGACCGGCCCCATCGTCAGCCCCGACCGCTTGCTCGCCGCTCTCGACGATAACCAGCGGCAGGTCGCCGAGGCCTTGCTCGGCCCGGTCTGCGTGCTCGCGGGCGCAGGCACGGGCAAGACGCGCGCCATCACACACCGCATCGCCTACGGCGTGGCGACGGG
Source organism: Pseudomonas synxantha (assembly GCA_943371805.1). GTDB lineage: Bacteria > Actinomycetota > Actinomycetes > Actinomycetales > Microbacteriaceae > Microcella. The sequence continues at coordinate 8,714 of CALRWH020000074.1, read as the reverse complement.
TGCCTACGATCCGCAGCGCGTCATGGCGCTCACGTTCACGACGCGAGCAGCGGGCGAGTTGCTCGGTCGCTTGCGAGCCCTCGGGGCTGAGGGCGTCGCGGCGCGCACGTTTCACTCAGCCGCGCTGCGGCAGTTGCACTACTTCTGGCCGATCGTGGCGGGCGGCACGCCGCCGCGCGTGCTCGAAGGCAAGGGCCCGCTGCTCGGGCACGCTGCGGGAGCCCTCAAACTGAGCCTTGACACGGCGGGGCTGCGCGATGCCGCTGCCGAGATCGAGTGGCGCAAAGTCAGCCGGCTCTCGATCGACGAGTATGCGCGCGCGGCGCACACCCGCACGCTGCCGTCGCGCTTGAGCGTTGACGCGATGGTTTCGCTGCAGCAGACCTACGAGCGCATCAAAGATGAGCGCAAGCAGATTGACTTCGAAGACGTGCTGCTTGCCACCGCGGGCATGATCGAGAACGAGCCGCGCGTGGCTGACCAAGTTCGCGCGCAGTATCGCTTCTTCGTCGTTGACGAGTATCAAGACGTTTCGCCGCTGCAGCACGACTTGCTCTCGCTGTGGCTCGGCGGTCGGCGCGAGTTGTGCGTCGTCGGTGACGCCTCGCAGACGATCTACTCGTTCGCGGGGGCGACGAGCGACTACCTCGTGCGCTTTGGCAGCGAATACCCCGAGGCGCGCGTCGTGCGACTCGAAGACAACTACCGCTCGACCACGGCGATCGTCACCCTCGCCAACCAGCTCATGCGCGGGCGGCCGGGCGCGCTCACGCTGCACGCCGCGAGCGAGGGCAGCGATCGAGGGGCGACCCCCTCGGTGTCGAAGCATGTTGACGATGCTGCCGAAGCGGCATCCGTCGCGCAGTCGATCGCGCGCCGCATTGACGATGGCACGCCGCCCGAGTCGATCGCCGTGCTGTACCGCATCAACACGCAGTCGATCGCGCTCGAGTCGGCGCTTGCTCGGTTTGGCGTGCCCGTGCAGTCGCGGGCCGACAGTCGCTTCTTCGATCAGGTCGAGGTCAAGCAAGCGATCATGCTGCTGCGTGGTGCGTCGATCGCCATTACCGACGAGCCGCTGTTCAAGAGCGTGAGCGACGTATTGCGCGGGCTCGGCTGGCGGCAAGACCCGCCCGAGGGCGGCGGAGCCGAGCGCGCAAAGTGGCAGAGCATGAACGCGCTGCTGGGTTTGGCCGAAGAAGCGCCGGCGGGTACGACGCTGCCCGAGTTCGTGCGCGAGCTGCAGCGGCGCCAGCAACAACAGCACGCCCCCACGCGATCAGCCGTGACCCTCTCGACGCTGCACGCCGCCAAGGGCTTGGAGTGGGACTGCGTCTACATCGTGGGCCTGAGCGAAGGGTTCGTGCCCATCACCTTCGCGCACGGCCTCGAGGCCATCGACGAAGAGCGTCGCTTGTTCTATGTGGGCATTACGCGGGCACGAAAGGTGCTCGAGCTGTCGTGGGCTGTTCGCGGTACCGCGGCCCGGGCCGATCGGGCTCCGAGCCGATTTCTTGACGAGGTTCGTGCGCCGAAAGAGCGGTGACGGCTCCCAGGCCGTGACAGCCGCAGCGCTCGCTGACCGCCCACCGCGCCGTCGCGCGCTCGCTCGAGTCGGCATCGATGCGGATGCTGCGCGCAACCGCACGCGCCCTCACCAGCCGCACCACCTCAACGGCGGCCTCGGTCGCGAGGGCGGCTGCTTCCGCAGCCGCCGGCGTGCCCCACAGTTGCGCGGCGATGGCCGGCCACGCCGAGTCGGAGCGGGTGCGGTGTTGCTCCACGCACGCGAGGCACGCGGAGCGGCCCGGGTCAACGAGTGGCCCCACGCGCACACTCGCCTCGCCAAACACCACGGGAAGGTGCAGCACGTCGGCCCGCAACCAGCGTTGGTGTTCGAGAGGGTCGATGACGTGTGCGCTCACGAGCACGGCGGCGTGCGGCGCGGGGCGACGCGCGGCACGAGCGCCGGGCGCGCGCGCTGTCACGGCGAAGCCCGCCTCGAGCAAGACAGCGGCAATTCGCTGGGCGCCGAGGCCTGCGCCCACCACGTCAATGCGCGGCGCGTCGGCGGCAGCGCTCGCGGTGAGCAGCGCAGCCCCGAGAGCGGCGAGTACCGCGTCGACCCGACTGGGTGGGAGACCGGCCGACTCGGCGACCATGTCGAGGCCCGAGCGCAACACCCCGACGGCGAGAGCGTCGATGAGCTGGGCATCGCCCTCACTCACGTCGTCGAGGTGCGCGAGCACCGGATCCACCCCCACCTGCAGGCTGTGCGGCGTGCGCCACACGATGGGGCGGCGGGGGTCAAGTCTGAGCGTCATGCCGCACATGATGGGGGTGGGGCGGGTATCGTGCGCCGCGCATCCACAGCCCAGAAAAAAGCGATTAGGCCGAGGGCTCCTCGGGAGCGTCGCCGGGGGCGCCCTCGATGGGTCGCTCGCCGCTTTCGTCAGCGAGCAGGTCACTCAGTGCCTGGTCGAGAGCATCGGGCTCGGCAGTGGCGCCGCCCTGCAGCGCGGCGATGATGCGAGTCGGGTCGTCGATGTCGTCGGCGCCCGGCAGCAGGTCGGGGTGAGCCCACAAACCGTCGCGGCCATCGGCACCCACGGCGTCAGTGATGCGCTGCCAGAACACCGCTGCTTCGCGCAGGCGTCGCGGGCGCAGTTCGAGGCCCACGAGCGTTGAGAACGCACTCTCGGCAGGTCCGCCCGAGGCTCGACGCCGACGCACGGTTTCGGCGACCGCATCGGCCTTCGGCAGGCGGCTGGTCGCGTGCGCCGTGACGACGTCGACCCAGCCCTCGATGAGGGCGAGCGTGGTTTCGAGTCGCCCGAGAGCGGCCACTTGAGCCTCGGTCTTTGGCGGAATCAAGGCGCCGCTCGTCAGTGCCTCACGAAGGCTTTCGGGGTTCGCCGGGTCGAAGTCGGCCGCGAGCGATTCGAGCCGATCGGTGTCGATGCTGATGCCGCGCGCGTACTCGGTGATCGCACTGATGAGGTGCTGACGCAACCAGCGCGCGTGCCGAAAGAGCCGCGCGTGAGCGAGTTCGCGAACGGCGAGGTACAACTGCACTTGATCAGCCGGAATATCGAGGCCCTCGCCGAAGGCCGCGAGATTTTGCGCAATGAGCGCCGCCTGCACGTCGGTGTCGTCACGGCCCGGCAACAGCGGAATTCCGATGTCACCACCCGAGACCACTTCGCCCGCCAATTGCCCGACGACATGACCGAGTTGCAGGGAGAAGAGTGTGCCACCGAGCGAGCGCATCATCTGACCCGCGTTGGCGACCATGCCCTTGAGTTCTTCGGGCACTTGCTGGTCGAGCACCGACGTGAGCGAGTCAGAGATCGACGTGGCCACGGGTTCGGCGAGCTGCGTCCACACCGGCAGGGTCAGTCGCGCCCAGTCGGCGCGCGTGATGAGCGTGGGCTCTGAGGTGAGCTGCGTGATCGACGTCGCTTCGTCGAGCCATAGAGCGGCCACATTGAGCGCCTGGCGCAATTGCTCCAGTTCGGTCGCGCTCGAGCGAATCGATCCTTGCGCGGCAATGCGCCCCGACTCGTCTTTCGCGAGCTGCCAGTCGACGCCATCGCCACTCGCGTTCATGGCCTTTTGCAGTTGCCCCATGAGGCGAGCGACCATGAGCGGGTCGGTGGGCAGGCCTGCCGCGCCCGCTAGCTTTGCGGGGTCGAGGTCGCCCTCGCCCGCGAGAAAACGGCGCAGCATCTCGCGAAACTCGTCATCAGCCCCGCCAAGGGGATCTTCAGCCATGATGCCTACGCTAGTGCGATGGCCTCGGAGCCCGATGGGTTTTCGCTTAGGCTGACCCCCGCGGCTCTGCGCCGTGGGCGAACAATCGCCCGAGGCCGACAGCGGCCGGGCAGAGCCCCTCGAGAGGAGCGCGGTGAGCTTGTTCACCGATGAGACCCGCGGCGATGCGTTCGCCGACGGGAACGACCCGACGATCGACGACGCCCGCGTGCGCGCTCGCCGCGTCGGGTGGCTCTTGCTCTCGCTGACCCTGTTCGGCGTCTTCGGCCTCGCGGTGCTTCCGTCGCCCTATGTCATCGAGCGGCCAGGCCCGGTGTTTGACACCCTCGGCTCGGTCACGGTTGACGGCGAAGAGGTTCCGCTCATTGAGATTCCGACCGAGCCCACGTTTGAGACCGAGGGTTCGCTGAGTCTGCTCACAGTCAACATTTTCGGCAATCGCGATCAGCCACCCACGTGGTTTGAAGTCATTGGCGCGTGGCTCGCCCCCAGCCAGTCGGTCGTGCCGATCGACGCGGTGTTTCCCGAGGGCGTGAGCACCGAAGACCGGCAAGAACAGAGCCGCATCGACATGGAGAATTCGCAGCAAGAAGCCGTCGCGGCCGCGCTGCGGGCCATCGGCGAACCCTACGAGAGCCAATTGCGGGTGGTCGAGGCCGTGGCCGACGGCCCCTCTGACGGCACGCTGCGCAGCGACGACATCATCCTGGCGGTCAATGACGAGCCGGTTCGGGATGTCACGGCGCTGCGCGCCGCGATCGCCGCCAACGGCACCGCCGACCCGGTGTCGATCGACATCGAGCGCGCGGGTGCGGAACGCACGGTGCTCGTCACGCCCGAGCTCAGCGAGGGCGAGGAGCGCGTGCCCGTCATCGGCGTGCTCATCGCGGGCGAATACGTTTTTCCATTCGAGGTGAATATCGAGCTGCAGAACGTGGGTGGCCCGAGCGCGGGAATGATGTTTGCCCTCGGCATCATCGACAAGCTCACTCCCGACTCGCTGGCCGGAGGCGCCGACGTGGCGGGAACCGGCACGATCGCCGCCGACGGAACCGTCGGCCCGATCGGCGGGATCGTGCAGAAGATGTATGGAGCAGTGGATGCCGGGGCCGACTGGTTCTTGGCCCCCATCGACAACTGCAATGAGGTCGTGGGCAACGTGCCCGGTGATCTCGAAGTGTTTGCCGTGGCGACCCTCGACGAGGCCATCGGTGTGCTGCAGACGATCGCCGACGACGGCGATCTGAGCGAGCTCGCTCGTTGCGAACGCTGACGGCGAACAGCCCTCAAGAACCAGGCCACTTCCAAGGGTCGCCCCAGTAGTCTGGGCGGGAACGCCCGCCGACTCTGGGAGCCTCCTCGTGACGTCCACCGCAACGCCGCCCGCTAACCGTTCCCGCGCGACTCTCGCGATCAGTGCCGCCGTTGTCGGTGTGCTGGTCGTGCTGTTTTTCGTCTTCGCGAACGTCTACACCGACATCCTCTGGTTCGACCAGTTGGGCTTCTTGAACGTGCTGACCACGCAGTGGATCGCCACGGGAGCCATGTTCCTCGTCGGGTTCATCGCGATGTTTGTGCCCGTGTGGGCCAGCCTGCAGATCGCTTACCGGGCGCGCCCGATGTACGCGAAGCTCAACTCGCAGCTCGACCGCTACCAAGAGGTCGTTGAGCCGCTGCGCCGTGTGGCGATGCTCGGCATCCCGGCCGTGCTGGGCCTCTTCGCCGGTGTCACGGCCGCGGGTCAGTGGCAAATGGTGCTGCAGTGGTGGAACCGCACCGAGTTCGGCCAGCTCGACCCGCAGTTCGGGCTCGACATCTCGTTCTTCGTGTATGAGCTGCCGTTCTGGCGGGGCATCATTGCGTTCGCCTCGGCGGTCGTGCTGCTCGCCGGCATCGCCGCCGCGGCCACGAGCTACCTCTACGGCGCCATTAGCGTCAACGGCCGTGAGATTCGCATCTCGCGCACCGCGCGCATCCAGCTTGCCCTCACCGCGGCGCTCTACATCGCCCTGCAGGGCGTGAGCATCTGGTTCGACCAGTACGCCACCGTCATTCAACCGAGCGACGGCTTCCTCGCGATCGGCGCGGGCTTCACCGAGGTCAACTCGACGATTCCGAGCCGCGGCATTCTCGCGGGCATCGCTTTGCTCGTCGCCGCGCTCTTCGTCATCACCGCGGTCATCGGTCGCTGGCGTCTGCCGATCGTTGGCACCTCGCTGCTGCTCATCAGCGGCCTGCTCATCGGCAGCGTCTACCCGTGGATCGTGCAGCGCTTCCAGGTCGAGCCCAACGCGCGTGAGTTTGAGGCGCCGTTCATCGAACGCAATATCCAAGCCACTCGAGACGCCTATAACGTGTCAGGCATCGAAGAGATCTCCTACGACGCGGTTACTGACGCTGAGCAGGGGGCGCTTCGCGAGGATGCCGAAACCACCGCGAACATCCGCATCATCGACCCGGCTCTCGTGACCGACGCCTTCGCACAGCTTGAGCAGTTCCGGCAGTACTACCAGTTCCCCGAGTTTCTCGACGTGGGCCGTTACGAGATCGACGGCCGCACGCAAGACACTGTCATTTCGCTGCGCGAGCTTAACCCCGCCGGTCAGACCTCGCAGAACTGGTACAACAACACGATCGTCTTCACGCACGGCTATGGCGTGGTGGCGGCCTACGGCAACCAGCGCACCGACGATGGCCGCCCGCAGTTTCTCGAGGGCGGCATCCCGGCAGCGGGTTCGCTCACGGACGAGCTCGGCGAATACGAGCCGCGCGTGTACTTCGGCGAGTTCTCGCCCACCTACTCGATCGTCGGCGGTGGCGACAACCTCGAGCTCGACTTCCCCTCGGAGGGCAGCGAAGAGCAAGAGGGAAATGCCACGTACACCTTCACGGGTAACGGTGGCCCGGCGCTCGACAACGTGTTCAAGCGGCTGCTCTACTCGATCAAGTTCCAGTCAGAGCAGATCTTCCTCTCTGAGGCCGTGACCGATGAGTCGCAGATTCTCTACGAACGCAATCCGCTCGACCGCGTTCAGAAGGCGGCTCCGTACCTGACGCTCGACTCTGACCCCTACCCGGCCATCGTTGACGGTCGTATCGTCTGGATTGTCGATGGCTACACGACGACGGCGAGCTACCCCTACTCGACGACCGTTGCGCTCAGCGAAGCCATTGCCGACACCTACACGCCGGCACCGGCCTTTCCGCTCGACCAGATCAACTACATCCGTAACTCGGTCAAGGCCACGGTCGACGCCTATGACGGCTCGGTCACGCTCTACGCGTGGGACACCGAAGACCCGATTCTGCAGACGTGGCAGAAGGTGTTCCCGAACACCCTCGTTGACGCGGGCGAGATGAGCGAGCAGTTGCTCTCGCACGTGCGCTACCCGGCTGACCTGTTCAAGGTTCAGCGCAACATTTTGGGTGCGTACCACGTGACCGACCCGGGCTCGTTCTTCTCGACCGATGACGAGTGGCGCACGCCCAACGACCCGACGTCGCTCGCCGCAGCCCCCACGCTGCAGCCGCCCTACTACCTGACCATGCAGGTGCCGGGCGCTGACGCACCGGGCTTCACGCTCTACTCGACCTTCATCCCGCGCACCGCGAGTGAAAACGAGCGCAACGTGCTCACGGGCTACCTCGCCGCCAACGCTGATCCGGGCGAGGACTACGGCAAGCTCACGCTGCTGACGCTGCCCTCGCAGACGATTCCGGGCCCGGGCCAGGTGCAGAACCAGTTCAGCTCCGACCCCGAGGTGGCCAACCAGCTCGCTCTGCTTGAGCGCGGCGAAACCGAAGTGCTGCGCGGCAACCTGCTGACGCTGCCCATCGGTGGTGGCTTCCTCTACGTGCAGCCCGTCTATGTGCGGTCGACGGGTGAGACGAGCTTCCCGTTGCTGCGCAAGGTGCTCGTGGCCTTCGGTGACTCGATTGCCTTCGAAGACACTCTCGACGAGGCGCTCGACTCGCTCTTCGGCGGAGACTCAGGCGCCAACGCCGGTGACGGCGGGGTAGACCCGACCGACCCGACCGAGCCCACGGAGCCGACCGACCCGACTGAGCCCACCGACCCCACTGAACCGGGCGTCGAGATCTCCGCTGCGCTTGCGCAGGCGTTGCAAGACGCTCGCCAGGCTCTGCTCGACCGCGAGGCGGCCTATGCGGCCAACGACCTTGTGGCCGCGGCCGAGGCTGACGAGCGCCTGCAAGAGGCGATCGAGCGGGCTCTCGCACTGAGCGACTAAGCGGAAGGCGCGCGTGGGGCAGTCTGATCTTCCCGAGTGGGCCCGGCTTAACCGGGCCCACTGGGACGAAAAGGTGCCCGTGCACGTTGCGAGCGACTTCTACGACCTTGCTCCGCTGCGCGCGGGGGAGGGCCGGCTCTACCCGATCGAAGAGTCTGAGCTGCCACGCATCGCGCCCGACGGGTGGCACGGCCTGCGCGTGCTGCACCTGCAGTGCCACTTCGGCGCCGACACGCTTGTGCTCGCGCAACGCGGGGCCACGGTCGTGGGGCTCGACTTTTCGATGGCGGCGGTGCGCCAGGCTCGCGAGCTCGCCACTGAGCTCGGGCTCGACGACCGCAGCCGCTTCATCTGCGCCGACCTCTACGACGCCCGGCACGCGCTACCCGACCCCGAGGGCTTCGACGTCGTCTACACGACGTGGGGCACGATCGGCTGGTTGCCCGACGTCGACGAGTGGGCGCGCATCATCGCCTGGTTTCTCAAGCCGGGCGGGCGGCTGTACTTTGCCGACGGGCATCCGTCAGCATTCGTCTTTGACGACCCAGGGGCTGACGAACCGACGGCACTGCTCGACGGCGGCCCGTCGCGGTTTCCGAGCCCGCGCTTCGGCTACTTCGATAGCGAACCCGCCGACCTCGACGAACCGGGCGACTATGCCGATCGGGATGCCGTGCTCACGAACACGCG
>CALRWH020000073.1:0-12248 GCA_943371805.1 Pseudomonas synxantha | reverse complement strand
CGGGGTAGTAAAGCGTCTCGTTGACGAAGACGCCGACGTTGTCGACGAGCGGAATCGAGCGATGAATCTCGGCGTGCTGTCCTCCCGAGAACACGAGCGAGAACGGCCCGGCGGCGCGGGAGTCTCCGGCGCCGACGATCTGCCAGTGGTAATCGGGATGCGCGGCGGCGACTCCGGCGGGGGCGAACAGTTCAACGGCTCCGGGCGCCGCGGCGAGCAGCCGATCAAGGTGCTCGCGCGTCACGTGGTCGCCGTGCTCGTGCGTGACCACGATCGCGGCGAGAGCCTCGACGGCGAATGGCGCTGTGAAGCTGCCGGGGTCGATCACGAGCGTTGAGCCCGCGTGCTCAACGACCAGGCAGGCGTGTTCGCGCTTCGTGATGATCATGGGCACACTGTAGTCAGCGACCACGCGCCGTGTTCTTGACCAAAATACCCCCGGGGGGTATTTTTGCTGCATGATCGACGACATCAAGAAGCGGGCCTTGCATCGCTCTCGCATTTTGCAGGGCCAACTGCGCGGCATCGAGAAGATGATCGAGGCCGACGAGTATTGCGTCGACATCATCACGCAGTCTCTCGCGGTGCAGAAGAGCTTGCGCAGCCTCAACAAGCTGCTCGTTGAAAACCACTTGCGCACGCACGTGACCGACATGTTCGAGGCCGGGGGAGACGAGCGCGAGAAGGCGATGGCTGAACTGATTGCGGTGTACGAACTGCAGCAGAACCGCGGCACCTGAAACCCGGTCATAATCAGCCCATGACATCGTCGTCGAAACGCATCGTCGTCGCCATCAACCCCAATGCCTCGTTCGGCCGCGGCCGCGACGTCGGCCCCGCTGTGGTCACCACCCTTCGAGGGCTGGGTCACGACGTCACGAGCCTCATCGAGCCTGACTTTGCTCAACTGCTCGACGCCACGCGCGAGGCTGTGCGGTCAAAGCCCGACGCCCTCGTCGTCGTCGGCGGCGACGGCATGATCAACCTCGGCGTGCTTGCGCTCGAGGGTTCGCGCGTTCCTCTCGGCCTCGTGCCGAGCGGCACGGGCAATGACATGGCCCGCGGCCTGGGCATTCCCATCGGCGACACCGAAGCGGCGATCGAGTCGCTCGTTGACGCCCTGCAGCGGCCGCCTCGAGTCATTGACGCCGGCGCGATTGGCTTCGCTGAGGGGCGGGCTCGCTTTGCGTGCATCCTGTCGGCGGGTTTCGACGCTCTCGTCAATGAGCGTGCCAACCGCATGCGCCGCCCGCGGGGTCGCAGCCGCTACACGATCGCCTTGCTCGTCGAATTGGCCAAGCTGCGCCCGATTGAGTACACGCTCACGCTTGATGGCGTCGTGCATCGAGAGCGCGCCTTGCTCGTCGCGGTCGCCAACAACCTCTCGTTCGGCGGCGGAATGAAGGTCGCCCCCGACGCCCAGCTCGATGACGGACTCTTTGACGTCGTGCTCGTGCGCCCGCTCGGCCGCCTCGCGTTCTTGCGCATCTACCCGCGCGTGTTCGCCGGCACCCACATCACCGACCCCCGTGTCGTCGTACACCGCGCGTCATCGGTGCGCATCGAGGCCGCCGGGGTCGTGGCCTACGCCGATGGCGAGCGCATCGCGCCGCTGCCGGTTGACATCACGATGGATGCGGGCGCCCTGCGCGTGCTCGCCTAACCCCCGGCCGACGCCTGCCCGCGTGCCCCTGCCCTCGTTTTGCCGGGGTGTGCGCGCTGTGGCATACTCGTGTGGTTGCGAACGCGGCCCCATCGTATAGCGGCCTAGTACGCCGCCCTCTCACGGCGGTAACGCGGGTTCGAATCCCGCTGGGGTCACAACCGAGACCGCCCAGACTCTTCTGGGCGGTTTCGTTGGTTAACGCGCGAAGCGTTGCTTCGCGAGCGTGACTACGCTTGAGGCATGACTCGACTGCGCGCTCTCGCCACTGCTTCGCTCGCTCTTGCTCTTGTCGTGGGCACCGCAGGGTGCGCGCAGATCTCTGAGGTGCTCAACCCCTCCACGGGCGAAGAGCTGGTCGGTACCACGTGGTCGGGCACCGACTCCGACGGCGACGAGTGGGGCATTGAGTTTCAGCAGGGCGGCGGAATCGGCCTGACCTTCAACGATGGCGTCTACGACGATGACTCTGACCGCTGGACCGTGGAGAACGGCCAAATCGCGATCGCGATCGCTTTCGAGAGCGGGCCCGCTTCTCTCACGGGGCCGTCTACGCGTGACACGACGACGATTGATCTCGAGGGTGAGCAAGGCGACGTCACCTGGACTCTCACGATCGAGAAAGACTGACGCCGAACGGGCACGGCCGCGGCGGGGAGTAGGCTGGCCCGCTGACCCCTCCACTGAAAGGCCGTTGTGAGCGACTTCGTTATTCCCGCGTGGTTCGAAATCACCTCGCTCATTGTGCTCAGCCTGATCCTCATCGCTGACCTGCTGCTTGTCGTGCGTCGACCGCACGTTCCGAGCCCTAAAGAGTCCGCACTGTGGGTGGGCTTCTACGTTGCACTCGCGCTCGTCTTCGCGGGCCTCATGTTCGCCGTGGCGGGCCCTGACGCGGGTGGTGAGTTTGTTGCCGGATGGCTAACCGAGTACAGCCTGTCGATCGACAACCTCTTCGTTTTCGTCATCATCATGGCTCAGTTCGCGGTGCCCAAGAAGATGCAACAAGAGGTGCTCATGATCGGCATCATTCTGGCCTTGCTGTTCCGTGGCATTTTCATTGTGCTGGGCGCCACGCTCATCGAAAACTTCAGCTGGATCTTCTACATCTTTGGTCTGTTCTTGCTCATCACGGCGGCGCAGCAGGCCTTCTCGGGTCGCGAAGACGACGAGGCGCGCGAGAACGCGCTCATTCGCTTCTTGCGCAAGCGCATCGCCATCACGGACGACTACCACGGCATGAAGATTCGCACCGTGGTCGACGGCAAGCGGGTGTTCACGCCTCTGCTCATCGTGCTCATCGCGATCGGCACGACCGACCTGATCTTTGCGCTCGACTCGATTCCCGCCATCTTTGGCATCACGCAAAGCCCGTTCATCGTCTTTACGGCCAACGTGTTCGCCCTCATGGGGTTGCGCCAGCTCTACTTCTTGCTGGGTCACCTCGTCGACAAGCTCGAGTACCTCAAGTACGGCATCGCGTTCATCCTCGCCTTCATCGGCGTCAAGCTCGTCTTTCACGCGATGCACGAAAATGAGCTGCCGTTCATCAACGGCGGCCAGCACATCGAGTGGGTGCCCGACATCGACACCTGGACCTCACTCGGCGTCATCATCGGCGCGATGGCCATCGCAGTCGGTGCGAGCCTCATCAAGTTGCGCATCGAGCAGCGATACCTCCCGACCGCCCTCGCGGCGCCGGCCGACGATGACGAGCAGGTGCCTTCGGGGCCGCCTGCCGCCCAGTGATAGCCTGAACGCTATGCGGCACAAGACGCGGCTTCTTCTTCGTCGCCGCGACGAGTCCTGATCACCCCAGGTCGCATCCTCGTCGCGGAGTACTGGCGCGGCCGCTTCGCATTCCTTGTTAGAAGGGTGATTTCCCCAGCATGAACAAGACGTCAGAACACCGCCCCCGCACCCTGGCCGAGAAGGTCTGGGATGCCCATCTCGTCGCCAAGGGCGAGAACGGCGAGCCCGATCTGCTCTACATCGACCTGCACCTCGTGCACGAGGTGACGAGCCCGCAAGCCTTCGACGGTCTGCGGATGGCGGGCCGACCGGTTCGCCGCCCCGACCTCACGATCGCAACCGAAGACCACAACACGCCGACGCTCGCAATCGACAAGCCCATCGCTGAGCCGACGAGCCGCATTCAGATCGAAACGTTGCGCGCGAACTGTGCCGAGTTTGGCGTTCGCCTGCACTCGCTCGGCGACATCGAGCAGGGCATCGTGCACGTCGTCGGCCCCCAGCTCGGGCTGACCCAGCCGGGCATCACGGTTGTGTGCGGCGACTCGCACACGAGCACGCACGGCGCGTTCGGCGCCATGGCTTTCGGCATCGGCACGAGCGAGGTCGAGCACGTACTCGCGACGCAGACGCTGCCGCTGCAGCCGTTCAAGACCATGGCCATCACCGTCGAAGGCGAGCTCAAGCCGGGCGTGACGGCGAAAGACATCATTCTCGCGGTCATCGCCAAGATCGGCACGGGCGGCGGCCAGGGCTATGTGCTCGAATACCGTGGCTCGGCCATCCGTTCGCTGTCGATGGATGGCCGCATGACGATCTGCAACATGTCGATCGAGGCGGGTGCGCGCGCCGGAATGGTCGCCCCCGACGAGACGACCTACGCCTATCTGCAGGGTCGGCCGCACGCGCCGCAGGGCGCCGACTGGGATGCGGCCGTGGCCTATTGGAACACCCTTGCGACCGACGCCGACGCTGTCTTCGACGCCGAGGTGTTTCTTGACGCCAACGAGCTCGAGCCTTTCGTCACCTGGGGCACGAACCCCGGCCAGGGCATTTCGCTGAGCCAGACCGTGCCCGACCCCTCGACGATCATCGACGCGAACGAGCGCGCTGCCGCTGAGCGCGCGCTCGAGTACATGGACCTGCAGCCCGGCACGCCCATGAAGCAGATTCCGGTCGACGTGGTGTTCATGGGCTCATGCACCAACAGTCGGCTCGACGACTTGCGCGCGTTCGCCTCGATCATCAAGGGCCAGAAGAAGGCTGAGGGCGTTGACGTCATCGTCGTGCCCGGCTCGGCTCGCGTACGGCTCGAGGCCGAGGCGGAGGGCATCGACAAGATCGTCGAAGCCTTCGGTGCCGAGTGGCGCTTTGCCGGATGCTCGATGTGCTTGGGCATGAACCCCGACCAGCTGCAGCCCGGTCAGCGCTGCGCGTCGACGAGCAACCGCAACTTCGAAGGCCGGCAAGGCAAGGGCGGGCGAACGCACCTCGTGTCGCCGCTCGTCGCCGCATCGACGGCGATTCGCGGAACGCTCTCGAGCGTGAGCGACCTCATTGCCGACGGTATTGAGGTTGACCCACGCTTCTCGACGATCGAAGGGGCGACGGTCTAGATCATGGAAAAGGTCAGCACGATCACGGGTGTCGCCGTTCCGTTCCGCCGCAGCAACGTCGACACCGATCAGATCATCCCCGCGGTGTTTCTTAAGCGAGTGACGAAAACGGGCTACGACGACGCGCTCTTCTCGGCGTGGCGGCAAGACCCCGAATTCATTCTCAACCGGCCCGAATACGCCAACCCGCGCATCCTCATCGCCGGCCCCGACTTCGGTACCGGATCGAGCCGCGAGCACGCCGTGTGGGCGTTGCGCGACTTCGGCTTCGCCGCGGTCATCAGCCCCAAGTTCGCCGACATTTTTCGCGGCAACGCCGGCAAGCAGGGTTTGCTCGTCGGTGTCGTCGACGAAGCGACGGTCGAAACCCTCTGGGCCGAGCTCGAAGCCAATCCGGGCATGCAGGCCACGGTCGACCTCGTCGAGCGCACGGTGACGGTGGGGAATATCACCGTGCCGTTCGAGATTGACGACTACACGCGCTGGCGCTTGCTCGAAGGCCTCGATGACATTGGCCTGACCTTGCGCGATGAGCAAGCGATCACCGACTTTGAAGCGCGCCGGGAAAGCTGGCGCCCCACGACCCTTCCCGCCCGCTGAGGGTCGACCGATACCACCACCTGAGGTCACATGAATTCGCTCTCGAAAGACTCGCAAAAGGCCGCCGCGCGCGTTGGCCTCACGTCTGACACGATCGTCATCCACGGCGGCAAGCCGCTGCACGGTCGCGTCGAGGTTCGCGGGGCCAAGAACCTCGTGACGAAGGCGATGGTGGCATCGTTGCTCGCCGAGGGGCCGAGTGTGCTCAAGGGCGTGCCCGAGATCAGCGACGTGCACGTCGTGAGCGGGCTCTTGCGCGCACACGGGGTCGAGATCACGACAGAAGCACCCGGAGTGCTCCGCCTCGACCCGAGCAATGTTGTGAGCGCCCACTTCGCCGAGATCGATGCCCACGCCGGGTCGAGCCGCATTCCGATTCTGTTCTGCGGGCCGCTGCTGCACCAGCTCGGCGAGGCGTTCATTCCTGACCTCGGTGGGTGCCGTATCGGCGACCGGCCCATTGACTTTCACCTCAACGCTTTGCGCGCTTTCGGGGCGATCGTCGATAAGCGGCACGAGGGCATCCACCTCACGGCCCCCCACAAGCTCAAGGGCGCGCTGATCGAGCTGCCGTTTCCGAGCGTGGGCGCCACGGAGCAAGTTCTTCTTACCGCCGTACGCGCCGAAGGCACGACCGAGCTCAAGAACGCCGCTATTGAACCCGAGATCATGGATCTCATCGCGATTCTGCAGAAGATGGGCGCGATCATCTCCGTCGAGCCCAACCGCGTCATCGTCATCGAGGGTGTCGAGAAGCTGCGGGGCTATCAGCACACCGCGATCTTCGACCGCAACGAGGTGGCGAGTTGGGCGGCCGCGGCGCTCGCCACGAAGGGCGACATCACCGTCGGTGGGGCCAAGCAGCAAGAGCTCATGACGTTCCTCAACGTCTACCGCAAGGTCGGCGGCGAGTTCGAGGTGCTCGAAGACGGCATTCGCTTCTGGCACCCCGGCACACCGCTCAAGCCCGTCATGATCGAGACCGACGTGCACCCGGGCTTCATGACCGACTGGCAACAGCCGCTCATTGTTGCGCTCACGCAGGCCGAGGGTGAGTCGGTCGTGCACGAGACCGTCTACGAGAACCGTTTCGGGTTCACCGAGGCGCTCAACGAAATGGGTGCCCACATCGTGGTGCACCAGTCGGGCCTCGCGTCGATCACGCGCCGCGTGCCGCGCCGCCCGCTCGAGCAAGCCGCTGTCGTGACGGGGCCAACGCCGTTGCACGGCGCATCCGTTCGCGTTCCCGACTTGCGCGGCGGGTTCAGCCACCTCATCGCGGGCCTCGCGGCCACCGGTACGTCGACGATCAGCAACGTGGGCATCATCAGCCGCGGCTACGAACTCTTCATCGACAAGCTCACGGCACTCGGCGCCGACTTTGAACTGGTCTGAGGCGCCTCACGCACTACCCTTTAGCCGTGCCTGAAACTGCGAAGACGCCGAAGCGCCGACCCGAGAAGACGTTGGGCTGGCATCTGATCGCGGCCACCCTCTTGCCGATCTTGACGCTCATGGCGCGCTACCCGGTGATCGACGGTCACAAACTGCCCAAGACCGGAGCGTTCATCCTCGCTCCGAACCACTTCAGTGAGATTGACCCCGTCATCATGGGGCGCTTCATGTGGAAGCTCGGGCGCGTACCTCGGTTCTTGGCCAAGGCGAGCGTGTTCAAGAACCCCGTACTGGGTGCCGTGCTGCGTTGGTCAGGGCAGATTCCCGTCGAGCGCGAGGGGCGCGGGCGGCTGGATGCCCCGCTCAAGGCCGCCCAGCAGCTCGTCGATAACGAGCTCGCCGTGATCATCTACCCCGAGGGCAGCCTCACGCGCGACCCTGACCTCTGGCCCATGCGGGGCAAGACCGGTGCCGTGCGCATGGCGCTGCAAGTCGGAGTGCCGATCATTCCGGCCGCTCACTGGGGCACGCAGCACATCATGGCGCGCTACTCGAAGAAGATCAGCTTTTTTCCGCGCAAGACGGTGACCTGCAAGATCGGTGACCCGGTCGACCTGAGCGATCTCGCTGGTCGACCGCTCGACCAAGCGACTCTCGCCGAGGGCACTGATCGCGTGATGGCGGCCATTGCCGCTTTGCTGGGCGACTTGCGGGGTGAAACACCGCCGGCCGAGCGCTGGAACCCGGCCGACCACGGCCAGAGCGAGACGGGTCGACTGTGAGCGAGCATCCGTCGCTCACGGAAGCAGTGCGTTTGCCTTCACCGGATGCTGACCTCACGGCGAAGCGCGTCGCCGTTCTTGGCGCGGGGTCGTGGGGCACCACGTTTGCCAAGGTGCTCGCCGATGGTGGCGCTGACGTGCTCATCTGGGCACGGCGCCGTGAGGTCGCTCACGAGATCACCGAGACGCACCGCAACTCGGGCTATCTGCCGGGCATCAACCTGCCGCGCAATCTGCGCGGTCACGATTCGCTCGAGCATGTGCTCGCGGGTGCCGAGCAGGTCTACCTTTCGGTGCCGAGCCAAACCCTACGCAGCAATCTCGCGTCGATTCGCGACATCTTGCCGCCCGAGGTTCCCGTTGTGAGCCTCATGAAGGGCGTCGAGCGCGGAACAGGCTTGCGCATGAGCGAAGTCATCGAGCAAGAACTGGGCGTTGATCGCGAGCGCATCGCCGTCGTGAGCGGCCCCAACCTCGCGCTCGAGATCGCCAAGCGCGAGCCCACTGCGGCGGTCGTGGCGAGCGCGAGCCACGACACGGCGGTGGCTGTCGCGACCGTGTCGTCGAACGACTACTTTCGCTCGTTCGTGAATACCGATGTCATCGGCACCGAGTTTGGCGGCGTACTCAAGAACCTCATCGCGGTCGCCGTGGGCATTGCCGACGGTGTGGGTTACGGCGAGAACACGAAGGCCTCGATCATCACGCGCGGCCTCGTAGAGCTCAGCGCTTTTGCCGTGGCCTACGGCGCGCGGCCCGAAACCATGATTGGCCTCGCGGGTCTCGGCGACCTCATCGCCACGTGTGAATCACCGCTCTCGCGCAACAACACCGCTGGCCGCCTCTTGGGCCAGGGCTACGGCTTCGAGCAGGTCATCGCTCAGATGAATCAGACGGCCGAAGGTCTGGCGTCGGTCGGTCCCATTCTCGAACTCGCCGAGACGCGAGGCGTGTCGATGCCGATCGTGGCGCAAGTGGCCCGCGTGCTCGAAGGCACCCTCGACCCGCGCGAGCTCGCTCCGCACCTCGCCACGGACTCAGACGAGCCGCAGGCCGAGTAGTAGGCACAGCCGAGCCGCAGGCGGAGTAGTGCACCCCTGCTCGGTAGGCTGGTTCTCGTGATCACCTCCCTTGCCGGCGGCCGCGTTCTGGCCGAGAAGCACGGGTCGACCCCACCGCGGGTTGTTGCTCTGCACGGCTGGGGGCGCGACGGCACCGACTTCGCGACGATTCTGTCGGGGCTCGATGCCGTCAGCATCCACTTGCCTGGCTTTGGTCCGGCGCCGGCTCCCGAGACCGCGTGGGGTACCGACGACTATGCCGACCTCGTGGCCGAGGCGATTGCCGCGTTTGCGCCCGTCATCATGGTGGGTCACTCGTTCGGTGGCCGCGTTGCCGTGCGCATGACTGCTCGCCGCCCAGAGCTCGTGTCGGGCCTCGTGCTCACGGGTGTTCCTCTCGTGAAGCTGCAGGCTCCCGCGGCCCCGCCCCTCAGCTATCGGCTGGCGCGCTGGGCCAACCGTCGGGGCCTCGTGAGCGATGCGCGCATGGATGCCCTGCGCAACCAGCGCGGCTCGGCCGACTACCGCGCCGCCCAGGGAGTGTTGCGCAGCATCTTGGTGCGCGTCGTCAACGAGTCATACGACGACGACCTCGCGGCGCTCGCCGCGAGCACGGTGCCCCTGCAGTTCGTGTGGGGTGAGCACGACACGGCGGCGCCGACCGACGCGGGTCGGGTCGCGGCTGAGCGCGCCGGATCACCCTTCCGTGTGGTGCCCGGCACCGCCCACTTGCTCGCAGGCGACCTCGAGCTCGCGGTGCGTGAAGAACTGCTCGGCATGCTCGCCGCGCATGGGCAGGAGGGCCCCGCATGACGATCGATCCCCTTCTCGTACTCATTGCCATCGCGATCCTGGGCGCTGCCGCGGCCGTGCCCATCGCGGCGCGGTGGGTGCGCGTGGCGCAACGCGAGCACTACGTGCCGGGCTCTGTCTCGCGCATGGCGCAACTGTGGGTGCAGACAGAGGTCGTTTCGCTCGTGGTGTTTCTGACGGCGGCAGCCAGCACGGCGGCGGCCCTCTTGGTGCCCATTGTGGTGCCCGGTGACGACGCCACGTCAGGGCACGTGCTGTGCGCCGCACTGACGGCGTTTGCGGTGGTGTTGCTCGCCAGCTTTCCCGTGGGCTTGCCGATGCGAGGGCGCTCGGCAAAGCTCGCGATGACCAGCCGGGTCAAGCGACTGCTCGTGGTCTGGATTGCGCTGCACCTGGTGATCGGGCTGGGGCTGTTGGCTCTCATCGGCCCTGCCGGTGTTGCCCTGACGCTGCTGCTGAGCGCACCGCTGAGCGATCTGGCGCTCGCGATCACCGCGCCGATCGAGAAGGCCGGCTCGAAGAAGTTTGTCGTGGCGGCGCAGAAGCGACTCGCTCAAGTGCGCCCGCGCGTCATCGCCATCACCGGTTCGTACGGCAAGACGAGCACGAAGAACTATGTGGCCCACTTGCTGAGCGCGACGTTCACGACCGTCGCGAGCCCCGCATCCTTCAATAACCGCCTCGGGCTCTCGCGAGCGGTCAACGACAAGCTCGTTCCGGGCACCGAGGTATTCGTCGCCGAGATGGGCATCTTCGGCCCCGGCGAGATTCGCGAACTGTCGACCTACTTTCCGCCCGACATCGCGGCCATCACGGTCATCGGTGAAGCGCACTTGCAGCGCATGGGCTCGACCGACGTCATCTTCAACGCCAAGGCCGAGATCACCGAGCGCGCCGGCACGGTCGTGTTGCCCATCGATGACCCGCGTCTCGAGGCCCTCGCCGAGCAGTGCGCGGCGCAGGGCAAGCGCGTTGTCACCGTGAGTTGTGTCGCGGGAGGCGTTGCCGATGTCGTGCTGACCCCGGGCGATAAGGGCGAGCCGAGCAGCCTCGTCATCGGTCGCGGCGCCGAGCCTGTGGCCGTGACCGTCTCGAACACGGGCCACGCGGTCAACGTGGCGGTCGCGGCGGCGATCGCCCTCGCGGCGGATGTTCCCGTCGCCACGATCGCGGCCCGCCTTGCCGACCTTCCGGGCTCGCAACATCGCGCTGAAGTGCAGCAGGCTCCGAGTGGTGCACTCGTGATCGACGACACCTACAACTCGAATCCGGTGGGGGCGCTCCGCGCCCTCGAGGGCGCGGCATCCCTCGCCGCCGAACGCGGAGGCCCGCTCGTGGTCGTCACGCCCGGCATGGTTGAGCTCGGACCCGTGCAAGCAGAGCGCAACCACGCTTTTGGTGCGGCCATTGCGGCGGCGGGCGGATTGCTCTTCGCGGTCGCGCGCACGAACCGCGCGGCGTTACTCGCGGGCTATGCCAGCGCGGCTGCTACGGGTGCCCCCGGCGCGATTCCCGTCGATCTGCGCGACGCTGCCGTGGCGCGCGCGGTCGAAGCCGCGGGTGACCGGGGCGTTATCCTCTACGAGAACGATCTGCCCGACCACTACCCCTGATCGGCCGCCCCGGGCAGAGCTGAACCGTTCAGGGCTGACCGCCGCGGCACTCGATCACGTGAGGGAATCATGGCTGGTACTGCCCCCTGGGCCGTCGTCTTCGGCGGGCCGAGCCCCGAGCACGAGATCTCGATTCTGACGGGCCTCCAGGCCGAGCGCGTGCTGACCGCCGCGGGCCACAGCGTCGTGCCGATCTACTGGTCGCCGACGGGGGAGTGGTACCGCGTTCCTGATGCGACCGAGGCGAAAGATTACCTCGAGGGTGCTCCGCGTGACTCGGTCGTTCTCGAAGCGCGCGTCTCGGGCGAGCCGGGCCTGTACCGCCGCAAGAAGTTTGGCGCCGAACGCCTCGAGATCGAGGCGGCTCTGCTGTGCCTGCATGGTGGCGTGGGCGAGGGCGGCGGTGCCGCTGCGGTGTTCTCGCTCATGGGCATCCCCTCGACGGGCTCCACGCTCTTTGCGGGCGCCGTCGGTATGGACAAGCTCGCGTTCGGGGGCCTCATGCACGCGGCGGGCATTCCCTCGCTGCCGCGCGAAGCCGTGTCGACGATCGTCGAGCCGAGCTTCGCGGGCCCCTACATCGTGAAGCCGCGCTTTGGTGGCTCGTCGATCGGCATCGAAATCGCCGACGATGTGGATGCGGCGCGCGCGCTCGCCGCCACGAGCGTTCACTTGCGCACGGGCGCGGTCGTTGAGCCGTACCGCCCCGAGCTCGTCGACCTCAACATCGCCTTTCGCACCTACCCCTCGCTCGAGATCACGCCGCTCGAAAAGCCGCTACGAGGCGACGCGGGCAGTGCGCTCTACTCGTACGCCGAGAAGTACCTCGCGGGTGGTGCCGGAGCCGAGGCGGGCTTCATGAGCGCACCGCGCGAGTTTCCGGCGAACGTGCCCGACGCGATTCACGCGAAGGCGCGCGAGCTGGCCGAGCGCGTCGCCGAGGTCACGCGCAT
>CALRWH020000072.1:0-12357 GCA_943371805.1 Pseudomonas synxantha | reverse complement strand
GCCCCGAGACCCCACGCGACGATGCCGATAGCCGCGGCGATCGGAGAGTCGACCGTGATCAGGAGCGCCAGACCGGCCATGGCGAGCACCGCCGATGCGCGCAATACGGGCACGCGACCAAAGCGGTCGAGCACCCACACGCCACCAATACGGCCGGCTGTCATGGCGATCGCGAAGAGTGTGAATGACAGGGCGCCGGTGGCTTCGTCGGCGCCGCGGTCGTCAACGATTGCGAGCGCGAGCCAGTCGTTCGCCGAACCCTCGGCAAAGGCCATGCCGAGAACGATGAGGCCGATTAGCAAGGTGCGGGGCTCGCGCCAAATGCCCATGCGTTCACCGAACGTCGATCGGCCCGGCCCGTCGCCATCATCGTCGAGACCAGGAAGCGCTCGGTTTTTCGGCAGGTACCGCACGACAACGAGGGTTGCGATGCCGAGCACGATTGCCATGACCGTGGCGTGCACGTCGACACCAATGCCGAGCGCGCTCACGCCGGCGGCAATGCCCGCGCCCGTGATCGTGCCGATGCTCCAGGAGGCGTGGAACCAGGGCATGATGCTGCGACCCTGGGCTTGCTCGACTCCGGCTCCTTCTACGTTTTGGGCCACATCGGTAATGCCGTTGGCTGCTCCGAAAAAGGCGAGCGCGACGAAGGTGACCCCGAAGCTCTGCAGGGTTTCGGCACCGAAGCCCATGACTGCGAGTGCGACGAGGCTCGTGAGAAGAGCCACAAGAATCGTCGTGCGTGACCCGATGCGGGCGATGATGTGCGACGAGGCCAAGAGGCCGATGATCGAACCGCCGGCCATTCCCATGATGAGAAAGCCGAACTCGTCGGTGCGAACGTCGAGCGCGTCGCGCACCGCGGGAGTGCGGGCGAACCAGGTCGCCATGGCCAGGCCGTTGATGGCGAAGACCACGAAGACGGCGATGCGCCAGGCCGACAGCGACGGGCGAGTGCTGCTCGAGGTGGTCACGACGGCCTTTCGAGAGGGGATGCTCGCACGCGTTGGGGCCGCGCGTCGAGTTGCACCACGCTAACAGCCGCCCCGACGTCGACCGGGAGCAACGCGAGTGCGAACCGTGCGCGAGGCGGGCAGGCACACAGCGACAACTTGCGCTCGACGGGCAAAGGACTAGAGTCTGCGGGTGCCTCTTACGAGGGCGCCCCAGAGACGCTCGCAGAAACAGTTCCGGTTGAGCCCGCCCCAGGCGGTCGTCATCGCCTTCTTCACGGCTATCGTCGTCTGCACCGTTTTGCTGTCGCTGCCGATCGCGCACGCGCCGGGTGTCGAGGTCACGTTTCTCGAAGCCGCGTTTACCGCCGTGTCAGCCGTCTGCGTGACGGGCCACATCGTGGTCGATACCGCAACCGTGTGGTCACCCTTTGGGCACGCCGTCATCGTGGCTTTCATTCAAATCGGCGGCCTCGGCATCATGCTCGTGGCGTCACTGATTGGTCTGGCGTTGCTGCGCAAGATCTCGCTGCGCGGTCGCATGATCGCGGGCACCGAAAACCGCGCAGTTACGACGGGCGATGCCTCACGACTCGCCCGCGGCATTCTTCTGACCTCGCTCGTGATCGAAGCCATCGTCGCGATGATTCTCACGCTGCAGTTCTGGCTCTCGTATGGCGTTGAGTTGCCGACCGCGTTTGGCCGCGGCGTGTTTCTCGCCATCTCGTCGTTCAACAACGCGGGCTTCGCCCCCTTCAGCGACAACATGATCGGCTTCGCCACCGACCCGATCATCGTGTTGCCGATGTGCATCGCGACCATTCTCGGCGGCCTCGGCTTCCCGGTCTTGTTGCAGTTGCGGCGCGAATTGCGTCGCCCGCTGCACTGGACGATGAACACCAACCTCGTGCTTGCCATGACCGCGCTGCTGCTCGTGCTCGGAACGGCGATGATTGCCCTCTTCGAGTGGAACAACGGCGCAACGATCGGCGAGATGTCGCCCATCGACCGCGTGCTCGTCTCGTTCTTCCACTCGGTGCAGGCCCGCACGGCGGGCTTTAACTCGGTCGACATTGGGCAACTCGAACCCGAGACGCTGCTGGGCATCGATGTTCTGATGTTCATCGGCGGCGGGCCCGCCGGAACCGCCGGCGGCATCAAGGTCACGACGTTCGCGGTGCTGCTCTTCATTATCATCACCGAGCTGCGGGGCGAGGGCGCCGTCAACATCTTCGGCAAGCGACTGTCGCGCGCCGTGCACCGCGAAGCCATCACCATCACGCTGCTCTCGATGGCCGCCGTCATGAGCGCGACGATCGCCCTGTTGATGATGACCCACCTCGATCTCGACGTACTGCTCTTCGAGGTGATCTCGGCCTTCGCGACCGTGGGACTCAGTACAGGGATCACCGCGAGTCTGCCTCCGGCCGGGCAGATCATTCTGATGATTCTCATGTTCCTGGGCCGACTCGGCCCGCTCACGCTCGGCACCGCCCTGGTGCTGCGGCAACGCAAGGTGCTCTACGAGCTTCCGAAAGAAAGGCCCGTCATTGGGTAATCAACGCTTCTTTAGCCGCGATCGCGCGACGCGCATCGCCGAAGCCGACGCCGTGGCCGTCATTGGCCTCGGCCGGTTTGGTCGAGCGATCGCCCTCGAGCTCATGGAGACGGGCACCGAAGTGCTCGGAATCGACGCCGACGAAGACATTGTGCAATCGCTCAACGGGCGACTCACGCAGGTGGTGCGTGCCGATACGACGAACGAAGAGGTGCTACGGCAGCTCGCGGTGCACGAGTTCGACCGCGTAATTGTGGCCATTGGGTCGGACGTTCAGTCGAGCATCCTGACCACGTCGATTCTGCTGCGCATGGAGATTCCGCACTTGTGGACGAAAGCGGTGAGCGACGCGCACGGGCAGATCCTGTCGCAGCTGGGGGTCAAGCACGTCATCTACCCCGAACACGAAATGGGCCGCCGCGTGGCACACCTCGTGCGGGGCGCCGCACTCGACTACATCGAGGTCGACGACGACTACGCGATCGTCAAGATGCCCCCCAACCGCATTGTTGAAGGCATCCGCCTCGGCGACACCGACTTGCGGCGTGAGTATGGGGTGACCGTCATGGCCGTGCAGCGCGGCACGAAAGAGTGGTGCAATGCGGATGCCGACACCGTGATCGAGGCGGGAGATACCATTCTCATCGCGGGCCCCATCAAGAAGGCCGAAGCGTTCGGCCAGTTGCGCTGACCGCCGCACCGAGGCAAGGAGCGGCCATGGCTGTGTCGATCGAGAGAGCCCCTCGTGGCCGTCGTCGATAGCGCTGTCTATGTAGAGGGTCTTCGGCGCCCCGGAGTCGTGGGGCTCGACGAGACCTACGACGTCACGCGCGAAACGGGCGGCATCGCGTGGATCGGCCTCTATCGCCCCACGCGCGACGAGCTCCACTCGGTGGCGACCGAGTTTGGCCTGCACCACCTCGCCGTCGACGATGCGCTCAAGGGGCACCAACGCTCGAAGCTCGAGCGCTATGGCAACACTCTTTTTCTCGCCCTGCGCACTGCGCGCTACATCGACGAGACCGAGACGGTCGAGTTCGGCGAGTTGCACGTCTTTGTTGGGCCGCAGTTTGTGATTACCGTGCGCCACGCCGAGTCACCCGACCTCGCCCACGTGCGCGACCGCCTCGAGGCCGACCCCGAGCTGCTCGCTAAGGGGCCCGAGGCGATTCTCTACGCCGTGCTCGACGAAGTGGTCGATGAGTACGAGCCCGTTATCGCGGGGCTCGAGAACGACATCGATGAGATCGAAGACGAACTCTTTGGTGAGGCGGAGCACGAAGTGCTCACGCGTCGCATCTACGACCTCTCGAGCGAGGTCATCGGTTTTCAGCGTGCCGTGCAACCGCTCATCGGCATTGTCGAGGCATTGCAGCGCGGCGGGCCGGTCTATGGCGTCGACAGTGATCTCACACACTTGCTGGGTGACGTGCTCGATCACGTCTCGCGCGCGGGCGACCGCGCCGATGCGTTTCGCACCCTGCTCGATAAGGCCCTGCAGGTGCAGTCGACACTCATTACGCGCCGCATGACCGAGGTGAGCGTCGAGCAGAACGAACAGATCAAGCGCATCACCTCGTGGGCGGCGATCTTGTTTGCTCCCACTCTCGTGGGCACCGTCTACGGCATGAACTTTCGCTACATGCCCGAGCTCGAGTGGGTGTGGGGGTATCCCTTCGCGATGGGCCTCATGGTGCTGCTCGGCGTAGGGCTCTACGTCGTGTTCAAGCGGCGCGACTGGCTCTAGCCGCTCATGTTTGCCGTGCTGCGCGATCGGCGGTTCGCGGCGCTCTTTGCGTCGCAAGTGGCCTCGTTGCTCGGCACGGGCATCCTCACCGTTGCGATTGCCCTGCTCGCGGCGCGCATAGCGGGTGACGACGCGGGGGTCGTGCTGAGCATCGCGCTCACGATTCGCATTGCCACCTACGTCGTCATCTCACCGATCGCCACCGCGTTGCTCGCGGGGCGCTCGAGCCGCGCCATCTTGGTCGGGGCGGATGCCGCGCGCATTGTCGTGGCGCTCGCGCTCGTGTTCGTGACCGAGGAGTGGCAGCTATACGCGGCAATCGTGCTGCTGCAAACCGCCTCGGCCGTGTTCACGCCGACCTTCCAAGCGGCCATTCCTGAGGTCTTGCCCGACGAGAACGACTTCACGGCGGCGCAGTCACTCTCGCGACTGGCGTACGACCTCGAGTCGCTCGTGAGTCCGTTGCTCGCGGCGGCGCTCGTGACCCTGCTTCCCACCTCGTGGCTCTTCGCGATTACGGCCGTTGGCTTCGCCGCATCGCTCGTTGCCGTGCTGCTCTCGCGGCTTGCGTTGCGCACCCCCGTGACGGGTGAACCTTTCACCACGCGGCTCGTGCGCGGCGTGCGGCTCATCGGCTCGATCGAGTCGACGCGCTTCTTGGCCCTGCTCGACGCGGCGGTTGCCGCGGTGTACGCGACCGTGCTCGTCAACACCGTCGTCATCGCGCTGCGATTTGAGGGCGGCGTCGATGACGTCGCAACGCCTCTTGGAATCGCTCTCGCCCTCTTTGGCGTCGGCTCGATTGCGGTTGCCCTTGTACTTCCGGCATTGTTGCGGCGCGTGAGCGATCGAGCCGTCATGACGGGCGGCGCGGTCGCCATCGTCGTCATCTTGACGGTGGTCGCTGTCATTGAGGCGGGCCCGGGCTTGGGCCTCATCGCTCTCGGCGGGCTGTGGATGCTGCTGGGTGCTGCGTCGTCGGCCGTCAGCACCCCGAGCGCGCGCCTCATTCGCCGCGACGTCTCGACCGCCGATCGCCCGGCGGTGTTCTCGGCGCGCTTCTCGACGTCGCACGCGTGGTACGCGGTGGCGTATCCACTCGCGGGCGTGGGCGGAGCCCTGTGGGGGGTCGCGGCAGCGACCGGGGCGCTGGCGGCGCTCACGCTCGTCGTGCTGGTGGGGGCGGCGGCGGGCTCGCGGCGGGCATCCGCCCCGCACGACAGCGACGGCTGAACGGCAGGGATGCCCTGATCAGGCCGGGCGGTTAGGCTCTCCCGCGTGACTGACGTGCTTGCCAGCGGCATCGACCGCGCAGAACTCGACCCCGACATTCGCCCCAACGACGATCTCTACCGGCACGTGAATGGCCGCTGGGTTGCCCGCACACCGATTCCTGCCGACAAGGCGCGCTACGGCTCGTTCATGATTCTTGCCGAAGAGGCCGAGCAGGCCGTGCGCGAGATCATCGAGCAGGCGCAGTCCGCTGAGGCGGGCACGCTCGAGAAGAAGGTCGGCGACCTGTACGCGAGTTTCATGGATGTTGACCGCGTCGAAGCGCTCGGTGCGGAACCTTTAGCCCCCCTGCTTGCCGAGGTCGACGCGATCGATTCGGTGGATGCCCTGCTGAGCACCCTCGGCCGCCTCGAGCGCCGCGGCGTCGCGGGCTTCGCGCAGTTGTTCGTCGACAACGACCCGGGCGATCCCGAGCGCTACCTGATCTTTGTCGAGCAGGGTGGAATCGGCCTGCCCGACGAGTCGTACTACCGCGACGACGCGCACGCCGAGACGCGCGTGGCCTACCGCGCGCACGTTGAGCGCATGTTCACCCTCGCGGGTCTCGACGAGGCCGGGGCTCGCGCCGAGCGCGTCGTCGCCCTCGAGACCGCCCTCGCGGCTCACCACTGGGACAACGTGCGCAACCGCGATGCTCAAGCCACCTACAACTTGCGCTCGTGGAGCGACTGGGCCCAGAGCGCTGCCGGGGTCGACCTCGGCCTGTGGCGCGATGGGTACGGCATTCCGGCGACGGCGCTCGCCGAAGTGGTGCTGCGTCAGCCCGACTTCACCGTGGGCTTCGCTGCTGAGCTGACGGGTCGCGACCTCGACGAGTGGCGCGACTGGCTGCGCCTCTCTGTCGTGCGCTCGATGGCGCCCTACCTCTCGAGCGCCTTCGTCGACGAGAACTTCGCCTTCTATGGCCGCACGCTCACGGGTGCTCCCGAGTTGCGCGCGCGCTGGAAGCGCGGCGTCGGCTTTGTCGAGCGCGCGATGGGTGAGGCCGTTGGCGCCGTCTATGTCGAGCGGCACTTTCAGCCCGAGGCCAAGGCGGCGATGGACGACCTTGTCGCCAACCTCATCGAGGCCTACCGCCAGAGCATCGAGACGCTCGAGTGGATGACGCCCGAGACCCGCGCTCGCGCCCTCGACAAGCTCGCGAAGTTCACGCCCAAGATCGGCTACCCCGAGCGCTGGCGTGACTACTCGAGCCTCGAGATCGACGCGACCGACCTGCTTGCCAACGTGCAAGCGGCGGGCGAGTTCGAGTTCGCGCGCGAGCTCAAGAAGATCGGCTCACCCATCGATCGCGATGAGTGGTTCATGACGCCGCAGACGGTCAACGCCTACTACAACCCGGGCTTCAACGAGATCGTGTTCCCGGCGGCCATCTTGCAGTTTCCGTTCTTTGATGCGGGTCGGGATGCTGCGGCCAACTACGGCGCCATCGGCGCGGTCATCGGCCACGAGATCGGGCACGGGTTCGACGACCAGGGCTCGCGTTTCGATGGCGACGGTCGACTGCACGACTGGTGGACCGAAGCCGACCGTGCCGCGTTCGAAGAGCGAACCGCTTCGCTCATCGCGCAGTACGACGCGCTCGAACCGGCCGAGACGCCCGGCCACCACGTCAACGGCGCGCTCACGATCGGCGAGAACATCGGTGACCTCGGCGGTCTTGGCATTGCCTGGAAGGCCTACCTCCTATCGCTCGACGGCGTCGAAGCGCCCGTGATCGACGGGCTCACGGCATCCCAACGCTTCTTTCTCTCGTGGGCCCAGGCGTGGCAAATCGCGATTCGCCCCGAAGAAGCGTTGCGGTTGCTCTCGATCGACCCGCACTCGCCCAACGAGTTCCGCTGCAACCAGATCGTGCGCAACATCGACGCCTTCTACGAGGCGTTCGGTGTCACGCCCGACGATGCCCTGTGGCTGGCCCCCGACGAGCGGGTCACCATTTGGTAGAGGGGGGCTTGACTCGTAGTCGGGGAGCTCGCGCGGGCACCCCGAGACGAGCGCGCCATCTTTCTGACGTGCGTGAGCCGAGCTTTCGTTCGGCCTATCGCTCGCTCGGGGCTGTGGCCTATGAGGGTGCGCGGGTATCGGTTGCCGTTGTCGACCTCGAAACGGGCGAGAGCGTCTTTGCCGTTGATGAGCGCATCGTGCTGCCGACGGCGAGCATCGGCAAGATCTTGCTGCTCATCGAAGTGAGTGCGCGGCTCACCGATCGCAGCGTGAGCGACTTTGCTATCGCCGATCGTTCGGTTCAGGATGCCGTGGCCGACAGCGGTATTTGGCAACACCTCCAGGCTCCCGCTTTTCCGATCGCCGACCTCGCGGCTCTCGTCGGCGCGACGAGTGACAACCTCGCCACCAACGTGCTCTTGCGCGAGGTGGGGCTCGACGCCGTGCGGTCACGCACCGAAAAGCTTGGCCTCGTGCGCACCGCACTGCTCGATCGCGTGCGCGACGTTCGCGGGCCCGACGACGCTCCACAGTTGTCGGTCGGCTCGACCGCCGAGCTCGCGTGGCTCTTCCAGGCCCTCGCGAATGGCCACATCATCGATCCCATGACGAGCCAGCGCGTGCTCAGTTGGCTCTCGCTCAACGCTGACCTCTCGATGGTGGCGAGCGCTTTCGGTCGAGACCCGTTCTCGCACCGCGGGGTCGAACACAGCACGTGGATGGTCAACAAGACCGGGACCGACGTGGGGGTGCGCAGCGAGGCGGGCATTCTTCGTGGCCCGCGGGCGGGTGTCGCCTATGCCGCCTCGGTGCACTTCGATGACACCGACTTGGCGCGGCGCCTTCGCGTCATGGATGCCCTGCGCGCGTTTGGGCTCGATCTGCTCGAGTTTGTGCACTGACGCGCGCCGAGCATCCCGAGCCGGCCGTACGCTCACCGCACACTCGGGTGCTCGTGGCACCATGTGCGCATGATCAGCACCGGGCTCGCTCGTCAATTGCGCGACGCCGGTCTGCGCTGGAAGCCTGCTTCGGGTGACCGCTTTCAGATCGACCGGCACGAGTTCGATGCCGATGTCTTCACGATCAGCGAGCTCACGATCGAGGCGCACGAGTACCCAACGGGCACGGCCCTCGGATTCAACGGCACCACCGAGTGGGCGCTCGACTCGGTCGAGGTCGACGATGCCCTGTGGTTGCCGCGCGAAGACCAGTTGCGCGACCTCTTGCGTACGGCCTTTCGACGACTCGATCGCACGAGCGAGGGCTACCGCGTCACGATCGACATCGACGGCACCGAGCACACGGTCGAGAACGTGTCGGCGCCCGAGGCCTATGGGCTTGCCCTGCTCGTGATTCTCGAGCGCGTCGCGCTGTAACCCCGACTCGCGAATACGCTGACACCGTGCCTGAACGCTCTGCCGCTGACGAAACACTCGACGTCATCGTGGTGGGTGCTGGCGTCGCCGGACTCGTGGTCGCGCGTGAGCTCGTGCTGCAGGGCCATCGCGTGCGCGTGCTCGAGGCGTCATCGCGAGCGGGCGGCCAGGTGCACGCCGAGGCGCTCGATGGCATGACGATCGACGTGGGCGCCGCCCAGTTCTCGCTCGACGACGGCGTCGTGACCGGATACCTGCAGCGCATGGGTCGCACTCCGCGCGTGCAGTCGCCGCTCGTGGAGCGTTGGTGGCTGCACACCGCTGCGGGCGAGACCGTGCCGCTGCCCGTACCGAGCGTGCTCGGGATTCCGATGACCACAATGACCGCTGACGTGGCCCGCATCGTGGGACGACAGGCGAGCTGGCGCGGGCTTGTGGATGCTCTGCTGCCGGGTCCGGTCGGCGCCAAGGCGCCCACCCTGGGCGCGCTCGTGCGTCGACGGATGGGTGACGGCGTGCTCGAGCGACTCGTCGCTCCAGTGGTCGAGGCCGTGCGCGGAGTGCACCCTGATGCGCTGCCCGTGACGGCCATACCGGGACTCGTGCACAACCTCTTGCGCGAAAACTCCCTCGGCCGCGCGGTCGCGCGCATGCGACTCGAGGTGGACGACGACGCCGTTGTTGACGACGCCACGGGCTTGCTCGAGGGCGGCATGAGCACTCTCGTTGACGCGCTGCTCGCCGACCTGACTCGCTTCGGTGTGCCCATTGAGTTCGGGGTGCGGGTTGCGGAGGCACACTCCGACCACGTCGTCATCGCTGCCGCCGACGACTCGCCCGAGCCCGAGATTCGCCACGGCGTCGTCGTGGTGGCGGCTCCCGAGCTCGAGACGTCAGCTGAGTCGAGTCGAGCCGCCTCGGCAGTCGAGTGCGTCGTCACTCTCGTGCTCGATGCTGGCGTGCTGGTGGGGGCACCGCGCGACGCGGGAGTGCTCGTCGCGGGCGGTACTGGCGTCGCGGCGCGCACTCTCACCCACCTGACCGCGCGGTGGACCCACGTGCGCGAGGCGGCGAACGGTCGCGAGATCGTGCGACTGCACTATGGGCAACCCGCCAGCGTTGAGCAGGCATGCCGTGATGCGGCCGTGTTGCTGGGCGTGGGCATCCCGAGCAGCGCTGTTCTCGACGCCTCGGTCGCCACGTGGATGCGCGCCGGTGCGGTGACGACCGACGGCAGCATCGCGGTGGTCGGCGAGCACGTGGCCGGCCGCGAACTCGGCCGAGTCATTGCGCACGCTCGGGCCGTTGCCGAGTCGATCGGCACGGTGGGCGTCGAAGCCTAGGGCCTGCCGCGCGTCGAGGCGACCCCCTGCACCGACTTCGGCAACCGGGCTACGCTGGGGGTGTTGTCACGGCCCACCAATCGATGCCGTGCAGCGTGAGGAGTGCGTCATGAGAGGCAAGATCCTGTTCGCCGCCGGCCTCGCCGTTGGCTACGTGCTGGGCACCCGTGCGGGCCGCGAGCGCTATGAGCAACTCAAGGGGGCCGTGAAGGGCTTCTGGAACGACCCGCGCGTGCAACAGCGCGTCGACCAGGTCGAAGACTTCGTCAAAGAAAAGGCACCCGAAGTGGCCGAGTTTGTCACCGACGGCGCCAAGAACCTCGTCGGCCAGGTGACGGGTCGAGGCTCGAGCGCGAAGCCGACGCCGGCAAAGCCGACGACCGCCAAGAAGCCCGCGACAAAGAGCGGCACTGCCGCCTCGTCATGAGCCAGACACCCTCGAGCACGACGCGCCAGCGTCGGGGCCTCTTTCAGCTGATCGCCGATATTCCGGGGCTCATTCGTGAGCTCATTGAGGCGGAGATCGCGTCGCTCAAGGCCGAGATCGTCGGCAAGCTCAAGGCGGCTGGCGTGGGCGCGGGTTTTCTCGTGACCGCCGGGGTGTTTGCCTTCTTCGCCACCCTCGTGTTGACGGCGGCCGGAGTGCTTGCTCTCGCGCTCGTGCTTCCCGCGTGGGCGGCAGCCCTCGTGGTGGGTGGGGCGTTGCTGCTCTTGGCGGGCCTGGCTGCGGCGATCGGCGTTGGCCAGTTGAAGCACGGGGTGCCGCCGGTTCCCACCGAGACCATTGAGAGTGTCAAAGAAGATGTTCGCGTCGTGCGCGGACTCAGAAAGCGAGGAGCATCATGAGTGACACCGTTGCCAGCACCGTTGCCGCCACGCGCGCGCGTCTCGAGCAGACGCTCGACGCCATCGACGAGAAGCTCGACGTGAAGAAGCAAGCGGGTGAGCTCGCGGGCCGCGTCCAGCGGTCGTACCGCGACAACCCGGTGCCCTGGATCATTGGCGCGACCGCTGCGGCCGTGGTGGTTGCTGGTCTCATCGTGTGGGCGGTCGTCAGCGACGACTAGCTGTAGTTCCCCGTGAGGTTGTGAACGCGGGCAGAGGGTGTGAGGCCTCCGATCCCGGTGTGGGGTCGGTGGTGATTGTAGTGATGCAACCACGCCGCGTAAGTGGCTGCTCGAGCTTCGTCGCTGGCATAGAACTCGTCGTAAGCCCACTCGGTCGCCAGGGTGCGATTGAACCGTTCGACCTTCCCGTTGGTCTGCGGCCGATAGGGGCGAGTGCGACGATGCTTGATGTTCCCCAGGGCGGCAGCGAAGTCTTGGGAGCGATAGCAAGAACCGTTGTCGGTCATCACCGCCTCGACGATGATCCCGGCCTGAGCAAA
Source organism: Pseudomonas synxantha (assembly GCA_943371805.1). Taxonomy (GTDB): domain Bacteria; phylum Actinomycetota; class Actinomycetes; order Actinomycetales; family Microbacteriaceae; genus Microcella. Next base: position 747 of record CALRWH020000072.1, on the reverse strand, counting down.
GAACTCCTCGGCTCGTCGCCAGAACCCAGCCGCGGTCTCTTTGCGTTCGTCGAGGAGTTGTTCTGAATACGCCAGCCGGCTGAAGTCGTCAACGGCGTGGTGCAGGAAGGCGTAGCCGCGGCTGCCTCGGCCGTGGCCGTGGTTGTGTTTCTTGCCCTCTTGGCGACCGAGGAATCGGTGCCCGCCCCCGTGCGGGATCCGGCCGAGTTTCTTGATATCCACATGAACCAGCTGCCCGGGGTGAGTCATTTCGTATCGGACTGCTCGGGGCCTGCGCACGGGCAATCCGGTGCTCTGATCGAGGTGGGCCAGCAGCGGCATGCGATAGCGGGCAATAACTCGGCCGACCGTGGAGCGGGGCACTCCCAGGTGGTAGCTGATCCGATGAGGACCCCACCGCCTGGTGAAGCGCAACGCCACGATCCGGCGTTCAAGCCGACGCGAGAGCCTCAACGGTGAGATCTTCGGCCGCGAGCTGTGATCGGTCAGCGGCAACCCGGCTCGATAACGGGTCGCCCATTTCGAGGCGGTGGCAGGTGAGCACTGAAATCGTTCGGCAGCTCGTCTGACCGGCCAACCCTGATCAACGATCAGTCGGGCAAGACGAAGCCGCCCCTCGGGGGCGAAGGGCGCGTTAGCGTGAGTCACGAAGACCTCCGGTTTGACGAAGTGAGTGTGGTAACCCACATCGTTCCGGAGGTCTTCGCTACCTCAAACGTTCACAACGTCCCGGGGAACTACAACTAG
>CALRWH020000071.1:0-12544 GCA_943371805.1 Pseudomonas synxantha | reverse complement strand
GCCCACCGGGTTGAACACCGGAGTGCCCCAGTTCACGCCACCGAACGACGGAGTGTCTTCCGTGAACGTCACCGTCGCACCCGTCGGCAAGCCCGAGATCACCGTCGGTGTAGCACCAGCCACCAGGTTGACGGCCGTCGACGCCCCACCGTTGACGCTGTATCGAACGGTGAAGACTTCACCGTCGGGCACAGCGTTTGTCGGGTCGCTCACGAGCTTCTGCAACGAGAACGATCCGGTCGGGTTACTCGAGGTGACCGTGATGATCGGCAGGTCAGAGTTGTAGTGCGACGAGGCACCCGAAAGGTCGAAGATCAAGCCCTGAACCTCGCCCGTTCCCGTGCCGATGACGCGAGCCTGAATGACAACCGTAATGTTGTTGCCGCCGTAGTTCTCCCGCTGGTTATTGGGCAGAGAGCACTCACCGCGGGTGGCATTGGGAATCCAGGCGCACCCATCGGCGAAGTAGACGGTTCGAACGGTGGGGTTGACAGGCTTGACATAGGTTGCCTGAACCGAGATCACGTCGAAGATTGAGCCGTCGAGAATCGGACCAGCCATGAGCAGGTTGTAGCCCTGCGTGGCCGTTCCGCCGTTGAGGGTGTAAGTCACAATGTCGCCGACCGTGACCGTCGATGGGCCCGTCAGCGTCGAGTCGTTACGTGCCTGCGACTGGATCTTGTCTACGTAGATGTCGCGACCAGCGGGAGTCGACACGAGATTGACGTCGGGTGCCGATGCCGTGATCCTGAAGTCTCGGCTTGTCTCCCACGCTGCCGTGTTTCTCGTGATCTTGACGGTGTAGCGGACTTCTTGGCAGGAGTTTGCTGCAAGCGTTGCAATGGTCTTGGTCGCGCTACCGTCGAGGTTGACGAAAGCATTCGCTTGATCCCAGATCCAGTTGACCGAGACGTTTGTGACGGGGGTCGACGTGATGTTGCAGACGGTCGCGCCGATGGGGAACTGATCGGGGCCCGTCGTTACGTTGTTGCTATCGAGTCCCATGAGCGACCACTCAAGAATCGAGATACTCAGGGAGTCGGTGGCCGCTTGCGCGGGGGTGGCTTGAGCGAGCGGCGAGAAGAGTGCGCCGACCATCGCGAGAACCGCCATAGCAGCTGCGAACCGTCGGCGACGAGGTACGACAGGCTGCGAAGACTCTGAAAAGGGCATGGCACATCTCTCATTCGGGTTGATGCTCGTCCGATGGGTGGTCGGAGAGAGCGCCAATGGCATGGGAGGTGCCAAAGCTATGTCGACAAGATTCCCAGGTTTCGATACTCAGCGAAAGCTCAGACCACCCCCCTCTTCAGGGGCCGACTCGCTATCGAGAAGCTTCCCGACGAGAAGGCGGTTGTAACGAGCTCGGTCAATGAGACAGAACACGTGCAGACATCATGTATCGTTTGTCGATAGATATCGCCCGACAAACGATAGGAACGCGATGAACCGGATCACGATCGTCTCGCTCAAGGCCCTCATCGCCGTGCTTCTCGCCCTCTTGGTGCTGTGCCAGGTAGCGGTAGTGCCGGCGATTGCCAGCCAAATGGCCGACCGCATCCCATCACTCGCTTACTTGCAGTGGCCAGGCGTCATCGCGGCAGCCGTTTTCGTACTCTGCCTGCAGGCCGCCCTCGTCTGCGTGTGGCGCCTGCTGACGCTCACGCGCGAAGGCGTCATCTTCAACGCTCGCGCCTTCTGGTACGTCGACATGATTCTCGTGGCGATCGTTGTCGCAACGGTCGTCGTGCTCGGTTCGCTCGTCGTCATCACGAGCGCCCAGGCAGCAACGCCCTCGATTGCGCTTCTCGGAGTACTCGGGGTAGTCGTCGGCAGCCTGCTCGCGCTGCTTGTGGTCGTGCTGCGCGGGCTATTGCGTAAGGCAACGCAGCTCGAAAACGACCTGGCCGAGGTGGTCTGATGCCCATCATCATCAACATTGACGTGCTGTTGGCCCAGAAGAAGATGTCGGTCGGCGAGTTCGCCGCCGCGATCGACATCACGCCAGCCAATGTCGCCGTACTCAAGAATGGCCGCGCCAAGGCCGTGCGCTTCTCGACGCTCGAAGCGATCTGCCGAGTACTCGAGTGCCAACCGGGCGACGTTTTGGTTTGGGTCCCTGACGAGGAGGTCGACGCATGAGCGCGCCCGTCACGCGGTCACCGCACTGGAGCACAGCAGTTGTCGATCAATTGCGTGACGTCACACGCTGCCCGGTGTGCAGAAGAACGTTGTCGTCAGGAGTCTGCACGACGTGCGGCGCTGATCTGAGAGGCGAGACCGGGGCCGCCGTCTGGAAGGCCGCATCAACCGCGGCAGAGGCACTCGCGACCCTCGAGAAGGTCGTTGCGAGCATCCCGAAGCAAACAATCGAACCGTACCGGGCCGCCGTGGTCGCCGCCCCGGCGGTCGTCGCATCCCCAACGCGCATGGCCCCCGTGCGCGCAAGCACCACGCTGCAATCGGTGCTCGCCGTCGCCGGGGCCGGGCTCATGGCGACGGCCGCCCTCGTGTTTACCTTTCTCAACCCCGACCTGACCGACCCAATCGCCCGCGCTGCCGTGCTCGGCGGCGCCGCGGTGCTTTTCGTCGCGGGAGCCCCTTTGCTCATGCGCCGCGCCCTGCGCGTGTCGGCGGAGTGCATCGCCGCCCTCGGTGTGGTCTTCGTCGCACTCTCGGCCGCAGCACTCGGCGAGCTCGCGCCCGCGGGCGTCAACCCGTGGTTGGGCGCCACGATCGGGGCGCTCGTCGGCGGGTCGCTTGCGCTCACACTGGGGCTGCGCACGCGCATTCGGTCGTGGATGCTCACCGGCACCCTCACGCTCCCCCTCGTTCCGCTGCTCGCGAGCGCCGCGCTGACCGAGGCCACGATTCCGCTGTGGGGGCCGCTCGGCTCAGCGGCGGCGGCACTGGCGCTCATCGAGGCGGCAAGGGTGCTCGAGCGGCGTCGGGGGGTGGACGTGCGCGCCGAACGGGCCCTGCTCGTGGTCGTGCAGCTCATCGTCCTCACGCTCCTGGTCTGGCTCGCCCTTGACCTGCCGCCCGTGGGCGACCCGCGCTGGCTCGCGCTAAGCGCCGCGGCGTTGGGCGTGAGCGCCGTGGTCGGTCGCACGGCCAGACATGCGCTGCGCGTGATGTTCAGCGGTGTCGCCGGGTTGGCCGTTGCGCTCGCCCTCGTGCTCGCGACGTTTGCCCTCGATACCGCGCCCCTCGGCGGTGAGGCCGCGTTCGTGGTGACTGTTCCGCTCGCCGCGGGAGTCGGATTGATCGGTCTCACGGCACTCACGACGTCGAAGCGTTCTGTGCGCCGAGGCACCGTGCTCGCCGGCGCAATGAGTGTGTTCGTCGTCAGCGTGCTCCCCGCGGCGTCTCTCGCCGGGCTCGGCGCGCTCATTGCTCTCGTGAACGCCGAGCGCCTCGCCGGGGGCGCGAGCACGGCGGCCGGCAGCCTGGCCTCCGTGCTCGGGTTGCTCGTCGTGTGCGCTGTGCTGGCCGGTCACGCGCGGGTCATCCGCGCCCGGGCCGGTCGACCCACGGCCGCGAGCATCGCGAGCCGGGCTACCGCCTTCTGGGTGCTGGGTTTCGCGGGCGTCGGCGCCCTGGGGCTCGTGCAGGTCGAGGGCGTGGCGCGCGCGACTGCGGCGATCGTGCTCGTGGGCGCAGCATCCCTCATTCTCAGCGCGACACCGGTTGGCCGCCGTGCGTCCGCCGCCGACCGTGCGCCGATTGTGATGGCGGCGCATGCCGCCCTCGTCATTGCGACATCGCTCTCGTGGGGTTCATCGAGCTCGGTTGCTCTCGCGGTAACGCTCGCGCCCGCGATTCTCACCGCACTCGTGACACTGGCAATGACCGTGCCGCGCGTCCTGCGCCCGGCGCACCTCGCCGTCGGTTCGGCGTACGCCTTGGTCACCATCGCGAGCGCCCTCTCGCTCACCGGAATCGAGTTCGCCGGGCTCGTGAGCATCACCGCGACGGCAGGCTTGCTCGTGGCCGTCGCGGCCACGCTCGTCAGCCGCGTGAGCACCGACTACTGGATGACGCTGCTGATCGTCGCCGTGGTGCCCGCCCTGATGGCCGTGGGCCTCGTGCTCATTGAACGCACGGCCTGGGTCATGCTCTCAACGTCAACACTCATTGCACTGTCGGTGAGCGTCATGCTGACGCACCGTCGAGCCCTGAACCCCGCCGTGCGCGCGCTTGCCGCCGCCGCGATCGTGCCATCGATTGCGGTCGTCATTGTCAACCTCGGTGCGGTCGCGCTCGAGTCGAGCGGTTCACCCGTGGTGCTACCGGTGATTGCCGCCGTTGTTGCCGGCACTCTGCCCGTGCTCTCGCGGCTCGAGGGAGCGCTACGAACCCGAGGCCTTCACGACAACGACGCGAACACCGTCGTGTTGGCCCTCGAGGTGACGACGTGGCTAACCGCAGCGATCGCCATCGTGCTCTCGATCACGCGTGATGCCGCTGGTCTTGCGATCACGACGCTCATGCTCGCGCTGCTCGCGCTCGGCGCGGGCGCCGCCGCAGCAGTTCGCCGTATCCCGACGTATTGGTGGCTGTCGGGAGTCATCGCCACGGCTGCGCTGTGGTGTGGGTGGTTTGTGCTCGGCGTCACCTCGCCCGAGGCTCATGTGCTTCCGCCATCGCTCGCCGTCGTTGCCGTGGCAGCCGTTCTCACGGCACGGGGTCGACAGCGATCGGGCCTCTACGGCGCAGGCCTGCTCGGCGCGATCCTCCCCATGCTGGGGCTCATCGCCGCCGGCGACGACCCCTCGCCCGCACGCACGATTGCCCTGCTCAGTGCGGCGGCCGGACTCACGGTCGCCGGTGCACTACTCGCGGCCGGGCGGCCCGGCGTGACGGGCCGACTTTCCCCGCTGCGCACGGCAACCCTCGGCGCGGCGATCGTCGCGAGCATGGCCGGCGCCGTGCAGGGCACCCGCTTCGGCATCGGTCTGGATGTGGTGGATGCCCCGTCCACCGTCGCTCTCGCCCCCATCGCTGTGGCACTCGCGCTCGCCCTGGCGGGTGCCGTGCCCGCTGCCATCGCGGGGCTTCTCCTCGCTCGCCACGCGACGCCGGATCAGCGCCGGTGGGCGCTCGTGCCCGCCATCACGGCTCTCGTGGTCGCGGCCTGCTCGGCGATCGAGGTCGACCCGCTCCCCGTCTGGGTGATCAGTGCGATCGGTATGGCGCTTCTCATCACGATGGTCGTGGCGGTGTGGCGCGAGAGATCTCATGCGACCGTTTTGCCCCGCGCCTGGGTGCTGTTCGGTCTCGCGCTCGTCGCGGCGATCGTCGCATGGAGTACGCGCGAGTTTCTGCGCGTCGAGGCGTTCTCGGTGCCACTCGGGGCCATGCTGCTGCTCGCCGGAGTCGTCGCGTTTGTGCGCGGCCCTGGCGCAGCATCCGCCCCCCTGCACCACTGGCCCATGGGCCGCACGGGATCGTGGGCGTTGCTGAGCCCCGGCATTGTCGTGTTGGTGTTTGCGTCGATGCTCGCCACCGCGACCGACCCGCAGACCTGGCGTGCCGTGCTCGTCATGGCCTTCGCGCTCGTGGCGATTCTTGTCGGCGTGCGCTGGCGCCTCGCGGCACCGTTCGTGCTCGGCATGATCATCTTGCCGGTCGAAAACGTGCTGGCCTTCTCGGTGCAGATCGGGCGCGGAATCGAAGCCATGCCGTGGTGGATCACGCTCGCGGTCGTCGGCATCGTGCTGCTCGTGATTGCCGTCGGCTCCGAGCGTCGGGCGGGCGACGGGGGGGAGCCAACGGCACGATTGCGCGACTTGCGTTAAGTGCGCAGCGCTGAGGGCGGGTCGACTCTCGCGAAGCGGCGCGGAGTGGGGCAAGATGGCGGAATCAGCGCTCGCAATCGCGCGGGCCCGAGCCGGAGGTCCGCCCCATGTCCGCAGGTTCCGTCGTCGAAACCAGATCGTCGTGGTTGCCACTGTTCGTCGTCATGTTGGCTCAAGTGCAGCTCGCCTTCAACGCGTGGAACGTGTCGATCACGGGCATCACAGAAGACCTCGGCATCTCGCCGACCACCGTGGGTCTCGCCAACACGGCGAGCACCTTTGCGGTCTCGGCGTTCTTGCTGCTGGGCGCCAAGATCACCGCGAAGATCGGCCCCGTGCTTGCCTTCCGCATCGGCGTGATCATTCCGGCTCTCGCCGCGATTCTCATTGCGACGGCGCAAGACGGCTCGGTGCTGTTCATCGCGCAGTCGATCACGGGTGCGTCGAACGCCATCACGCTTCCGGCGTTGACGATCATCATTGCGGCGAGCTTCCAGGGCAAGCAGCAGGCGTCGGCGATCGGATACTTTGCCGCGAGCATCCCGCTCGCCCAGGTCGTTTCACTCCTCATTGCGGGCCAGTTCGCCTCGACGATCGGCTGGCGCTGGTCATTCGTGCTCGTGGCCTCGATCGGCTTGCTCAACTTCGCGGCGAGCTTCTTGCTCAAGCCCGTGCCGGCGCAGAAGAACCTCATCGTTGACTGGACTGGCGGTGTGCTCGCGGCGACGTCGATCATTTTGCTGAGCTTCGGCATGAGCGTCATGAACGACTGGGGTCTCTTGACCGCGACCGGCAACGCTCCGATCTCGATCGGTGGATTCTCAATCGTTCCGCTGCTCTTCGTCGCCGCGGTGATCTTTGCGCAGCTGTTCATCAGCCGCACCCGTAAGCGCATGGAAGCACAGCAGGTTCCGCTCGTGAACCTCGACATCGTGCGCGACCCGAGTGAGCGCGCGACGGTCACGGTTATGGGCCTCATGCTCTTCGTCGGAACCGCTGTGAGCTTCTTGATGCCGCTGTACATGCAGGTCGTGCAGGGTTTCGTGGGCATCCAGGTGTCGTTCGCGGTCATTCCGTACACAATCTCGATCTTCATCGCGAACACGCTCGTCGCCCGGCTGTATTCACGGTTTGCGCCCCGCACGATCGCGAGTGTGAGCATGACCGTTGTCACGATCGCGCTTGTTTGGCTGTCATTCACGATCGCGAACGACTGGGGCCAGCTCTCGGTGGTCATTGGACTCATCGTTCTCGGTCTCGCCCAGGGCTGCGTGGTGGCGCTCGTGTTCAACGCGTTGCTCACGTCGGCGCCGAAGGAGAACGCTGGCGACGTCGGCGCGATTCGTGGCTTGACGCACAACCTCTCGGGGAGCGCCGGCATCGCGGTTGCCTCGGCATTCGCAGTGGGTCTCTTGACCTCGAGCGCATACGCGGCGGCGAACGACTCGGAGGTGTTCACGCCCGAAATCGTCGAGCAGATCAACTTCGACAACGTGAACTTCTTCACGAATGCCCAACTCGAGCAAGTGCTCACCGACCGCACTGACGCGACCGACGAGCAGATCGCCTACGCGGTCGATCAGTTCACGCAATCGCGCCTCGACGCTCTGCGCACGACGATGCTCGTGCTCGGCGGCCTCGCCGCGCTCGCGATCGTGCCCGCACGCCGCATGCCCGGCTTCCAGAAGGACGACCTCTATGTGGGGTACCCCGAGTCAGACGAGAAGAAGAGCTAGCGAGTTCAACGACGAGGGCCCCGGTGCGCAGCACCGGGGCCCTCGTCGTTCATCCGTCTCTGACTACGAGACGAAGCGCGACTCGATCGCCGTGAGAAGCGTGCGCACCGAGACGCCCGTGGCTCCGGCGTCGAGGTACCCGTAGGCAGGCCCTTCGTTGACGGCCGCACCCGCGATGTCGAGGTGCGCCCACGGAATCGACGAGCCATCAGCGCGCTTTCCGACGAACTCACGCAAGAAGATGCCCGCGACGAGCATGCCTCCGTCGCGGTTGCCCGGCTTGAGGTTCGTCATGTCGGCAAAACGCGAGTCGAGTTGCGACCGCAGCTCTTCGGGCAGCGGCATGTGCCAGTGCGGCTCACCCGTCTGCTCGCCCGCCGCGACGATCTCGCGCACGAGGTCGGTGTCACCCATGACGCCCACCGTGCGACGGCCGAGCGAGACGATCGCCGCGCCCGTGAGCGTGGCGACGTCGATGATCGCGTCGGGGTTCTCTTCGCTCGCGAGCACCATGCCGTCAGCCATGACGAGGCGACCCTCGGCGTCGGTGTTCATGACCTCGACGGTCGTGCCTCCGCGCATCGTCAAAATGTCGTTGACGCGAATCGCGGTCGACGAGATGAGGTTCTCAGCCATGCACAGGTAGGCCGTGAGGCGAACGGGCAGCCCCAATCGCGCGGCCGTCAGAATCACGCCCAGCAGCACGGCCGCGCCGCCCATGTCGTTTTGCATTCCGTTCATGGCGTCGGCGGGCTTCACCGAAATGCCACCCGTGTCGTAGGTGATGCCCTTGCCCACGAGCCCCACGTGCTTCTCGGCGCCCGCGGGCGAGTACGAAACCTTGACCAGGCGAGGCGGTCGCGACGAGCCCTGTCCGATACCAATGATGCCGCCGCAGCCCTCGGCCGCGAGCTTCTTCTCATCCCACACCTCAACCGTGACGGGCACGCCCTTGGCTGCTGCCGTCGCCGCGTCGGCGAACGACTGCGGGTAAAGGTCGCCACCCGAGCGGTTGGTGAGGTCGCGCACGAGCGCGATGTTCTCGGTGACGATACGGATGCGCTCAATCGCCTCGGCCGAGACCGCGGCCGACGTGCAAACGGTCACCGCTCCTACCGGAGCCTTGACCTTCGAGGCCGTCTTGGCGCGGTAGTCGGTGAACGAGTATGCCGCGAGCGACGCACCCTCGATCATGGCGTGCACGTGAGCCTCGTCATCGAGCCCCAAGGCGAGCGCGATCGACCCCGTGCCGACGAGCTGGCGAACGGCCGAACCAGCAGCGCGTCGCGCTGCGTCAGCGTTCAGCGTGGCGCCGAGCCCGACGACCGCAACGGTCGCTCGCGATCCCTCGAGGGCCGGCAGGCGAACGAGCTCGTCGGCCTTGCCGGTGTAGCCGATGGCGGCAAGCTGAGCGTGAAGGCTCGAGAGCGAGGGGTGAGCGACGAGTTCGGGGCCGTCGGCTCCCTGTCGTGCGGCGACGACGACGACATCGACGTCGAGAGCGGCGGGGGCTGCAGGAGAGGTGGTCACCGTCAGGCTGGTCATGCGTGGTCCGTTTCTCAAGCGAAGAATGGTGAGGCGCACAAGGGTGCGTCGACTCCTCCAGGCTATTGCGTTTCAGCGCGGGGCGATATGGTGACGACGGTTCTTCACCGCGCGTTACCAGCGCCTGCCGCCCGCCGCCAGAGAGGCACACTCATGACTCCCGAGGCCACCCCCTCCGACAGTGAATCGCGCGCCGTCTCGCGTGTGACCTGGTTGCGCTCTGGGCCCTTCGCCATTGGCTTCATCGGCACCCTCGGTGTGCTGCTCGCACTGCTTCTCGGCGCTGCCGTCTCGCAGTTGGCCTACACGATCACGCTGATTTTCTTGGCGACCTTCATCAGCCTCGGGCTGTACCCCGTCGTCACGCGACTCGAGCGACGCGGCTTGCCCAAGTGGGCGGCCATCAGCGTCGTGCTCGCCGCCTTTTTGGCCGTCGTCGCGGTGCTGCTTGTGCTCATCGTGCCGATTGTCATCGAACAAGCCACGGAGCTCGCCCGTACTCTGCCCGAGAACCTGACCGACATCGAGAACCAGGGATGGTTCCGTGACCTCGACGAGCAGTTCAACGGATACCCGTTCATTCTGCTCGAGTGGCTCCGCGTCTCGTCGGCTGACCCGAACCTGTGGATCACCGTGGGCGGTGGAGCGCTACGCATTGGTGCCGACATCATCAACGGCACCTTCGGCGTGCTGCTCGTCGTCGTCATAACGCTCTACTTCGTCGCCTCGCTCGACTCGATGAAGCAGGCTCTCTACGACCTCGTTCCGGGCACCCGGCGCGACGGTTTCGCAGAGATCGCCGAAGAGATTTTCGACTCGATCGGCAAGTACCTCAGCGGTCAGGTCGTCATCGCCGCCATGAATGCGACCTTCTCGTTTATCTTGCTCACGATCATGGGCGTTCGTTACGCGGGCATCCTCGCTTTCATCGCCCTCTTCATCACCCTCATTCCGGTGATTGGCCCCCTCATCAGCACCACGCTCATGGTGTTCGTCACGCTGTTCACGTCGCCGACCGCGGCCATCATCGTGGCAATCGTCATGGTCATCTACATGCAGATCGAGGCGTACCTGTTCACGCCGCGGATCATTGGTAAGGCCATCAAGATTCCGGCGTCGCTCGTGCTCATCGGCGCCATCATCGGTGGCACGCTGCTCGGCTTGCTCGGAGCGCTCGTTGCCTCGCCGGTCGTCGCAAGCATCCTGCTCATTCTGAAGAAGGTTGTTGTTCCGCGTCAGCGAGCGAAGTAGCCCAGCCCATGACCGAAATCGGCACGATCGTGCCTCTCGTCATCGTCGTGCTGCACGTCGTGCTCGGCACCATCGCGATCATTCTCATCTCGGCCCGTCGGCGCCCGTCGACGGCGATCGCGTGGATGCTCACGATCATCTTCATTCCTTACGTGGGTGCGATCGCGTTCTTTCTCGTTGGCCTCAGCCGTCTGCCCAAGCGTCGCCGCGAAAAGCAGCACGAGGTCAGCCGCGCCATTCTCGAGCGCACCGAAGGCCTCGATCGCGTGAGCCATCGCGACGAGTGGCCCGAGTGGCTGGGCTCATCGGTGTACCTCAACGAGAGACTCGGCGCCCTGCCGATGGTGGGCGGCAATCGTGCCGAACTCATCGACGACTACAAGGGCGCGATCGCCGCGATGGTCGCCGACATCGATACGGCGCAGTCATACGTGCACGTTGAGTTCTTCATCCTCACGCTCGATGCGACGACCGAGCCGTTCTTCGCCGCACTCGAGCGGGCGACCGCGCGCGGCGTCACGGTGCGCGTTCTGAGCGACCACTTGATGAGCATCCTGTACCCGCCACGAAAGGCTACGCTCGCCCGGCTTGCCGCCATGGGGGCCGAATGGCACGGGATGCTCCCCCTGCGCCCGTGGAAGGGCCAGTGGCAACGCCCCGACTTACGCAACCACCGCAAGCTCGTCGTCGTCGACGGGCGCGTGGGCCACACGGGCTCGCAGAACATGATCCAGTCGAACTACGGCAAGAAAAAGTCGATCGCGCGCGGGCTGCACTGGCACGAAGTGATGGTGCGACTCGAGGGCCCGGTCGTGCGCGAGCTCGACGCCGTCTTTGTGACCGACTGGTACAGCGAGACCGATGAGTTGCTGCCACTCGACACCTCGCCTGTCGTGCTCGGCGACGACCCCTCACTGCTCGACGCGCAAGTGCTGCCGAGCGGCCCGAGCTTTGAGAACGACAACAACCTGAAGCTTTACACCACACTCATTCACAAGGCCGAGCGGCAGGTCAGCATCACGAGCCCGTACTTCGTGCCCGACGAAGCGATTCAACTCGCCATCATCACGGCGGCCTCGCGCGGGCTTCTCGTCGAGCTCTACGTGAGCGAGATCGGCGACCAGTTCTTCGTCTATCACGCTCAGCGCTCGTACTACGAAGACCTGCTGCGCGCGGGCGTGCGCATCTACCTCTACCAAGCGCCGACGGTGCTGCACTCGAAGCACTTCACGATCGATGACGACGTGGCCATCGTGGGGTCGAGCAACATGGACATCCGCTCGTTCAGCCTCAACATGGAGGTCTCGGTCATGGTGCACGGGGCCGAGTTCGTGAGCAGGATGCGCGCAATCGAGGCGTCGTATCGCGAACACAGCCGTGAGCTCACGCTCGACGAGTGGGTCACGCGCCCGTGGGGTGAGAAGGTGCGCGACAGCCTCGCGCGACTCACGTCGTCGTTGCAGTGATCCGCGCTATCTCCCGTGCTCCCGCGACAGTAGAGTCAGCATCGTGAGCGACATCGCGATTACCATGCTGATCCTCGCCGTCGTGGTGCTGGCGTTCGTGACGAACCGCATTCCCGTCGGCCTCATCGCCGTGGGGGCGTCGCTCGCTCTCTACGCCTTCGGCATCCTCGACCTGGGCCAGACTTTCGCGGGCTTCGGTGACCCCGCCGTCGTGCTCATTGCGGCGCTCTTCGTCGTCGCAGAAGGCCTTGACGGCTCGGGGCTGACGGCCTGGACCGGCCAACAACTCGTCAAGCGCGGTGGCAGCAATACCCGCGTCATGACGGTCATCATCATGATCGTTGTCGCTGTGCTCGCGGCGCTCATCAGTGTCAATGGGGCGGTGGCGGCGCTCTTGCCCGTGGTCGTCGTCATCGCGACCAAGATGACGATGCCGGCGGGCCGGCTGCTGTTGCCGCTCGCGTTCGGAGCCCACGCCGGTTCGTTGCTCACTCTGACCGGCTCGCCCGTCAACGTGATCATGTCAGAGCTCGCCGAAGAAGAGACGGGCCGCGGCTTCGGCTTCTTCGAGTTCAGTCTCGTCGGCCTGCCGATCGTCGCGGGCACCGTGCTGATCGCCGTGTTGCTCGGCAACCGGCTTATCCCGGCGCGCACCCCATCGACCCTCGCGACCGATCTCGGTGATCACGCCCGCACGCTGCTCGCGCAGTTCGGAAACGCCCAACCCTTTGGCCGCGTGCGGGTG
>CALRWH020000070.1:0-12598 GCA_943371805.1 Pseudomonas synxantha | reverse complement strand
TGGGCGTCGTCGCCCGTGGGAACCGTGATCTTCATCGCGGAGCCCGTTCGACCGTGGCCCACAGGCCGTACTCGTGCATGGCTTCGGCATGGCGTTCCATGTGCTCACGGTTACCTTCGGCGAGCGTCGCCCGACCCTCGCTGTGCACTTGCATCATGAGCTGGTCGGCGGTCGGAGCATCCACCCCAAAATGGCGGCGAAAGACCCACGAGACGTAACTCATGAGATTGACGGGGTCGTTCCAGACCACGATCGTCCACGGCACCTCGGCGGCATGAACCGGGCGCTCCAGCACCTGGCCCTGCGATTCACCCGCTGGTACGCGCGTCATGCGTCCAGTCTGACGTTTGTGGCCGCGAAGCCCCGGAGAACAGGCCGAGAGACTCGTAATCGTCACGAGAAACCGGTGAAGAATTGGGGTGAGTAACGGGGCTTGAACCCGCGACCTCCTGGACCACAACCAGGCGCTCTGCCAGCTGAGCTATACCCACCATGCGAGTCGTCTCACGACGGCCGACACGACAGTCTATTACAGGCGGGGCGCCCACTTCTGCACGACCTCGCTCGCCGCCTGTTGAGCCTCTTCTGACGTCGGCCCGGGCTCGGCGACGAAGCCCGCGCGACGGTAGTAGTCGAGCTCGCGAATCGACTCGAGAATGTCGGCGAGCGCGCGGTGCCCGCCGTTCTTGGCGGGCGCATTGAAGTAGACCCGCGGAAACCAGCGGCGCACGAGCTCCTTGATGCTCGACACATCGACCGAGCGGTAGTGCAAGTGCGCATCAACACTCGGCATCGAGCGAGCAAGAAACGCGCGATCGGTGCCGATCGTGTTGCCCGCAAGCGGCGCTTGGCCGGCGGTGGGCACATGCTGGGTGATGTACGCGAGCACCTGTTGTTCGGCGGTCTCGAGCGCGACCCCCGCGTCAAGCTCGTCAAGCAAGCCGCTCGCGGCATGCATGTCGCGCACAAAGTCACCCATATTGGCGAGACCCGCCTCGGTCGGGGCAATCACGACACTGAATCCGGGATGCACGGGCTCAAGCTCGTAGTCGGTGATGACCACCGCCACTTCGACGAGGTCGTCGACCGCCAGATCGAGCCCCGTCATCTCGCAGTCGATCCAGACGAGGCGGTCGGTCGTTGAACTCACCTCGGAAGTCTACCGGCGAGTCTCGACCGGCTCTCGCGGTGTCGAGCCCGGCGTACCCTGGCACCGTGCGTATCGAACTCTTCACCTCCGCCTTTTGTGACCCGTGTCATCGGGCTCGAGAGGTGATCGCCGAAGCGCAACGCCTGGTGCCGGCACTCACGGTCGATGAGCGGGATGTTGCCGCGCACCAAGAGCGAGCGGCCGAGCTCGGCATTCGCAGCACCCCGACGACGATCATCTACAACCGTGAGGGCGGCGAACTGCTGCGGGCCGAAGGCGTTCCGACCCTGCCGCGACTGCTGACGGCGCTCGCCGACGCTATCGACTGAGGTTCGCGAGAGCGTCACGCACCGCAACCCCGAAGGCGCTCACCGAACCGTCAAGCGCATCGAGCTGAGCGGCGTCGAGCAGCGGCTCGAGCATCCCGTTACGCTCGACCAGCACAATCGGAGCCTGCTCGCCCACCGCCGCCGACTCACGCTCGTCGAGCTCATTGAGGTGGCGAAGGTCGACGGGGATGCCCAGCTCGGCAACGAGGGCATCCCACTCGCGCTTGCGGCGAATGGGAGAGTGCGTGATGTCACACAAGGCGCAACTCGTCGTGCCCAGCAGGTGGCCGACGATGTAGCGCACCTCGCCCACGAGGCCACCGTTGGCGTTGTAGACGCCCACAATGCGATCGACCACGGATGCTCCCCTCGAGTAGACCTCCAGGCTCACCGGTCAGCCTGAACGACTCCCGAGAACCGGCTCCGATACCCTGGATGCCGAGCCCCCGTAGCTCAGCGGATAGAGCAGGAGCCTTCTAATCTCTTGGCCGCAGGTTCGATTCCTGCCGGGGGCACGGTGTTTATTGGCTGCGCCGCCGCTCCTGCGGCGCAGCGGCCGCTGCCGCGTGACGAGCGTGGTCGTCACGCTTCGCGGTCGCGACTCACGTGGGCGCAGCGTCCGCTGCCGCGTGACGAGCGTGGTCGTCACGCTTCGCGGGTGCCGCTCGGGTTGGCAAGAGAGCGACAAGTTTTTCGTCGCGCCGGGCGGGGTTCGGCTGATAGCGTTCGCGCGTGAATCGTTCTCTTCTTGTTGGGCTCGCACGCATTGTGGTGGGCCTCAGTCTGGTGGGCAGTGTCGCCTGGCAGATCACTGACCGTGTCGCCAACGACGTCTTCCGTCCGACGGAATACTTGGCCTACTTCAGCATCGTCTCGGCCATCTTGGTTGGCGTGATGTTCGTCGTCAGTGGCATCCTTCGCCTTCGCGATGTGCCCGAGTCGACCACGATGGCGATCATCCGACTCACGGGTGCGGCCTCGATGATCGTTGTGGGCGTGGTCTACCACGCGCTGATCAGTGGCACCGCGCCCGACCCGCGCGACCTCGGCTACGAGTGGCCGGTCATCCCGAACCTCGTCATTCACACGTGGGCGCCGATCGCGATCGCTCTCGACTACTTGTTGAGCACGCGCGGCCGCGCGCTGCGGTTGCGCCAGGCCTTCTGGGTGGCGGTGTTCCCGCTCACCTGGCTCGCGTTCTCGGTCGTTCGCGGACTCATCGACGGCTGGTGGCCGTACTGGTTTATTGACCCCAACGGTGAGGGCGGCGTCGGCGGCATGCTCGCCTACGTGTTCGCCATCGCGGCGTTCTTCGTGATTCTGGGTTTTGTGCTCATCGCGCTCAACCTGGGGGTCCGCCGATTGTTGCGCCGCCGAGGGTCTGAACCGCAGGTGCAGGCTTAGCATCAGCGTCATGCGACGCATTCTTGGCGCGACCCGATACCTCGTCGTCATCCCGTCACTCGCCGCCATTTTGGGCGCGATCCTTCTCATGTTCCAGGGGTCGGTCGGCGTGGTTTTGGTCATCGTCGACGCCGTGTGGTTCGGTGCCGATCTCAAGAGCACGACGGTAGACGTGCTGACCGCGGTCGACGCGATTCTGCTCGGCACGGTTCTTCTCGTTATCGGCTACGGGCTCTACGAGCTTTTCGTCGATGCCGAGATCTCCGTGCCGGCGTGGTTGCGCGTCTACGATCTCGACGACCTGAAGTCAAAACTGATCGGAGTCGTCGTCGCGATCATCGCGGTCATCTTCGTCGGCGTGCTCGTCGACTCGAATCGCGCTGCTGACGTGATCTCGTATGGCGTCGGCGCGGGCGCGGTCGTCGCGGGGCTCGCCCTGTTCGCGTTCGCGACGCGCAAAGAGCGCCCCGCGACGCCCAAAGGCGAGGGCGGGCTCAGCTCGCGCAAGGTCTAAGCGTTAACCACCTCGTCGCTACGCTCGGCGCATGACCACTCGCGAGCACCGCCTCGACCGGGTTGCCCAGAAGCTCAGCCGCGATGCTCGGGTGAGTGAGCTGCAGCTGCGGGTGACTGACCGCGTCGGAGCCCTCGACTACAGCTGGGCGGCGCCCGGTTCACGGGCGACGCACGCCATGGCGAGCAGCACCAAGACCTTTGCGGCGGTGCTCGTGCTGCGTCGGGTCGCCGCGGGCGACCTGACTCTCGAGCAGCCGCTCGTGAGCATCCTGCCCCGAGACGACCTGGTCGGCCTCAACCGATTCGGCGGCATAGACCGGGTTGACGAGCTGACGGTGCGCGATGTTCTGGCGCACACCTCAGGCATTCCGAACTACTACGCCGCCAAGACGCTCGACCCGGCCAGCGACATCGCCGCGGTTACCGCCGCCGACCCAGGCTGGAGCTTTCACGAGACTCTTGAGATCGCTCGCGGAATGAACGCGCACTTCGCCCCGCACACTGGTCACGCGCACTACAGCTTCACGAACTACCAACTTGTCGGCCGCCTCATCGAGACGGTCTACGGATGCTCGCTCGCCACCGCCCTCGACCGTGAGTTGCTCACCCCGCTCGGCCTGCGTGACACGGCTCTGCTGACTCCTGAATCGCTGCACATCTTCGACACCGCGTCGCCGCTGCTGCACGGCACCCAGTCGTATCGCGGCGCTCGCCGCCTCGCATCGCTCGGGGCCGAGGGGGCGCTCGTCTCGACGACCGCCGACACGATGCGGTTTCTGCGCGCGGTGCTCGATGGCGAGGTGCTCGAGCCCGCGACGCAAGCGCTCGCGTTGAGCGACCGGCTGCCACTCTTTCCTCGCGTGGGCTATGGCGTGGGCATCATGGCGCTCGCGTTACCGCGCGTGCTCACCCGCCTGCCGCGCCCGGGCATCCTGATCGGCCACGCCGGCATGTCGGGTCACGTGATGTTTGCTGACCCCGTGAGTGGGCTCGCCGTTGTCGGCACGATCAACCAGCTGGCCGCGCCGCGCCTGTCGTTCCGATTGCTGATCGGCGCACTCCGTGCCGCACGCGGGAGCTGAGTTCGACCACGCTCAGTCGAGCCCCAGCCGCCGTCGAAACTCGGCCGTCAAGCGCATGCGCTCGACTTTGCCCATGCGGTTGCGCGGAATCACCGACACCTGCCCGAACACCGTGGGGTGAGCACCCGGGAGGCGCTGCCGCAGCAGTTGATCAAGCGCGCGCAAGTCGCAGTTGGCGTCGGCGACGACGGCGAGCCCAAGCTCGGCAATTCCGGGTGTCTGCTCGATGATGAAAGTGCCGGCATCAACCACGCCCGGAAACCCTTCGACCGCAGCGTCGACCCGGCCCGGGTCGATCTTCACACCGCCCACATTGACGAGTTCAGCCGTGCGTCCCTTAAGCACGAGAGAGCCATCGGCGGTGATCACTCCTCGATCACCCGAGTGAAACCAGCCGCGCCGAAATGACTGCTCGGGATCGCCCGTGCGGTACCCGGTAGCGAGCCCTGCGCCGCGATACCGAACATCACCCACCGTGCCAACCCCCACCGATTCGCCTGCCTCGTCGACGATGTCGAGCTCGACGCCGGGCACGACGTGGCCGACGTCGGCAGAGTCGTGACCGCTACGCATCATGCGCATGGTGACGCCGCCGCCTTCGGTCGAGCCGTACACCCCCCTCACCGGCACGTTCCAGTGCTCGGCGATCGCAGCCAGCAGGGCCGGGCTCGCCGCAGCTCCGGCCATTCGCACTTCGCGAAGTGTGGGGATCGACAGACCTTCTGTGCGCACGACTCCGAGAAGGTGGCCGATCTGCACGGGAGAGCCGGCCAACACCTCGACGCCCGCGGCTGCAGCCAGGCTGACCTGCCGCGCATCGGCCGCGTCGACCGCGAGGTACGGAGTGCCGTGCTTGAGATGTGCCACAGCGGTGTGAAAACCGCCCGTCGTCGACAGAGCCATGAGGTTCATCTCGGGCCGTGCGTCGGTCCAGTAGTGGTGCAGGTTGTCGAGTCGGTGCGTCACCGCACGCACCGAGAGCTCGGCGGCCCTCGGACTACCTGTCGTTCCGCTCGTTGAAATCACGCGACACACCGCGTCCGCTCGAGCGAAGAGCACGGTCGTGCCCTCGGGCGATCCGGACTCTTCGGCGTCAGCGACCACCTGGTCAAGCCACAGCCGATCGATTTCCACGACCAGGCTGGCGGTCAAACGGCGTGTGCCGGGCCGCGTGAGCAGAGCATCCGCGTGAATCCCTGACAGGTCACCGACCCCCGAGACGGATACCGACGGGGCGGCAAGGCGGAAAAGCGCGAGAGTAACGATCCAGTCTTCCGCCGCGGGTAAATCGATCGCAACGAGCTGGCGGGGCCCGATGCCCTGAGAGCGAAGCCGCTGGGCCACTGCAGCCACCGTTCTGGCGACGTCTCCGAAGGTCCAGGTGTGATCCGTCGCGATGAGGGCGGGCGCGTCGGGTTTCGACGCGGATTGGTCGCGCAGGTGCTGCACGGGGGCAAACATCGAGGCGCTCCGCTCTCCACGCTGTTCGAGATGCTCAACACGAGACGTCACCAACATTACGGCGGCGTCCACGGCAGATCAGACCAAACGTTCGGTTCGGTAACGCGTGCACCAAAGACGCGGTCGACATTCGCCTGTCGCAGTATGGTTAATGGCGCCGACGCTTCGTCGTGCTCCCTTTGATTCTCTGAGGAGAACCCTGCCGTGAACCGCACGACTGCATCAGCTCCTGACTCTGAGTCGATCTCCCCGACGCGGCGAGTGTTGCGGGCGGCGACCGCGGTCGCCTCGACAAGCGGGTTTCTCGTCGGACTCGGTGCTGTTGCCGCGAGCCCGGCCTTCGCCGCGACCGCGACAGATTGCATTGATGACGGGTCGCTCACCGATAACACCCTGAGCGCGCCGGCCGATGACGTCGCCGACATCCAGGTTCTTCTCGACGCTGACACCGCGATCGTTTGCCTCTCGGGCACGTTCACGCTGAATGCCGATTCACCTCTTGAATTCGATCACGACCTCACCGTGTTCGGCCTTGACGACGCCGTACTCGATGGCAATGACGCCTCTCAGGTGCTCCTCGGTTTCGACGGGGGCGACGTGGCGGTGCAAAATCTGACCATTCGAAACGGCTCGAGCATCGACGGCGCAGCAGTGCGGGCAGATCATGTCACCGCGATCGACTCACACTTCGAGAACAACAGCGCTCAACTCGGCGGAGCGATTTCCGCTTACACGGTCGAAATTGTCGATAGCACGTTTGTGGGCAACAGCGCGAACTTCGACGGCGGTGCGATCATCGGCTACTCAACTCTCTCGATCGAAAGCTCAACCTTCGTGGGCAACACCGCCGGTGCTTTCGGCGGCGCGGTGAGGTCGATGAGCGAATTCGGAGGGGAGTCGTCGCTGACCGTCACGAACACAACCTTCGTCGACAACGAGGCCGGAGACGAGGGCGGCGCGATCTTCGCCGAAGCAGGGGCCGTACTCTTTTCGACCTTCCTCAACAACACGGCAGCTGTGCCCGCTCTTGGTGAAGACCTCCCCGGTGAAGCCATCTACCTCGATGGCAGCACCGACCTCACGATCGTCGTGCGCGGCAACATTTTTGCCGGATCGACGGGCTACCCCCAACTGGGCATTGGCAGTGTTCTGACCCCCGCGGCCGCCTACCTCGACTTCGGCGGCAACGTGTTCTCCACGTCCAGGGTGACCGAGGCCGATCTTGTAGCGCCCGCGCCGAGCACGCTCTTCTCGCGCACGGTCACTTCGATCTTCGGCCCGAACCCGCAGTTGGGGGCTAACGGCGGCTCGACCCCCACCCTCGCGCTCGTCTCGGGAAGCCCGGCGATCGACGCGGTTCCGGCGCTCGAGCTGGCGTCGGCATCGGCGCTGCAGCCGGCAGCCCTCGCCGACGCCGATGCCGACCAACGCGGCGTTGTCCGCACCGGACTCTCTGATGCCGGATCGTTCGAGTTCGGTGATGCCGAGCTCGCTGCCACCGGTAGTGACGCTGCAACCAACGGATGGCTTGCGGCAATCGCTGCGATGCTTCTCAGTTCGGGCGTGGCCGCCGCTATCGTCGCCCGCCGCCGTTCTCGCACGGCAGCCAGGTCGTACGCGTCCTAACGATCTCGCGCTAGACTCGCCCGCACATCCCCCAACGACGAGGAGTGCGGAGTGAGCCACAAGCGAGCCGTCACCCTGGCCGAACTGCTTCCGCAGTCGATCCAGGGCATCCAGAGCCTGAAAGACACCTACGGCGAGTGGGATGTTCACGAGAGCCAGCACGTCGATGTCGAGCACGTGCAGGCCGTACTCGGTGAGCTCGTCGAGCGCCTCGACGACAACTTTCCGTACTTTCACCCGCAATACGCGGGGCAGATGCTCAAGCCACCGCACCCCGTTGCCGTCGCTGCCTACCTCGCGACGATGCAGCTCAACCCCAACAACCACTCGATCGACGCGAGTGCGGCGACGACGCGCATGGAGCACGAGGTGCTCGACCAGCTCGCCGCGATGTTCGGCTACCCCGCCGACTACATGGGCCACCTCACCTGGAGCGGCACCACGGCCAACCTCGAAGCGCTGTGGGTGAGCCGCGAGATCGCACCCGGCAAGGCCATCGCCCATTCGGCGGATGCTCACTACACGCACTCGCGCATGGGCGAGGTGCTCGGCATCGACACGGTAGGTATCCCCACCGAGGCTGACGGCCGCATGAGCCTTGACGCTCTCGAGCGTGAGCTCGCGACCGGGCGCATCGGCGTGGTCGTCGCGACGCTCGGCACGACGGGGCTCGGTGCCGTCGACCCGCTCGCAGACATCATCCCGCTCGCCCGCCAGCATGGTGCTCGCGTCCACGTCGACACCGCCTACGGCGGATTCTTCGCCATCATTGCCGACGAGCTCGACCCCGAGACCGCGCGTCACTTCCGTGCGATCGCGCAGGCTGACTCGGTCGTCGTCGACCCGCACAAGCACGGCCTGCAGCCCTACGGCTGCGGAGCGGTCTTGTTCAACGACCAGTCGATTCTGCGGTTCTACCACCACGAGTCGCCGTACACCTACTTCGCGAGCACCGAGCGGCACTTCGGCGAGATTCAACTCGAGTGCTCGCGCGCAGGCGCGAGTGCGGCGGCACTGTGGGCCACGCTCAAGGTCTTTCCCCTCACGATGCAGGGTCTCGGCGCTATCGTGCTGCCGGGCTATCGGGCCGCGCAGACCTGGCACGGGCTCATCGCCGAGTCGGACATCCTGCAGCCCTATCAGCGCCCCGAGCTCGACATCATCACCTACCTGCCGCGCGTGACCTCGATGTCAGAACTCGATCGCGTCAGCCACGCCATCTTCGAGATGGCGGCCGATACCGCGCGGCCGCAGCAGACGCATCTGGCGACGTATGTCGTGACGCCTGGCCAGCTCACCGCGCGCGGCATCGACCTCGAGCCCGACGTCGAGCGCGCCCGCATCATGCGCAGCGTGCTCATGAAGCCCGAGCACGAGCCGCTCATTCCCGAGATGCACCACCACGTCTCGATGTGGTCGCGCCGGGCGTACGAGGCGACTCACTAGCGACGGGTGTCGCTCAGCCCGCCGATGCGGGAAGCACGCGGTGTCGAACCGTGCTCGCTGGCAGGGGAGTGGTGACGATGAGCGGCATGCTTCCGGTTGCGGTGGCGACGGCTGTCGGCGGCTCGGGCGCGAGAGGTGACCGCCCGGCCGCATCCCCCGACGCCACCCACACCTCTCGCGCGGGTGGTGGCGCCGCCGCGAGATTGCGGCGAAGCTCGTCGGCTTCGGACGGGGCAACCGAGTCGAACGTCCAGCGCTCGAGATCGGCCCCGAAGAGCTTCTTGGCGCTGCGCGGCCTTTCGCTCCACCGCACCAGACGATCGCGGTAGTCGGCGAGCGTCTGCTGCGCTTGAAACCGAAAACCGGACGAGTCGCGTTTCATGGCCGACAGTTCGTGAGCGGCCCACGTCGCTGCGAGTCCGGCCCCGGCGATGGGCAGCAGACGGATGCGTGTCTCGGCTTCTGCGATGAGGTGGTCGAGCTCACGGCGGTCGATGTCGCTGAGGGCGTTCCAGGTGGCGGCGCGTCGGCCGGCCAGCACGAAGCCTCCGATCGCGGCAGTGAGGGCATCCCGATAATGCAGCGTGATGAGCCGCTTCGTCGACGCTCGCCCGATGGCCGCCGCGACGATGCCCGCGACGATGATCGCGAGGCCGGGAATGATCGCGCCCGTGAGCACGCGCCAGCCCTCGTCTGAGGCGAGCCACTGCACAATGCCGATGCTCGAGTTCATGCCCCGCAGACTACCCCCGAACGGGGGACACGCCAACTTAGCGCGAGGATTCGTCGTTCTCGCGCACCGTCACGATGGGCCCGGCGCCCAGGGCGAGATCGGCATCGATGACTTTTCCGACGCGGGCGGTCTGGGCCAAAATGATGCCCGCGAGCACGACCGCGGCCCCGACAATCTGCACGAGTTCGAGGGTTTCGCCGAGCCACAACCACGCCACCGCGAACGCGAAGATCACTTCGCTCGACGCGACAATTCCGGAGGCCGTCGCGGGCAAATGGCGTAACGCGGCAAGACTCAGCAAGAAGGGTGCGAACGAACCGAGCAGCACGTTCCACGCGAGCGGTACGGCCATGGGCACCTCGAACTCCCCGAGCGCACCGCCAATGTCAACGGGGGTGCCGAAGATGCCGGGCGAGAGTTCCCACCACCCGCTCACAAAACTCCAGAAGACGGCCGCAATGCTCATCGTCCAAAACGAGACGGCGAGAGGCGACATGCGCGCCACTTGCTTCTCGCCGACCAGAAAGTAGATGGCGAGACACACCGCGGCCGCCAACGCGAGGGCGACGCCCAGGGCATTGAGGGTGCTCGCCCACACTTGAGCAACGACCGCGAGCCCCACGAGCACGAAAGCGATCGCGACCCACAAACGAGCCTTGACGGGCTCTCGAAAGATGAAGTACGCAACGAGAGCCACCATGAGCACGGCGGTGTATTCCAGCAGCAGGGCGATTCCGACGGGCAAGATCTGCACGGCTGCGGCGTAGGTCGCCTGCAGCAACGCGACGCCCACGATGCCCAGCAGGAGCATGATGGGCCACTGGCGCCGAGGCAGCACGAACGCGCGCCGGTCGATCACGAACAGCACAAGCCCCGCAATGATCGCGGTACCCACGAGGCGAAACTCCGTGACTTGAGCGGGGCTCAGCCCTGCCTCCATCGTGACCTTCGTCACACTGCCGTTCGCGCCAAAGAGCACGGCGGCGAGAAGCGCGTAGAGATATCCCATGAGTGGCGCGTTACCGCGCGCTGCCGGTGCCGTGCACGGCGTGCGGCTCAATCGCCTCGAGCTCGTCGGCCGAGAGCGGCGCGGCCGAGAGGGCGTCGAGGCTGTTGTCGAGCTGACGCACGCTGCTCGCGCCGATGAGCGCACTCGTGACCTGCGGGTGCCGCAGCACCCACAGCAGCGCCATTTGCGCGAGCGACTGGCCGCGCGCGTCGGCGATGGCGTTGAGCGCTCGCGCTCGGCCCAGATACTCCGCGTCGATCGTGTCACTCGTGATCCAGCGGCCCTCGGCGGCCCGCGAATCGGCGGGAATGCCGTCGAGGTACCGGGCCGTGAGCAAGCCCTGCGCTAGCGGCGAGAAGACGATGCTGCCGAGCTCGAGCTCGGCGAGGGCATCCAACAGCCCGTCCTCCATTCGGCGGTCGAACATGTTGTAGCGCGGTTGGTGAATAACGAGGGGGATGCCCATCTCGCCGAGCACGCGGTGCGCCTCGCGCGTCTGCTGTGCGTCGTAATTCGAGATGCCCGCGTAGAGCGCCTTGCCACTCGTGACGGCCGTCGCGAGTGCCCCCATGGTTTCTTCGAGCGGAGTGTCGGGGTCGGGGCGGTGGTGGTAGAAAACGTCGACGTAGTCAACGCCCATGCGCTTCAAGCTCGCGTCAAGTGAGCTCAAGACGTACTTGCGCGAACCCCACTCGCCGTACGGGCCGGGCCACATGTAGTAGCCCGCCTTCGTCGAAATGATGAGCTCGTCGCGATACCCCGCAAAGTCCTGACTCAGGATGCGCCCAAAGTTCTCTTCGGCACTTCCCGCGGGCGGGCCGTAGTTGTTCGCCAGGTCGAAGTGGGTCACTCCGCGGTCGAACGCGCGGCGCAGAATTGCGCGCTGGGTCTCGAGAGGGCGGTCGTCGCCGAAGTTGTTCCAGAGGCCGAGCGAGATTCGTGGAAGCTTCAGGCCGCTGCGACCGACTCGCGCATAGTCGATGAGGTCGTAGCGGTTCGAGGCGGCGAGGTAAACATCATTGGTGTCGGCCATACGACCAGAGTACGGGTCGCCAGCCGCGGTTCCCTCGCCGCCTCGGTGCTCACGCGTGGGCGTTTACTGCGGCGGCAGGGTTGGTCACGCGAACGCCCTTGGCGATGAGCCACACGCCCAGTGAAAACTCCCAGATGGCGATCGGCAGTGCGGCGATCGTGCCGACAGGTCCCGTCTGTTCCCACAGGCCCAGCACGACTCCATACGACGAGAGCAGCAGCATCGGGGCACCAATGAGCCCAATGATCGGGATCACGCGCGGCACGAGCCGGCCGCGCAGCATGATCGTGCCGAGCAAGAACGCGTTGATCGACGACATGAATGCCGGGCCAAGCAAGAAGGTCGCATCGTGCAGTTCACCGAGCACGGGGGCGGCTGCCGACGTGGGGCCCAGTTCGATGAGGGCGAGCACGGCGACGACTCCCGTGAGGATCACGCCGGCCTCCATTGTGCGCGAGACGACGAACCCAACAGCGAGGGTTTCGCTCACTCGGCGGGCGATCGGCAGAATCGCGATCGCCGTGCCCACGCAGGTGAAAGCCAACGTGACTTCGAGCACAAGGCCCGATGTGGCGAGCGTGTACGCAGGCTCGCCCTCGAGCAGGGGGGTCTTGAGAGCGAGGGCGGGAATGGAGGTGATGAAGGTTGCCAAATAGAAGATGCCCGCCCAGAGAGCGAGGCGACGGTCGGTGGTCATGGTGTCCTTTCGGGATGCTTGGCTGAACTGGTGTACGGCGTACACCTTGGCCGAGCGCCACAGTAGGCGTACGCTGTACACCATGTCAAGTCGAGACTCATCGTGATGGTTG
>CALRWH020000069.1:0-12763 GCA_943371805.1 Pseudomonas synxantha | reverse complement strand
CGTGAAGACAACTTCGTTCTCGTCGACGGCGAGAAAGGCGGCGACGGTGCGGCGGGCATCCTCATACAGTTCGGTCGCTTCGCCGGCGAGCGTGTGGGCTCCGCGGTGCACGGCAGCGTTCGACTCGCGGTAGAACGCGCTCTCGGCCTCGATGACGCGCAGCGGCTTCTGCGCCGTGGCGGCCGAGTCGAGGTAGGCGAGCGGGTACCCATTGACCTCGCGCCCCAGAATCGGAAACTGCGAACGGATGCTCGCAAGCTCGTCGCTCGACAACGCCGTGCTCGACGCCGCTGCCGAGGCGTGCCCGGCCGGAGAGGAGGCAGCCGGAGTCGCAGCGAGAGAAGTCACCCCTCCAGGGTATTCGCTGCGCCTGGTCGCGCGCCCTGTGCGGGCCGATGTTCGCTGCGCGCTGATCCCGCCGCGCTTGCCCTGGCCTGACCTGCCCGCCGGCGCCCTGCCGTGCCCGACTGCGCCCTGCCGCGCCCGACCGAGCCCTGCCCTGCCCGACTGCGCCCTGCTGTGCCCGACCGCGCCCTGCCCTGCCTGCCGTCGCCCTGGCCTGCCCGCGCACTGTCGCGCCGCGGCCTGCCCCACCCGGACTCGCGTCCCACCTCGCACTGCACACAGCAGGCGCGCTCGCCCGCCGTCGGTTACCTCGAATTGCCTTCAACGGAATCGGAAGATGACGAATCGAGTTCACAGAGTTCCGATTCTGTTGAAGTCGGCCAGACGAGGGTGCGAGGTGTGTGTGGCGGGGTGCGGGGTGTGCTCTGGCGCGGGGTGCAGGGCGCGCGGTGCAGGTGTGCGAGGTGCGCGGTGGCGCGGGCGGAGAGCTGGGAGGCCGCGGTACCGTGTCAGCATGGCGGCATCGCAGACGGCAGAACGCATTCGCTCGTGGGCGGGGTCGGCCCTCATCGCGGCGAGCGTGATCGGATTGCTCTTCGCAATAGTTCTCGGGGGCGTGCAGCTCGAGCTCATCTCGAACACGGGAGATTTCGCTCTGTGTGGCTCGGTCTTTCGGCCCGTGACGATGCACTCGGGCGCTACGGGCATCGTGTGCGCCAACGCCATCGGCACGAATCAGGTGTGGATGTGGGTCGTGGGTGGGGCATCCCTCGCCGCGCTCGTTGCGGGCATCGCGCTGCGCGCGAGCGTGCCCCAGCGACTCCAGCACCGCCGGTAAGGGTCGACGCTGTCTCGGGCGAGCGACTAGTCGCCGAGCTCGACCTGGTACACCGGAATGAGCACGATCGTGACGTTCTCGGTCGCGACTCCGCGTTCGGCGAGCGCCGCTTCGAGTGCCGCGGTATCCGGCATCGGCAAGGGCCCCTCGACGGTCACCGTCAGCTCGAGGCTTGAGTAGTCGATGCTCTCGAGGGTCCAACCCGTGTCGACGAGCCACGCGTCGACCTCGCTGTGCACGGCCGACTCAATGATCGACTTGGCGCCGATTTGAAAACTCGTGACCGAGAGCGGCAGGCCGATGATGACGAGCATGACGGCGAGCAGAATGGCGGGCTTGCGCAAGCTTGCGCGGTGCGTTCCCTCGGCGACGCCGACAGCCGACAACTTGTTGACGCCGTAGAACGACATCACGACGATGCCCGTGGCGATGATGGCGACGACATTCGTGACGAACAACAGCATCGCGCCGGCGGCCTCGCCGAACGCTCCCGACTCGAGCGTGAGACCCACGACCGTCAGCGGGGGCACGAGCGAGATGGCGATCGCCACGCCCGGCAGGGTGTCAGAGATATCGCGACGCACGAGGGCGACCGACCCGACGACGCCGGTGCCGAGAGCGGCAAGCAGATCGATGAGGCGCGGGCTCACGCGCCCCGCGACTTGCGAGTTCGTCGCCGCGACCACGTCGCCCGCCACGACGAGCCCAATGACGAAACCGATGGCGATCGCGACTCCCGCGCCCGCCACGACGAGCAACAGCGAGCGCATGAGGTTCGCACGATCGCCGAGCACCGTTGCCAGCATGGTCCCCTGAATCGGCCCGAGCAGGGGGGCCACGATCATGGCGCCAATGACGGCGGCCGTCGAGTCGGCCACGACGCCCGCTGAAGCAATGATCGACGACAGCACCAAGAGCATCCAGAACCGCGAATAGCGCGCTCGAGCTTCGGGGCCGTCGAAAAAGACCGACTCCCGCATTTGCAGCGGCGTAGAGAATCTCGACTCCATGGGCAGAATCTAGCCCCTGCGGGGCTCGGCGCCCATCCCTATAGTGAGAGCATGATCCGCCACATCGTGCTCTTCCGCTTGGCCGCGACCGACGACGTACAGCGCCGCGACGACGCCCACGGCATCGCCGAGCGGTTGCAGGCGCTCGAGACGCAGATTCCCGGCATCGTGAGCATCCGGGTCGATCGTGACCTCGGGCTCGTCGACGGCCACTGGGATGTCGCTCTCGTGTCGGAGCACGACGACAACTCGGCGCTCGAGGCCTACCAAGTGCACCCCGCGCACAAAGAGGTTGCCGCCTACATCGGCACGGTCATCACCGACCGCGCCGTCGTCGACTACTCGGTCTGACGCATGGCCACGCCGGCCGGCGATCGCGAGCCCACTGCTGTGCCTGAAGCCGCTGTGCCCGCGGCCGACGCTGAGCTGGTCACGCCCCGCATGCCCCTGTGGATGCTCGCCGGGCCCCGCGAGCACCTCACCGTCGACCGGCTACGGTTGCGGCTCGCGGCCTACGTCTACGGAAACATCCTGGTTCTCGCGGCCATCGCTCTCGCCACGGGTAAGTCGATCGTCGGCGGTGAAGCGGCACTGTTCGTCGCCGTGACAGCCCTCACGACCTATGTCGCGCACATCATCGCCCACACGGTCGGGCAACAACTGGGTCGCGAACGCGGCGGTCATCGCGCGCATATGGACGACGAAATGCGCGACGCCCTGCCGATTCTCTTCTCGGGTCTCGTGCCCGCGATCATCTTGCTCGTGGCAACGCTCGAGGTTGTTCCGACGCAACTCGCTCAGCTCGCGGCAGCACTGTGGGTCGTCGCCCGCATTGCCCTCATCGGCCTACTCGTCGAACGACTGAGCGGGCGGCGCCCGACGTGGCGCACATTCAGCGGCGGGCTCGTGCTCGCCCTGCTGAGCGCGATCATCGTCGTGCTCAAGGTGCTGTTCGCGCACTGAGCGTGCGCGGCGAGCGGTTAGCGCTGCGCGATCGCGGCGACCGTGGCGCCCGGCAGGGCCGCGAGGTACTCGCCGGTGACGAGCAGCTTGGCGCCGCGGATTCCTGCGCCGATGATGAGCGGGCCACTCGAGGCGACGGCTTCGTCGACGAGAATCGGCCAGTCACTTGGCAGGCCCAGAGGAGTCACGCCGCCGTACTGCATTCCGGTGGCGTCGATCACGGCGTCGAGGGGCGCGAACGATGCGCGGCGGGCGTCGAGCATCCGTCGCACCGCGCCGTTCACATCGATGCGATCGCTGCCCAGAATCATGCACGCAACGAGCGTGCGCGTCTCGCCGCGCTTGGCCTCGACGACGACGCAGTTGGCGCCCTGTGAGGGGTCGACCTCGTAGTGCGCGCAAAACGCGGCGGTGTCGGCAAGCTCGGCGTCGATCTCGCCGACGAGCACACGGTCATCGGGATGCGCCGCGAGAAACGCCCGCACGGGCTCGGCGAGCAACTCGGGGTGCTCTGCCGCGGGCGCGAGGGCGAGAGTGCCAAACGTCGTCATGGCACCAGTCTCGCCGATCGAGCGCCTCCCTGCGGCGCGGCGACTGCGCGCCGGAGCAACGGCGGCACGTCGTCAGCTCACACGCCGAGCGCGGTCAATCCGCCGAACACGGCATACGCGGGCCACACGATCGCCTGCAGGAGCCCGAGGATGACGCCCCAGAAGCTGCCGTCGCTCTGACCGATGAAGTAGATCGCGGCGCCGATGTAGGCGAGCAGCCCGAAGAATCCGAGCGGTGCTGCCTGTTGCATGCCTTTGTTGGCCATGGGGTCCTCCTGAGGGGTTGGGCGCACGGGGTTGTGCTCAGGTTAGGGGGTCGACTCGTTGCGATGCACGGGGGTTAACCCCCGATGTAGTCGGCGAGGTGCTGGCCGGTGAGCGTCGAGCGTGCGGCGACGAGTTCGGCCGGCGTGCCCTCGAACACGACGCGGCCGCCGTCGTGGCCGGCGCCGGGGCCGAGGTCGATGATGTGGTCGGCGTGCGCCATGACGGCTTGGTGGTGCTCGATAACGATGACCGACTTGCCGCTGTCGACGAGGCGGTCGAGCAGCCCGAGCAGGTTCTCGACGTCGGCGAGGTGCAAGCCCGTCGTCGGTTCGTCGAGCACGTAGATCGAACCCTTGTCGGCCATCTGCGTCGCAAGCTTGAGGCGCTGGCGCTCGCCACCCGAGAGGGTCGTGAGCGGCTGACCGAGTGTGAGGTAGCCGAGCCCGACATCGACGAGGCGATCGAGAATCGCGTGTGCGGCGGGCAACTTCGCCTCGCCCGCGGCGAAGAACTGCTCGGCCTCCGAGACGGGCATCGTGAGCACCTCGCTGATGTTCTTGCCGCCGAGCCGGTATTCGAGCACCGCGGCCTGAAAACGGCGGCCCTCACACTCTTCGCACACGGTCGAGACCGTGGCCATCGGCCCGAGGTCGGTGAAGATGAGCCCGTTGCCGTTACACGCGGGGCACGCGCCCTCAGAGTTGGCGCTGAAGAGCGCGGGCTTCACGCCGTTGGCCTTGGCGAAGGCAGTGCGAATCGGGTCGAGCAGGCCCGTGTAGGTGGCGGGGTTGCTGCGGCGCGATCCGCGAATGGCGCCCTGGTCGATGGCCACGACTCCGTCGCGCGGTGCGCCGTTGTGGTGAACAAGAGAACCGTGGATGAGCGAGCTCTTGCCCGAGCCCGCGACACCCGTGACGACCACGAGCACCCCGAGCGGAACATCCACGTCGACGTCTTGCAGGTTGTGCGAGTTCGCGCCCCGCACCTCGAGGGTGCCCGTGGATGCCCGCACCTCGCTCTTGAGCCGTGCGCGGTCGTCGAGGTGCCGGCCCGTGAGGGTTCCACTGGCGCGCAGCCCCTCGATCGTGCCTTCGAACACGATCTCACCGCCGGCGGTTCCCGCGCCGGGGCCGAGGTCGACGACGTGGTCGGCGATGGCAATGGCTTCGGGCTTGTGCTCGACGACGAGCACGGTGTTGCCCTTGTCGCGCAGCTGCAGCAGCAACTCGTTCATGCGCTGAATGTCGTGCGGATGCAGTCCCACGGTCGGCTCGTCGAAGACGTAGGTGACATCGGTGAGCGACGACCCGAGGTGGCGGATCATCTTGGTGCGCTGCGCCTCACCGCCCGAGAGCGTTCCCGAGGGCCGGTCGAGCGAGAGGTAGCCCAGGCCGATCGTGACGAACGAGTCGAGCAAGCGCCTCAGGTTCGCGAGCAGGGGCGCGACCGAGGGTTCGTCGAGTGCGGCGGCCCACGCGGCGAGGTCGCTGATCTGCATCGCGCACGCGTCGGCGATGCTGATTCCGGCGATCTTCGACGACCGCGCGCCCGCGTTGAGTCGCGTGCCGTCACACTCGGGGCACAGCGTGAAGGTCACGGCGCGCTCGACAAAGGCGCGAATGTGGGGCTGCAGCGCATCCACGTCTTTCGACAGCATCGACTTTTGAATCTTGGGCACGAGGCCCTCGTAGGTCATGTTGATGTTGTCGATCTTGACCTTGACCGGGTCTTTGTAGAGAAAGTCGTTGCGCTCGGCCTCGGTGAAGTCGCGAAT
Source organism: Pseudomonas synxantha (assembly GCA_943371805.1). Classification (GTDB taxonomy): domain Bacteria; phylum Actinomycetota; class Actinomycetes; order Actinomycetales; family Microbacteriaceae; genus Microcella. Next base: position 7,015 of record CALRWH020000069.1, on the reverse strand, counting down.
CGGCTTGGCCGGGTCAAAGAACCCCGAGGCGGTGAAGATGCGCACCATCCAGCCGTCGACCGTGTAGCCGGGAATCGTGAGGGCGCCATCGAGCAGCGACTTCGAGTCGTCGAACAGCTGCGTCAAGTCGATGTCGTTGACGCGCCCCATGCCCTCGCACCGCGGACACATGCCGCCCAGATAGGTCTCGTTCTCGACGACCGTGGTCGTGCCTGTGCTCGTCGTGCGCGTGCCGCTCGTCTGGCTCGACGGAATGTTGAACGAGAAGGCGTTGGGCGAGCCGATGTACGGCTGGCCGAGCCGCGAAAACAGAATGCGCAGCATCGCGTTGGCATCGGTCGCCGTGCCTACGGTCGACCGCGAGTTGGCCCCCATGCGCTCTTGATCGACGATGATCGCCGTCGTGAGCCCGTCGAGGCTGTCGACGTCGGGCCGCGCGAGGCTCGGCATGAATCCCTGCACGAACGAGCTGTAGGTCTCGTTGATCATGCGCTGCGACTCGGCCGCGATCGTGCCGAACACGAGGCTCGACTTACCCGACCCGCTCACCCCGGTGAAGACCGTCAGCCGCCGCTTGGGCAGGTCAACGCTCACGTTCTTGAGGTTGTTCTCGCGCGCACCCTCGACGCGGATGATGTCGTGGCGGTCGGCAGGGTGCTCGTCGGTCATGGGGTTAGTCTGCCCCTCGCAAGCGACAGTCGCGAGCGGCCGGCAGGCGGCAGTCGCACGTCGCGCGCAGGCTCATGCGGCACAATCAGCCTCATGGCTTCTGCCCCCGCCCCCGAGGTCGACGCCGTCGTCGTCGGCTCCGGGCCGAACGGACTCGTCGCCGCGGTCACGCTCGCCGAGGCCGGGCTACGGGTGCTCGTGCTCGAAGCGGCCGAGCAACCCGGCGGCGGCTTGCGCAGCGAGCAGCTGACGCTTCCCGGGTTCGTGCACGACCTCGGCGCGACGGTGCACGCGCTCGGCCTCGCCTCGCCGGCGATGCGGGCGCTCGACCTGCAACGGGACGGCCCTGAGCTCGTGCATCCGACCACTCCCCTGGGCCACGCGATCGACGCGACTCGGTCGGCGCTGCTGCACCGCTCGATCGACGAGACCGCCGCCGACCTCGGTCGCGACGGGCGCGCCTGGCGACGGATGCTCGCGCACCTCTCCACGAACTGGCCCGGCCTCGCCGCCTCGGTGCTTGACCCGACGCACCTGCCGCCGCACGCTCCGCGCGAGTTATTCGCGTTTGGCGTGCGCGGGCTGTGGCCCGCCACGCTCGCCGGGCGAACGGCGTTTCGCGACGAGCCGGCTCGGGCCCTCTTCGCGGGGCTCGCGGCGCACGCGGCTGTTCCGCTCGGGCAACCGCTCACGACCGGCATCGGCCTCATGCTCGGCGGCCTCGCGCACGGAGTCGGCTGGCCCATCGCTCGCGGCGGCTCGCAGTCGGTCGCCGACGCTCTCGTCGCACGCTTGCTCTCACTCGGCGGCGAGCTGCGCACGGGTCACCGCGTCACCTCGCTCGCCGAACTGCCGAGCGCGCGCATCATCATGCTCGACCTCACGCCGCGGCAGGTGCGCGCAATCGCGGGCGATGCCCTGCCCGCGCGTTACGCCCGCCGCCTCGACCGCTGGCGCTACGGCGCGGGAGTCTTCAAGGTCGACTGGGCGCTCGACGGCCCCGTGCCGTGGGCCGACCCTGCTCTCGCCCTCGCCGGAACCGTGCACATCGGCACCGCCGAACAGGTTGCCCGCACCGAACGCGAAGCCGCGCGCGGCCGACACGTCGACGATCCGTGGGTGCTCTCGGTGCAAGCGACGGTCGCCGACCCCAGCCGCGCCCCCGCCGGCAAGCACACGCTGTGGGCCTACTGCCGCGTGCCGAACGGCAGCACCGTGGATGCACTGCCCGCGATCGAGGCGCAGCTCGAGCGCGTCGCCCCCGGCTTTCGCGAGCGCGTGCTCGGCCGGTATGTGTCGAGCCCCGCAACCCTCGAAGCCTGGAACGCCAACCTTGTGGGCGGAGACATCGGCGGCGGCGCCACCGACCTGCGGCAACTAGCGGCGCGCCCGTCGCTCTCGCTCACGCCGTGGGCCACGCCTGTTCCGGGGCTGTTTCTCTGCTCATCGTCGACGCTGCCCGGCGGCGGCGTGCACGGTATGGGCGGCTACAACGCGGCGCGGGCCGCGCTCGCCCGGCTCGGCTAAGCGCTCAGCGATCGGCACCCAGTGCCGGTGCCCCGGGCGGAACGTGCGTGAGCCCGAGACTCGGGTGGCCGTAGACCGACTGCACCTCAGCAATCACAACGCGATACTCGGCGATCCAGTTGTCGGCGAGCCCTTTGGCGATGCCGTGCGTGTCCATGGCGATGAGCTCGCGCAGGGCATCCGCGGTCTCCCAGTAGTAGACCTCGCTGTGCAGCCCAGTGGTGTCGTCATGCCAGGCCTCTTCGCCCAAGAACCCGGGAATCGCTCGGGCTCGCTCGGCGATCTCGTCGTTGAGTTCGTGAAACCGCTCGTCGAGGTCGCGCAGGGCGAAGATGAAAGTGGCACTAACAGTCATGAGCACCATCATGCACCCGAAGTGCACTATCGTGCACTCATGGAGATCGAGACGGATGCCCTCGCGCGCGTCATCGGAGCGCGCGTGCGGCACGAGCGCTCAGCGCGCGGGTGGACTCTCGACCAGCTCGCCGCCGCCGCCGGAGTCAGCCGCCGCATGGTCGTCAACGTTGAGCAGGGTGGCGTCAACCCGAGCATCGGCACCCTGCTCAGGCTGAGCGACGCGCTCGGTGTCGGGCTGCCCGCGCTCGTCGAACCACCCTCCCAACCCGACGAGCGCGTGACGCGCACCGGCACCGCCGCCGTGCTCTGGCGCGGCGAGCACGGGGGCACGGGAGCGCTCGTCGCGGCGAGCGCGACCCCCGAGGTGTTCGAGCTCTGGCACTGGACCATGCACCCGGGTGAGCGCCACGCGAGCGAGGCGCATCCCCCCGGCACGCGCGAGCTGCTGCACGTGCTCGAGGGCGCCATGCGCATCGAGATCGACGACCGCGTGCACGAGCTCGGCAACGGCGACGCCCTCACCTTCCGCGGCGATGCGCCGCACAGCTATGCCTGCGCGGGCGAATCCGCCGCGCGATTCTCACTCACGGTGCTCGAACCGGGTGCGGGTACGACGACCTCTCGAGGAGCATCCGATGACTAACTCCCCCCGCGCGACACCCCCGGCCTGGTCTCTCGCCGTCGTGGCGATGCTACTGATCCAGTTGTCGAGCGCGCTCTCGGTGACGGTCATCGACGCGGTCGGGGCCGGCGGCGCCTCGTGGCTGCGCATGTGTTTCGGCGCGCTGTTCTTGCTGCTCATCGTGCGGCCAAACCTCCGCAGCATCCGTCGCGCTGACGTGCCGAGTTTGCTCATGCTCGGAACCGTCACCGGTCTCATGACGACGCTCTTTCTCGCCGCGCTCGAGCGCATTCCGCTGGGCACTGCTGTCGCGATCGAGTTTCTCGGGCCGCTGACGGTCGCGGCCATCATGAGCCGTCGGCGTCGGGCGCTCGTCTGGCCGGCCCTCGCGTTCGTCGGCGTCGTGCTGCTGACCGAGCCCTGGCAGGGGGCGACGGATGTTCTCGGCGTGCTCTTCGCTGTGCTCGCCGGTGCCTGCTGGGGTCTCTACAACCTGCTCACGCAACGCGTCGGCGACCGCTTCAGCGGCATCTCGGGCCTCGCGTACACGATCCCTATCGCGGCCGTCGTGACGACGATCATCGGAGTGCCGTCGGTCATCGGAGGCACGCTCACGCTGCCGATCATTCTGCTCGCGGCCGGCATCGCCCTGCTCACGCCCGTCATCTCGTTCGGGCTCGAGATGCTCGCCCTGCGCCGCATGACCCACACGGCGTTCGGCACGCTGCTCGCGATCGAGCCCGCCTTCGCCATCATCATCGGCCTCATCGTGTTGAGCCAGACGCCCGGCGTGTTGCAGGTCATCGGGATCGTGATCGTCGTCATCGCGGGGGCTGCCGCGCAGCGCGACGGAACGCGCTCACGCCCTGCCGTCAGCTCCGACGGCGGAATCCCACCAGCGCAGAACCCGCAGTGACAAGAAGGTGAGCCACGGTGAGGGCTCGCCCACGGGCACGTCGAGCTCGAACCACACCCGGCCCGGGTGGCGGCGCTCTTGCGTCCAGGTTTTGTCGGGCTGCTGGGCGGCACGAATAATCCCGATGGCGTCGGATGCTCGCTCGTCAGGCGGCGTGCCCTCGAGCAGCGACGACCGTCGCAGGTAGTCCATCACGTTGAGGGCGCTATAGACGTGGCGGAACGGGTAGCCGAAGTGGGTGGCCCAGGGCGCCACGAGTTCTCCGGTTGACTCGCGGTGGAGCATCCGTCGCCGATAGAGGTATTCATGGGCGTCGTGGCGCACGGCGCGCAAGCGGGTGTCGCCCGTGCGTTCTTCCCACTCGAGGATGCCCTTGAGCGCGTTGAGCGTCGAGTGGAAGCTCGCGCGCGTCGAGCCGTCGACCCACTCGCAGTTCCAACCGCCCTCGGCCATCGCGTGCTCGGCAAACCACGTCGCGATGCCATCGACGTCGGCACCGAGCCACGCCCCGTTGGCGAGCGTGAAGCCGTTGATGCACGCGTCGGTTTCGCCGCCCCAGTAGGGCAGGTCTTCGTATTCCCAGCGGCAGTTGGCGGCGAGCTTTTCGGCCGTGCCGGCGAGCGCCGCGGCATCGAGGCCGAGCTCGCGTAGCGTCAGCAGGCTCCAGGTCGTGGCCGTCCACGGCTGTCCGTGTTGGGCCTCCTCGCTATCCCAGTCGAACTCGGCGGGAAAGTAGGCACCCCCCGCCCACTGGCCGTCGGGGTCTTGATGCGACAGCAGCTCGGCGCCCATGCCTTCGGTCGCAACCCGCGCACGGGTGGCCTGCCACACGGCCTCGGGCTCACCGAGCAGGTCACGCTCGACCTGCCAACGAAGGGCTGGGTCGGTGCCGAGCATCCACTGCAGAACGTCGTCAGAAGGAAGTGAGGTTTGCATGCGGAAAGAGTAGACCCGTGCGCCGACGCTCGTGGCGACACGAGCGAAGCTCAGCGCGCCGATTCCACCACGTCGGTCAGCAGATACTGCTCCAACTTGAGCCACTTCGGCGGCCGCGGCGCATCATCCGGAAGCAACGCGAACGCCGCCTCGGCGTCGATGAGCCGCGGGTTCGTGACGACCACCTCAGTGCGACCCGTGCGCAGTCGCGCCGACCCGGCGGCGAGCACGTTGCGCACCCAGTCCGACTCGACGCCATAGACCGGAACGAAGAGGTAGCCTCCGTCGATCGGTGTCGGCTCGAGCGGAGTCAAGTACTCGCGGCCCGACGTGCGGCCCACGTGCACGAGCACGGCATACTTGCCCCTTTTGAGCTCACGAGGGTTGAACATCCACTTGTTCATATGGGCCCACCAGCGTGGCATTGGCATGAGTCAGGCCTCCGATCGGGCGGCCTGGTCGAGGCCATCGAGCAAGAGCCCGAGCGTGAACTCGAATTCGGTTTGCGAGTCGCACCATCCGAGCATCGCGTCGCTCTCGGCGTGTAGTTCTTCAGCGACCATCGCCGCCGTGTGCGGAAAGACGTCGGCCATCGCGGCGATCATCCCGGGGTCGAGGGCGTCGAGCTCGGCCGGCGCGTCACTGCTCGACGCGCCTTCGGCGGGCGGGCTGAACGGCTCGTTGACGAAGCCGAGCGCCATGCTGCTGAGCGCGTGCATGCCCCGGTGGGCGATGCGATACGAGAGCCCGCCCCGAATCATGGCGGCAAGCACGGCTTCAAAGACCGCCTGAATCTCGAACGGAATCGCGCGCCTCGAGGTAATGAGCGACGGTGCCCACGGATGCCGCATCATCACGCGGCGAGCCGCCAGACTGCGGGCTCGAACTTCGTCGCGCCAATCGCTCACGGGTTCGACGGTGGCACCGGCTGACTCAGCCAGAATCTCGCGCGCGATGAGCTCGACGAGTCCGTCAAGAATCGCGTCTTTGTTGGCGAGATGGTGATAGATCGACATGGCCTCAACCTTCAACTCGGTGGCGAGGCGACGCATGCTGACAGCCGCGAGGCCCTCGGCATCGGCAATCTGCATCGCGGTCGCGAGTATGCGGTCGCGCGTCAGAGGTGCTCGAGGTGAGGGGGTCACGGCGTCCTTTCGTCACCTTCAGTCTTGCGTTTCCTTACGATGTAAGGCAACCTTACGCCATAAGGTTGCGAATCGCGCAACCCCCTCGAACGGAGAGCCCCATGCACCCCCTCACGCGAACCGCCCGCCTCACGGGCGCCTTCTACCTCGGCCTCGCCGTCACGGGCGCCCTGAGCTTCTTGCTCATCCGCCCCCAGGTCTTCATCACGGGCGACAGCACCGCCGTGCTCGAAGCGCTCAGCGGAAACCTCCCCCTCGCGCGACTCGGCCTGCTGCTCGAGCTCGGCGTCGTCGTCACGCAAGTGCTCGCGGCCCTCTGGTTCTTCGCGCTCTTTCGCTCGGTCAACTCGTTCGCCGCCGGCACGCTCACGACCTTCGGCCTCATGAACGCCGTCGCGATTCTCGGTAGCGCCGCCGCCCTCAGCACCGCGACCACGATTGCGGATGCTGGCCTTGCCGACGCCGCCCAGCAAGTGACCCTGCTCATCGCGCTCTCCGAAGGTTTCTGGGCCGTCGGCACGGTGTTCTTCGGCGCGTGGCTCATCCCGATGGGATTGCTCGTGCTGCGCTCAGGCTTCGCCTGGCGCTGGATCGGCTGGGTGCTGCTCGTGGGCGGCGCGGGCTACCTCGCCAACATCGTGCTCATCACCCTCGCGCCCGAGACCACGGCGATCGCCGACCTGCTCGTCATCCCCGCCACGATCGGCGAATTCGCGATTCTGCTCTCGCTGCTGATTCGCGGCGTGCCTGCGCGGGCGCTGGAGGCGCAGTCACGCTGACGTCGCGCACCCAGGCGGCAGGATGTCGAGACTCCTCCGTCGCTTGTCGGGTACACGGACGACG
>CALRWH020000068.1:0-12833 GCA_943371805.1 Pseudomonas synxantha | reverse complement strand
GCTCGCGTGCACATCGCCCGCGAGCGTCACGACCAGCCGATAGTCATCGCTGCGCGGCACCAGTTCGTGCGCGCCCCAGCGGGCGCTCACGAGCGTGCCCGTGGCGCTGAAGATGCCGTCTTGCTGCTCGACCGTGAGCTCGATCTCTTGGCGCGGCCCGACGAGAGCGAGTCGGGTGATCGGCCGGGGAGTCTCGCCGTGAATCGCGACCGCGCGCTCGGTGAGCTCGGCCGAGGTGACGACGAGGCGTGCGAGACCGCGTTCCGTCGCTGCGACGGCTGGCGGTCGCGTGTCACTCAGCAGCCCCAGCACGGCATCGAGCACGCGCTCGGTTGCGCGCCCATCGAGGTGGTCGACCACCTCATCGCGCAACCACGCCGCGTGCGCGAGAGCGGGGGCGCGGCCCGGCCCCTCGAGCACGGCATCGAGCCGGTGCAGTGTCTCGGCCCATGTTGACGCAGGGTCGCCGCCGCTGAACTCGCGATAGGGCTGGTAGAGCCCGCGGGTGGCCAGATACTGCGACAGATCGGGAGCGAAGAACACGCTCGGCACCTGGGTGATGGCGGCGTCGAAGGCGATCGAGCTGTAGTCGGTAACGAGAGCGTCGAGGGCTGGCAGTGCCGGCGTAACGTCGGTGAGGGCATCGCGGCCGAGGAGCCGGATGCGCGGCGAGCTCGCGGCGCCCTCCGCGTACGAGCCCGCGCCGAGTGGGTGCGAGCGAATGAGCAGCGTTGCGCCCGTGCGGTCGGCCCACGCCGCGATGGCCTGCCACTCAGAGGGCGTCGGAATCGCGGCATCCACTGCTCCGTCGCGCCACGTGGGGGCGTAGAGCACAACCGGGCCAGCATCCGGAAGCGGATTATCGCCGGCCGCGACGAGTGCGTGCGAGACGAGAGCGCGAGCGGTCGCACGCCGCGACTCGGCAGTGCCCACGAGCAGCACGTCGTCTCGTGGGTCTCCCGTCACGATCACCCGCGAGGCCGGAAGGCCAAACGCCGAGCGAATGCGGGCCGCGACGAGTTCTGAGGCCACCGGAAAAAGCGCGATCTGCGCGCCGGCGCGGCGGTAGAGAGCAGCCATGAGTCGGCCAACGCCCGGCAGCGAGCCAATGAGAGGCAACCGTAAAGCGGCCCCTGTGTCGAGGTGCAAGCGCTTGAGCGGGATGCCGTGCCACAACTGCACGACGCGCGCGCCACTCACGCCAAAGCGATTGACGTCGCCGAAACCGTGCGTCACGACCACGACACCCGCGCGCAGCGTGGCCCAGAGCCCGCGCGGGCCTCCCTTGCGCAACGCTCGAATTCCTCGCGCTCGGGCCGCGGCGAGTTCATCGGCGCTCGACGCGAGCCACGTCAGGTGTCGCTCAGGCTCACGCGCGGCGGACAGCTCGTAGAGCGCGAGTGCCCCCTCGCCCAGCCCGATGCCCGACCCGAACACCCAGCGACGAGGGCTGCGCGGCACGAGCACTGCCGCGAGCGCCCCGAGCGCATAGAGCGGGGCGCGAGCGAGTACGCGCGCGTTGCCGGCGCTGAACGTGAAGCGGGCCATCGCGCCCGATTCTGTCACGCCTGGGGTGTTTGCCCCTCAGGCAAAACCGGCAACATTCGCGCATCACGAACGGCAGAAACCTGCTGGGGGTCACTTGCGAACAAGTCGGTAACGGTGTTGTCGAATGGCAAGGGGCGCCACGCCCCCGCTGAAAGAATCGACAGCATGAAGATCGTGAGCCAATTCAAGACCGCACGGCGCATCGTGCGCGACCTCCTGCGCTCGCGTCGTAACCGCAACGCCCTCGCGAAGCGACTGGAGACTGAGGGCACTCCGCCCGCGGTCGGCACGATCGAGATCGCGGTCTACTTCGCCGACACGCGCGTCAACCTGTACCAGATTCGGCAGTGGTACGCGCCGCTTGCCGAGCTTGCGCGCGAGCATCCGGTGGCCATCATCAGCCGCAGCCCCGGAACGATGATGACGTTGCTCGATGAGGCCCCCGTGCCACCCGTGTATTTGCGCAAGGTCACCGACCTCGAAAAGTTTGTCGCGCAGCAGCCTCTGCGCATCGTGTTCTACGTCAACCAGAACACCAAGAACTTTCAGATGTTCCGCTATGGCCGCATGTGGCACGTGTTCATCAACCATGGCGAGAGCGACAAGATGTACATGACCACCAACCAGTACAAGGCGTACGACTACGCCTTCGTTGCTGGCCAGGCGGCCAAAGACCGTTTGGCGCGCAAGCTGTGGGACTACGACCTCGACAAGAAGGTGCTCGAAATCGGGAGGCCCCAGGCCGACCACTTCGCGGGCGAGACTCCCTACACGCCCGACGATCGCACGGTCGTGCTGTACGCCCCGACGTGGGAAGGCGACCGCCCCGCGGCGGCGTATGGCTCGATTGCGAGTCACGGTGAGGCCCTGGTGGATGCCCTGCTCGCGACCGGCCGCCACCGTGTCATCTATCGCCCCCACCCGCGTAGCGGGGTGGTGAGCCGCGACTACGGCGCCGCCAATCGCCGCATTGTCGCGGCCCTGGAGCGCGCCAACGCCGCCGACCCCTCAGCCCAGCACGTGCACGACACGGGCTCGGCGCTCGGCTGGCAGCTCTCTGCCGCCGACGTCGCCATCACCGACATTTCGGCGATGGTCTACGACCGACTCGCGACAGGCAAGCCCATCATCGTGGCGCGACCCGCATCGCCCGAGGCCGAGATTGATGACTCGGGCTACTTGAGCGACTGTGAGTGGCTCACGGCCGAGGGCGCGGCGAACATCGTTCCGCTCGTCGATCGCGTGCTCACGAGTGCTGAAGCCCACGACAAGCTCACGCACTGGGTACAGCGGTACTTCGGCGACACCACTCCCGGTGCCGCGACGGCCCGCTTTCACGGTGCCGTCGACACTCTCTATGCCGAGTGGAATCGGGTGGCGGCCATCCACGCCCACGATCCGATTACGTCGGAGTCGAACCCTTTCGACGACGAAGACGACGAAGACGAGGCTCCTTCGGGGGACTGAGTTGGTCGAGCTCGGCCGGCCACCGCGCCGGCGCGGGCCCGAACGCTTGCTGCGTGGTGCGTACGACCTTGCCCCCGATGAGGCGGTTGCCCGCGCCGCCAATGACGGCGCCAATGCCGAACGGTACGAGACGACCAGCCATGCTGCCGCCTTGCTTCACCGCCATGCTCTTCACGAGTTCGTCGCGCAGTCGCTTGTTGAGGAGCCCGACGAGCGCCTTGGGCATGCCGGCCGTTATCGACTCACCCCAGTACTGCGTGCGGTCGGGGCCGCGCCCCGTTGCTTGGCCCACGAACTGCTGCACGAGCTCTTTACCCGGGCCCCCGAGCATGAGCGCCATCACGAGGTTGTGGGCACGTTCTTCGTCGTCGACCACGATGCCGTGAATCTCGGCGATCGACTGGGCGAACAGTGCCGTCATCTCGAAGAACGCCACGGTCTCGACACCAATCACGGTGAGCCCGAGCGCCGTGCCGACACCCGGAATAAGCGAGGCCGCGCCACTACCCGCGCCCGTCAGCGTCACGCTATTGAGAAAGCGGCGCTCGAGAATCATGATGACCTGCTCGGGCGTCGCCGCGGGGTACTGGCGTCGAATCGATCGGATGTGCAACAACACGGCCGGACGCTGTGCCGACATCGCGGCGCGAAGCGCGCGCACGAGAACGGGGTCTGCCACAGGGGACACGACCTCGGTTGACGGCACGGCAAGAGCTGCATCATCGATCGGGATGCCCTGCAGGGGCTCGCGCTCGAGTGCGCTGTCGTTCTCGGTCGCGCTGTCGTTCTCGCTCGGGGTGAGGGTCACGCCAACCTCCAGGCCTCGTTCGCTGCCAGTCTACGAGCCCTGGCTGGGCAGCCCTCGGGCGATCAGTCGACGATCGTGTTCGTGATGCCCGCGCCGTAGTCGCGGTTGTAGGCATCGAGCACGTCACCGATCGAGCCGTCGAGCACGAGCCCGCCCTTGTCGAGGTAGAGCCCACGCGTGCAAAAGCGCTTGAGGTCGCGTTCATTGTGCGAAACGAAGAAGAGGGTGCGCCCGCCCGCGAGCAATTGGTCGATGCGCGCGTAGCACTTGTCGCGAAACGCCTTGTCGCCGACGGCCAGCACTTCGTCGACGAGCAGAATCGGCTCTTCGAGGCGAGAGATCACCGAGAACGCGAGTCGCACTTTCATGCCGCTCGACAGGTGCTTGTAGGGCGTGCCGACAAAGTCGCGCAGTTCGGCAAAGTCGATGATCTCGTCGTAGCGCTCGTCAATCTCGCGTTTCGACATGCCGTGAAGGCCTGCCGTGAGGTAGAGGTTTTCGCGCACGGTGAGGTCGTCGACGAATCCGCCCGTGATCTCGATGAGCGGAGCAACGCCCCCGTGCACAGCGACGACTCCTTCGTCGGGCAGCATGACCCCGGCGACGAGCTTGAGCAGGGTCGACTTGCCTTGCCCGTTTCGGCCCACCACGCCGATGGCTTCTCCGGCGTGCACCTCGACACTCACGTTGCGCAACGCCCAAAACTCATCGGGGCGCGAGCGCCGCTTGGAGCCGGCGAAGAGGTCTTTGAACGATCGACGCCCTCGGCGATTGCGGCGAAAGCGGATGCCCGCGTCAGCCACGCGAATGACGGTCTCGGCGGTCACTAGACCTCCTTCAAGACGGCGCGCACCATGCGTCGGAAGACGAGGATGCCGATCGCGAGAATGGCGAGACTCATGGCGGCCGCGATGATCACGGCCCGGGCATCCAGTTGGTCGGGAAAGAAGCTCGCCCGATAGAGCGAGATGATGCCCGCGAGCGGGTTGAATGACGCCCAGAAGTCGAGGCCATGGGGCAGATCGCCCAGGCCATAGATGATCGGTGAGGCGTAGAACAAGAACCGCAGCACGAGCTTGACCGCGCGCTCAAGGTCGCGGAAGAAGACCACGAGTGGGGCGATGATGAGCCCGAGCCCGACCGTCAAGATGGCTTGCAGCACGATCGCGACGGGCAGCCACAGCACTCCCCACGTGGGCTGCGCGCCGAAGATCATCGCGAAGATCACGATGACCGGCAGCGCCGCAATGAACTCGATGCCCTTCGAGAGCACGATGCGGTTGACCCAGATCGTGCGGGGTATTCGTGTCGACCGTACGAGCTTGGCGTCTTTCGTAAACGCGCGGGTTGCGTCGCCCACGGCGCCGTTGAACCACATCCACGGCAGCAATCCGGCGAGCAGAAACACGATGTAGGGCTCGTAGCCGATCGTGCGGTCAACAACCTGCGTGAAGACGAACCAGTAGATGACCGCCATCACCAGTGGGTCGAGAACCGACCACACATAGCCCAAAAACGAGGTGGCGTAGCGCACCTTGAGATCTCGGCTCGTGAGCAGCCACAGCGATTGCCGATACACCTGCGCGGGAGTGCGCGTGGGTCGCGGCGGAGGGGCGGTGGTCACGAACGATAACGCTAGCGCCACGCGTGCGCATTCGCCCGCGAATGCGCCGTTTGGGAGGCTCGAACGCCTAAACGTGCAGGTTTGCGCGCTCGAGGTCTTCGGCGAAGTCGACCTCGACGGCGTAGAGATCGCTGATGTCGACGGGCTCGACGGTGATGCCGTCGTGCTCGATTGCCAACTCAATGCCGCGCTCAAAATAGTCTTGGTCGGCGCACTGCTTGAGGTGGCGCATGAGCACGGCCTTGTCGCGGCTCGAAATGTAGTTGATGCCCACGGCTTCGCCGAGGCCACCCGTCACGGTCTTCGAGAGCTTCTGAATGAAGCCCTCGGCGTCGACCGTGTACTTGACCTCTTCGTCGCTCACGGTGGAGGTGTTAACACTCACGAACGAGCGATCGGCGTGCACGAGGGTCGACACGCGCACGAGAACCTGCGGGTCAAACACGACGTCGCCGTTCATCCACAAGACACCCTGCTTGCCCGTTGCCTTGAGGGCGCGCAGCAGACTCTTCGAGGTGTTGGTCTGGTCGTACTGCTCGTTGTAGACGTACTCGACCTCGGGGAACGCGTCGATGATGTGCTCGAGCTTGTAGCCCACGACGGTCGTGATGGTCACGTCGGTGCCGAACGCGGCGGCGATGTTGTCGTGCTGCTGGCGCATGATGGTGCGGCCATCGCTCAACTCAGTGAGCGGCTTCGGAAGCTCGCGGCCGAGGCGACTGCCCATTCCGGCGGCGAGGATGACAACCTGAGTGGTCATGTGTGAACTCCTGATGTGTCTACGTAAGTGAAGGGACACATCGTTGTGCACGTCAAGTTTACGGGCGACGACGCCAAAACGACACGGTGTGTTCACCTATTGTTTCCGAACCGTGACCCGTGGATGCCCGGTTTGGCAGGCCGGTGCCGAACCGAGAGGTTGGTAGCGTTACGTCTGTGGAATCCTCGCCAGCATCGCCCAAGCGCACGGGGAAGCCCCACCGACCCGCTCGCACGGCGAAACCCTCCCGTCAGTCGTCACGACCCCATCTGACCCCGACGAAGCCGGTGGCTCCCGCCCCCGTTGTGCTCGACGTTGTTGGAGTGCGCAAGTCGTTTGCGGGTGCGGTTGCTGTCGACGATGTCAGCCTGACGGTTCGACGGGGCTCGATCTTCGGATTCGTTGGCCCGAACGGCGCCGGGAAGACGACAACGCTCTCGATCATCACGGGATTGCTCCGGCCTGACGCGGGCACGATCACTGTCGGTGGCGCCGACGTGTGGAGCGCGCCGTCGCAGGCCAAGAGCAAGCTCGGCGTGCTGCCCGACCGGATGCGCCTGTTTGACCGCCTCACCGGAGCGCAAATGCTCTACTACTCCGCGGTATTGCATGGGCTTGACCGTGCGACCGCGCGTATGCGAAGCGACGACCTCGCGCTCGCGCTGGGACTCGACGGCTCGCTCGACCGGCCCGTGCGTGACTACTCGATTGGCATGATCAAGAAGATCTCTCTCGCGGCCGCGATGATTCACTCGCCCTCGGTACTCGTGCTCGACGAGCCGTTCGAGTCGGTTGACCCGGTGTCGACCTCTCAAGCGGTCGATCTCTTGACGCGCTTCGCGGCGGCAGGAGGCACCGTCGTGCTGTCGAGCCACAACATGGATCTCGTTGAGCGCGTGTGCGACAGCGTCGCCGTCATTGTCGATGGTCGCATTCTTGCGAGCGGCAGTCTTGACGAGGTGCGCGCGGGCCGCCGACTCGAAGAGCGATTCGTCGAGCTTGCCGGGGGTCGCGTCGCCGTGGAGGGCCTCGAGTGGTTGACCACGTTCTCCGACTGAAACTCGCCCTGCTGGCCTCGGCCTTTCGGCCCGGGCCCACCCTCGCGCGCACGATTCTGACTCTCGCGTTGGCCCTCGCCGTCGGCGCGGGCATCATCGTGCTCGCGCTCGCCGTCGACGCTGAGCTGCCTGCTCACAGCGCGGGCATCGTCATCGTCGCGTCGTCCCTCTCGATCGCGATCGCGATGGCTCCGCTGAGCGCGGGTCTCGGCTCGGCGCTCGAGCCCGGGCGGTTTGCGCCGTATCCTCTCGACCCCCGCCGGCTCGCCGTTTCGCTCGGCCTTGCGGGCGCCGTTGGGCTACCGGGCACCCTCGCCGTGCTTCTCGGCGTTGTTCTCGTGATTGCCTGGGCGGGAACCCCCACGGCGGGCGCTGCCGTCGTCGCGGGGGCGCTGGCGGCCGCGGCGATCATCCTCAGTTCGCAGTATCTCGTCGCGGTGGCGGGTCAGCTCGCCGTCTCGACGATGGCCCGGCGCCTTGTGGCCACGGTGGCTCGCGTGGTCATCGGCGTCGCGATAGCCGCGGCCATGACGACCGTGCTCATGGTGCTTGAGGGGCGTGAGGGCGAGGCACTCAGCGCCATTGCGACCGTGCTGGGTAACTCGCCGGTCGGCCTGCTATGGGCGGCGCCCGCGAGTGACCTCGCTGCGCTCATCGCCCGCGTGCTCGGGGGGCTTGTCATGGTGGGCGTGCTCGCGTGGGGCTGGGGGTGGATGGTCGCACGCCTTCTCGAAACACCCCTGCGCAGTCGCGCGGTCACCTCGACCACCGGCCTCGGCTGGTTCGACCTGGCCCCGGCCACGCCCGGAGGAGTGATCGCGGCGCGCAGCCTGCTCTACTGGACGAGCGACTCGCGATACCGGGCGGTGCTCATTGCCCTGCCCGTAGCGCCCGTGCTGATGATGTTGGCATTTGCAGCCGCGGGCGCCCCACTGCCGCCGTTGTGGCTCGTGCCCCTGCCCGTGCTCGCCCTGTTTCTGGGCTGGTTTTCGCACAACGATGTGGCCTACGACCACACGGCCGTCTGGGTGCACGTGGCCGCACCGCTCCCGGGAGCAGCCGACCGGTGGGGCCGCTGCGTTCCGCCGATTCTTCTCGGAATTCCGCTCATCGTTGTCGTCGCCCCTCTCTTCGCACTGTGGTCGGGCGTCGAGGGGGCACTGCCCGCTCTCATTGGCGTCAGTGCCGGCTTGCTGCTGACGGGGCTCGGCGTCTCGAGCGTCACCTCGGCGCTGGGCGCATACCCCGCGGCGCGACCCGGGGCGGGCCCGTTCGATCAGCCCCCCACGCTCGGCGCGCGCGCGGGCTGGGCACAGTCGCTGTCGTTGCTGGCGACTGTCGGCTTCATGGCGCCCGCACTCATCGTCGCGGGCTGGGGGTTCTCGCAACCCGAGTGGTTCACGGTGGCGGGAATCGCCGGAGCAGCGACCGGCGTCGGCATGCTCCTGCTCGGCGTAGTCATCGGTGGGCGAGCGTTTCGCGAACGGGCACCCGAGTTGCTCACGCTCGTGATGCGCACCTAAAGCACTCCCGCGCTACCCGGCGGGGGCATCCATGCGCCGCGTAGAATGGTCACATGGCGACTCTCGACGAACCGGGCGGGGCAGGGCAGGGCGGCGGCACCGACGTGCTCGACCGCGAGCTCGAAAAGCTGCTCAATGAAGAACAGCTCGAAGACGGCGACCACGAACGGTTCTCGCACTACGTGCCGAAGAACAAGATCATCGAGTCGGCGCTCACGGGTAAGCCCGTGCGCGCGCTGTGTGGAAAGAAGTGGATTCCCGGGCGTGACCCCGAGAAGTTTCCGGTCTGCCCCGACTGCAAGAAGATCTACGAGAAGATGCGCGACGAATAGGGTGGCCGACCGCACCTTTCGACTCGGCGGCGCCCTGCGCGGGCTCTTTACGAGCCCGACGATTGACGACGACACGTGGGACGACCTTGAGGCGGCCCTTATCAGTGCCGACTTCGGCCCCGACCTCACCGACGAAATTCTCGCCGAGCTGCGCAGCAACGTCGCCAAGTTCAAGACGACTGACCCGCGCGATCTCACGCGCATGCTGCGCGAAGCCATTGAAGAGCGCCTCGCCGCCCACGACCCGACGCTCACCCTGAGCAACCGACCTGCGGTCGTACTCGTCGTCGGCGTCAATGGCGTCGGCAAGACGACCACGATCGGCAAGTTCGCCAAGTTTTTGACCGGATACGGGCGCACGGTCGTCGTCGGCGCAGCCGACACGTTCCGGGCCGCCGCGGTCGACCAGCTGGCGACGTGGGCCGAGCGCGCGGGAGCGCAAGTCGTGCGCCCGCAGCACGCGGGCCAAGACCCCGCGAGTGTCGCCTACCAAACGGTGCAGTTCGCGATCGACAACGACATCGACATCGCCATCGTTGACACGGCCGGTCGCTTGCAGACCAAGGCGGGCCTCATGGACGAGCTCGGCAAGGTCACGCGCGTGATCGAAAAGCTCACGCCCATCGCCGAAGTGTTGCTCGTGCTCGACGGCACGACGGGCCAAAACGGGCTCGCTCAAGCCGAGGCGTTCATCGAGAGCGCGGGGGTCACCGGGCTCGTCGTCACGAAGCTCGACGGCTCGGCCAAGGGTGGCTTCGTGTTGCGCGTGCAACAGCAGACGGGCATCCCGATCAAGCTCATCGGTCAGGGCGAAGACATCGGCGACCTCACGGGCTTCACGCCGCACGTCTTCGCGGCGAGCTTGGTGCCCTGACGAGGGCATTCAGCAGGCAGAGCCCCTAGGCCTCGAGTGCCGCGTGCTCGGCCGCGAGCATCAGGTAGGTCTCGGCGTTGCGCCGGTTGGCCGCCACTTCGTCGTCGGTCAATTCGCGCCGAACTTTGGCGGGCACCCCGGCCACGAGTGACCGCGGCGGCACGATCGTGCCCTCGAGTACGACGGCGCCCGCGGCAACGAGCGACTCGCGCCCGATGACGGCACCGTTCAAGATCGTCGAGCTCATGCCGATGAGGCAGTCGTCTTCGACGACGCAACCGTGCAGCATCGCGTTGTGTCCCACGCTCACGCCGCGCCCGACGATCGTGGGTTTGCCGGGGTCGCCGTGCACGGTCACGTTGTCTTGCAGGTTGGAGCCTTCGCCCACCTCAATGAGGTCGCGGTCGCCGCGCAACACGGCACCGTAGAAGACCGAAGCGCGGGCGTGGATGCGCACCTGCCCGATGAGCGTGGCATTCGGGGCGACCCAGGCAGCAGCATCCACGTGCGGTTCGTGGCCAAAGATTGCGCGACGCATGGTGCCTCCCGTAGCGGTTGGAGTGTCTGCACGGCCAGTCAACCAGACCGCCCCGCCTAGAATGGGGCCACTATGGCGACATTCGGCACTCTCTCTGATCGGCTTACCGCGACCTTCAGCGCGCTGCGCACGAAGGGCAAGCTCAGCGCGGCCGACGTCGACGGCACGGTGCGCGAGATTCGCCGGGCCCTGCTCGATGCCGACGTTGCTCTGCCGGTGGTCAAAGACTTCACGGCCGCCGTGCGCGAGCGGGCTCTCGGAGACGAGGTCAACAAGGCGCTCAACCCGGCGCAGCAGGTCGTGCAGATCGTCAACGACGAGCTCATCACGATTCTCGGCGGCCAACAGCGTCGCCTGCAGTTCGCTAAGAACCCGCCCACGGTCATCATGCTCGCGGGTCTGCAGGGTGCCGGAAAGACCACGCTCGCGGGCAAGCTCGCCAAGTGGTTGAAGGCGGATGGCCACACTCCCTTGCTCGTCGCTGCCGACCTGCAGCGGCCCAACGCCGTGCAGCAGTTGCAAGTCGTCGCCGAGCAGGCCGGGGTTGCCGTTTTCGCACCCGAACCGGGCAATGGCAAGGGCGACCCGGTGCGGGTCGCGAAAGACGCGCTCAAGCACGCCAAGACCAATGTGCACGATGTCGTGATCGTCGACACGGCCGGTCGCCTCGGTGTTGATGCCGAACTCATGAAGCAGGCCGCCGACATCCGTAAGGCCGTCGACCCCGACGAAGTGCTCTTCGTCATCGACGCGATGATCGGTCAAGACGCCGTCACCACGGCCAAGGCATTCCAAGACGGCGTCGACTTCACGGGCGTTGTGCTGTCGAAGCTCGATGGTGACGCGCGCGGTGGTGCCGCGCTCAGCGTCGCGAGCATCACGGGTCGGCCGATCATGTTCGCGTCGACGGGTGAAGGCCTTGACGACTTCGAGCCGTTCTACCCCGACCGCATGGCGAGCCGCATTCTCGACCTCGGCGACATTCTCACGCTCATCGAGCAGGCGCAGAAGAACTTCGATGAAGAAGACGCGCGCAAGACGGCCGAGAAGTTCGCGACCGACAGCTTCACGCTCGAAGACTTTCTCGCGCAGATGCAGCAGCTCAAGAACATGGGCTCGATCAAGAACATGCTCGGCATGTTGCCGGGAGCCCGCGGCATGCGCGAGCAACTCGACAACTTTGACGAGCGTGAGCTGACCCGCACCGAGGCGATCATTCAGTCGATGACGCCCGCCGAGCGTCGACTGCCCAAGCTGCTCAATGGCTCGCGCCGCGTGCGGATCGCGCGGGGTTCGGGCACGACGGTGACCGACGTTAACGCCCTCGTGACGCGGTTCGAGCAAGCGGCCAAGATGATGAAGACCGTTGCCAAGGGCGGTGTTCCTCAGGTTCCGGGTATGGGCCCCATGCCCGGCATGGGCGGGGGTGGCGGCGCCGCGTCATTGCGCAAGGCGCAGGCCAAGAAGAAGGGCAAGGGTGCCTCGAAGTCGGGCAACCCGGCCAAGCGCGCGGCCGAAGAGGCCGCTCGCGCGCAAGGGCTCAAGCCGGGGGCTGCTGCGGGCGCATCCGGAAGCGGATTCGGGCTCGGCGGGGGCGCGGCTTCGGGCGGCGCGCAGCCGAGCGCCGAAGACCTCGCGACGATTCAGAAGTTGCTCGGGCGCTGAGCATCATCGCGCGGTGAGCGCGACGTAGGGTGATGCCATGACCCTCCTCACCGCTGCGGAGACCGCTGCTGCCGTGCGCGCCGGCGCGACGACCGCTGTTGCCGAGACCCAGGCCGCTCTCGATCGCATCACCGCTCTCGACCCCGCCCTGGGTGCGTTTCAGATCGTGCGCGCCGAAAAGGCGCTGGCCGAAGCCGCCGCCGTGGATGCGCGCGTCGCTGCGGGAGAGAGCCTGCCGCTCGCGGGCGTGCCCATCGCGATCAAGGACAACGTGCCCGTCGCGGGCGAACCCATGCGCGAGGGCAGTGCCGCCACGAGCGCCGAACCCCGCCCGACTGACCACGAGGTCGTCGCGCGGCTGCGGGCCGCGGGTGCCGTGGTCGTGGGCATCACGCGCGTGCCCGAGCTGTGCGTCTTCGGCACCACCGACTCGGTGTACGGCACGACCCGCAACCCGCACAACCCGGAGCGCACCTCGGGCGGCTCATCGGGTGGCTCGGCGGCCGCGGTGGCGAGCGGCATGGTTGCCGTCGCTCACGCCGCCGACGGCATGGGCTCGATTCGCATTCCCGCCGCCAACTGCGGGCTCGTCGGGCTCAAGCCCGGCTCGGGGCTCGTGCCCGCCGACATGGGCGC
>CALRWH020000067.1:0-12897 GCA_943371805.1 Pseudomonas synxantha | reverse complement strand
GCCGCGCTCGGTCTCCCGTCGGTACTCGTCCCCTACGCCGCGGGCAATGGCGAACAGCGGCTCAACGCGCGCGAACTCGTCGCGGCGGGCGGGGCGATCATCGTCTCCGACTCAGAGTTCACGCCCGAGTGGGTCGCTCGTTCTCTGATTCCCTTGCTCGGTCGGCGTGCTGAGATTGCCCGCATGGCGGCGGCCGCTCAGACGGTGGGCCGTCGCGATGGCGCGTCCGCGCTGTTGGCGCTTGTTCTCGAGGCCATGGCGGCATCCGCGGGCTCGCGACCTCGCGCTTAGGCTGGACGACGATGATCAAGCCTGACCCCACCCTGGTTCTTCCCGAGTCGCTCGGCCGCTTGCACTTCGTCGGCATCGGCGGCAGCGGCATGAGCGGCATTGCTCGCATGTTCCACGATCGAGGTTTTGTCGTCACGGGCAGCGACCGATCGCACTCGGGCGCGGTTCAGTCGCTCATCGATCTCGGCATCCCGGTGGCGATTGGTCACGACGCCGCTCACGTCGGCGATGCCGACACGCTCGTCGTGACGGGGGCGCTGTGGCTCGACAACCCTGAGTATCAAGAGGCCCTTCGCCGCGGGCTGCCGGTATTGCACCGTTCGCAGGCCCTCGCGTGGCTCGTGCGGGGCGAACGACTCGTGGCGGTCGCCGGTGCGCACGGCAAGTCGACCTCAACCGGGATGCTCGTCACTGCCTTGCGTGCCCTTGACCGTGACCCGTCGTTCGTCAACGGCGCGGTCATTCAGGGCACTGGCACGAGCGCCGCCTGGGGTTCTGGCGACCTCTTCGTGGTGGAGGCTGACGAGTCTGACGGTTCGTTCTTGCTCTACGACGTCGCGATCGCGCTCATCACCAACATCGACACCGACCACCTCGATCACTACGGCGACGAGGGAGCGCTCGAGCAAGCGTTCGACACCTTCGCCTCGGCCGTGGGCGAGCTCGTTGTGCTCTCGGCCGATGACCCGGCCACGCGGCGACTTGCCGAGCGTCGCCGAAACGCTTCGATGGGGGCCCGCACGATCACGTTTGGCGAGTCTGTCGATGCCGACGTGCGGCTCGTTGAGATTGGTGAGACCGGTCCTGTGCGCTTTCGCCTCGCGATCGAGGGCGACGAGTTCTCGGCTGAACTCGCGATTCCCGGACGTCACAACGCGCTCAATGCTGCGGGCGTGATCGCCGTGCTCGTGGGTCTCGGCATTCCGGCCGCCGATGCGGTGCACGCTCTCGATGGCTTTGCCGGAACCCAACGGAGGTTCGAGTCGCACGGGCTCGCCGATGGCGTTCGGCTGTATGACGACTATGCCCATCACCCCACCGAGGTGGGGGCGGCGCTCCAGACGGCACGCTCGGTGGCGGGCGAGGGGCGAGTGATCGCCATCCACCAGCCCCACTTGTACAGCCGCACGCAGGCCATGGCGGCAGAGTTCGCCGAGGTCTATGAACGTGGCGCCGATCACACTGTGGTGCTCGACGTCTATGGTGCGCGTGAAGACCCGATTCCGGGCGTGACGGGTGCGCTCGTGGTCGATCGGTTCACCGATTCGGCCGTCGTTGACTACCGGCCCGACTGGCAGGCTGCCGCCGATCGCATCGCCGAGATCGCACGCCCCGGAGACATCGTCATGACGCTCAGTTGCGGCGACGTCTACCGCATCATTCCGCAGGTTCGGGCGGCTCTCGAGTCGCGATCGTCGGGGGATGCGGCCCGGTGAAGCGCCCTGAGGGCCTGGGCGGTGACCGGCCAGCACCTCCGCCCGCTGCGGCTCCTCGCACACCACGGGCGTCATCGCCTCGCGTGCCGCGCACGACTCCGACCAGTGGCCCGAAACCAGCGAGTCGCGAGACTCAACCGGCGCGCGCGGTTCGCGCCGCATCGCGCGAGCGCCGGCGTGACGAGCGGGCCGAAGTTCGCCGTTTTACGCGCCGTTCACGGCAGCGCCGGCTTGCCGTGACGGCGACGGTGGGGTCGTTCGCCCTTCTTGTCGCGGGCGTCGCCGTGGTCACGCTCTCGCCGATCATGGCTCTCGAGACCGTCACCGTGGTGGGCACCAATCGTCTCGACGCGGCCGCCGTGAGCGATGCTCTCGACGAGCACCTCGGTACGCCCCTCGCACTGCTCGACGATGCGACGATTCGCGACGACCTCGAGGCCTTTCCGCTCATTCGCTCGTTCTCGACCGAAGTGATTCCGCCGCACACACTCGTCGTGCGCATTGTCGAACGCGCGCCGATTGGGGCCATCGAGCGAGGGGCCGTTGTTGATCTCGTTGATGCGGCGGGCGTCGTCGTCGAGTCGTCGGCGGAGCGCCCGGTGGGCATCCCGTTGATTGCCTCGGGGAGCACGGATGCCGATTCGATCGCGTTTCAGAGTGTCGCCGAAGTGCTCACGGCGCTTCCCGCCGAGCTTCGCGCACAGGTCGATGTCATCAGTGCTTCCACGCGCGATGACGTGACGTTCACCATGACCGGCCTCGGCCATGTCGTGGTCTGGGGAAGCGCAGAGCGCTCCGCACTCAAGGCTCGCGTGCTCGCCGCCGCGATTGCGGCGACAGGGCAGGGTGCGGCCTCGGAGTTCGATGTCTCGGCCCCGGAGAGCCTCGTCGTGCGTCAGCTCTAGCTCTCGCTCTCCGCGCTCCAGAGGGCGATGGGCCATGCATCTCCTGCGCAGGAACGCAGGGATTCGCGACACGCGGCGCGCCTCGGCGCGCGTCGAGCCCATCGGCTCTAGCGTCAAGCGCAGCAGTACATACTGAGCATAACTTTAGCCTTCTACCTGAAGGTGAAGGTTGAGCGGAAGGCCTCAACGTGACCTCGAAACAGAACTATCTCGCCGTGATCAAGGTCGTCGGCATCGGCGGTGGCGGCGTCAACGCCGTCAACCGCATGATCGAGCTGGGGCTGCGCGGCGTTGAGTTCATTGCCATCAACACTGACGCTCAGGCCCTGCTCATGAGTGACGCCGACGTCAAGCTTGATGTGGGCCGCGAGCTCACTCGTGGTCTCGGGGCGGGCGCCGACCCCGAGGTGGGGCGGCGAGCGGCCGAAGACCACGCGGAAGAGATTGAAGAGGCGCTCGCGGGCGCCGACATGGTGTTCGTGACCGCGGGCGAAGGCGGCGGCACGGGCACGGGCGGAGCGCCCGTCGTCGCCCGCATTGCGAAGTCGATCGGGGCCCTCACGATTGGTGTTGTCACCAAGCCCTTCGCGTTCGAGGGCAAGCGTCGGCAAGCCCAAGCTGACCTGGGTGTTGCGCAACTCAAGAACGAGGTCGACACCCTCATCGTCGTGCCGAATGATCGGCTGCTCGAGATCAGCGATCGCGGAATCTCGATGCTCGAGGCCTTCGCGACAGCCGACCAGGTGCTGCTCGCGGGTGTTCAAGGAATCACCGACCTCATCACGACTCCCGGTCTCATCAACCTCGACTTCGCTGACGTCAAGAGCGTGATGCAAGGCGCCGGCTCGGCCCTCATGGGCATTGGCTCGGCGCGCGGAGCTGACCGCGCCATCAAGGCCGCTGAGCTCGCCGTGGCGAGCCCCTTGCTTGAGGCGAGCATTGACGGCGCGCACGGTGTGCTGCTGTCGATCCAGGGCGGCTCGAATCTGGGCATCTTCGAGATCAATGACGCAGCCCGCCTCGTGCAAGAGGCCGTGCACCCCGAAGCGAACATCATTTTCGGTGCAGTGATTGACGACACCCTGGGTGATGAGGTGCGCGTAACGGTCATTGCCGCCGGCTTTGACGGGGGAGAACCGACGGTCGTGCATCGCGATCGCCGCGCAAACTTTCAGGCTGCAGACGGGTACGCTGCCGCGGCAACGCCCGCGGCTGTTGGCGTTGACGCGGCGCTGACCGAGCGTGCGTGGGCTGACGATAGCGGCCTCGCGCCGACCGCGCCCATCGGATCACTCGAGTCTGACTCTGACGATGACCTCGACATTCCTGATTTCTTGCGCTGAGGATGACAACCGAGCTCGCTGAGCGCTACGCACGCGTCGAATCAGCCGTCACCGAGGCGTGCCGAGTAGCGTCGCGGCCTCGCAGCGACGTGACGCTCATTGTGGTCACCAAGTTTCATCCCGTAACTCTCATTCGCGACCTCGCGGCTCTCGGAGTGCGTGATGTCGGTGAGAACAGGCATCAGGATGCTGCGCCGAAGGCAGCGCTCCTTACCGATCTCCCGCTCACGTGGCACTTCGTCGGGCAATTGCAGTCAAACAAGGCGCGCGCCGTCGCCGAGTATGCGCGCGTCATCCACTCGGTTGATCGCGACTCGCTCGTGACCGCACTGGCGCGGGTTGAGCGCCCGCTTGACGTGTTTCTTGAAGTGAATCTCACCGACGATTCCGGGCGCGGCGGGGTTGAGCCGAGTGGACTGTTAGCCCTCGCCGAGCGCGTGCTTGAGCATCCGTCGCTCACATTGCGGGGGGTCATGGCTGTCGCACCAGTGGGCGACGAGCCACGCGCTGCTTTCGCTCGTGTGAAAGAACTGTCAGACCTCGTGCGCACCGTGGCTCCGACTGCAACCGACATCTCGGCGGGAATGTCGGGAGACTTTGCTGAAGCGATTGCCGAAGGAGCGACACACCTGCGCATCGGTGCCGCAATCACGGGAAAACGCCCCGCTGGCCCTTAACCTGGCGATAGTCACGACCCGTTAGGACGATCACATGACCAATCCCTTGCGCAAGACGATGGTGTATCTCGGCCTTGCCGATGAAGAGGTTGAGTACGACCACCACCCCGCGACCTCGATTGCGTCGTCGCCCACGAGTGCTGTGGCCGCTCAGCGTGCGCCCGTGACGCCGCTACGGCGCAGCGCACCAGCACGACAGGTCGCACCGTCGGACATGAACGAGATCCTCACCGTGCACCCGCGTGCCTACAAAGACGCGCAAGTCATTGCCGAGAGCTTTCGCGAAGGCATTCCGGTGATCATCAATCTGTCGCAAATGCCCGAAAGCGAGGCTCGTCGGCTGGTGGACTTCGCGAGCGGACTCTCGCAGGGTCTGTACGGCCGTATCGAACGGGTCACCAGCAAGGTCTTCTTGTTGTCGCCCGCGCACGTTGCGACGAGTGGAGACGCTGCCGACATCGAGCCGGAGGTCGACGCGTCGTTCGGCGGCCGCGACTAACCACTGCCGCAACGATTCACGCTTGATCGTCGTGCGCGGTCGTCGTGCGCGATCACTCAGCAGAACCTGAGACAATAAACCCGTGACGCTCGTCTTCTCGATCATCTTGTCGGTCATTTACGTGGCCCTGCTGATCGTCTTTATCGCCATGTGGGTACGGTTCGTGTTCGATTGGGTGCAAGTGCTTAACCCCGCATTTCGCCCTCGCGGATTCGTCGTTCTGCTGGCAGAGACGAGCTACACGATCACTGATCCACCGCTCAAAGCCGTGCGTCGGGTTATCCCGCCGTTGCAGCTGGGGTCGGTTCGACTTGACTTGGCCTGGACAATTGTCTTGATCGTATTGCTCATTCTCATGTCGCTTGTCAGTCGATAATCCGGGCTGATTCCTGGCCCGAACCAACCTGTGCGGGGTACGCTTCCTGAAACGGAAGTGACGTATGTGACAAGTTGTTGCTAGCGTTACCCCATCGTTATTAGTCCGCTCCAGAAAGTTTCGAGGTGACGCGCATGGCTCTCACGCCCGAAGATGTCGTCAACAAGCGCTTCCAATCGACCAAGTTCCGCGAGGGCTACGACCAAGACGAGGTCGATGACTTCCTCGACGAGATCGTTGTCGAGCTGCGTCGTCTCACGCAAGAGAACGACGAGCTGCGTCAACGACTGGTAGCGGCTGATGCCCGCATGGCCGAGCTGCAACGAGGAGCCGCGTCGGCCCCGATGGCGGCACCGGCACCCGCGGCAGCCCCCGCTCCTATGCCTTTCCCGGTTGCCGATGGTCCTTCGCTCCCCGGAGCTGAGCCCGGCGTCGACACCAACAACCTGCTTCAGCTCGCGCGACGCTTGCACGAAGAGCACGTTCGCGAAGGTCTCGCCAAGAAAGACCAGATCATCGCCGAAGGCCAAGCTGAGGCCGCTCGCATCGTCGCTGAGGCGACGAACTCGCAGCAGGGCCAACTGCAGTCGCTCGAGCGCGAGCGCCAGGCCTTGCAGCAGCGGGTTGACGAGCTGCGCACCTTCGAGCGCGAGTACCGTCAGCAGCTGCGCACCTACATTCAGGGTCAGCTCACCGAACTCGAGGGCACGGCTCAGCCCGCGGCCGCACCGGTTGCCTCTGCTCCCGTAGGGAACGCACCAAGTTACGGCTCTGCACCCGGTTACGGCGCCGAACAGTCGTACCCCGGCTCGGCACCCGCGTACCCCGCAGCGCCCGCACCGGCGCAGGGTTATCCGGCGCCGCAGTCAGCACCTCCCGGGCAGTTTCCGGGCTACGGCTCCTAATCCCCACTAGTTCTCTCGACCGCAGGGTCGGCATGGAATCCACGGGAGCGCGACGGTGACCGAGTCGCGCTCCCTTCCTGTGCCTCCAGGGCGCGCGGGAGAACGTGTGGATGTTGCGCTCGCGACCCTGCTCGGGTTCTCGCGAACGCAGGCGGCGGAGATCGCAGACGCCGGGGGAGTGACGCTCGACGGCCGGCCAGTCGGCAAGTCAGACCGAGTCGCCGCCGATGCCTGGCTCGAGGTGACGTGGCAGCCGCGCCGAGAGGTTCGTATCGAACCGATTCCCGTGCACGATCTCGGCATCGTTCACGATGACGATGACCTTGTTGTTGTCGATAAGCCCGTGGGCGTCGCGGCGCACCCATCTGCCGGGTGGGAGGGCCCGACGGTGATCGGTGCTCTCGCGGCTGCGGGTTATCGCGTCGCCACCTCTGGCCCTGCCGAGCGCGCGGGAATCGTTCATCGGCTCGATGCGGGTACGAGCGGGCTCATGGTCGTGGCCAAGTCGGAGTCTGCGTATCGCGAACTCAAGCGCCAGTTTCACGATCGTGAGGTCGAGAAGATCTACCACGCGACGGTGCAAGGGCACCCTGATCCGCTGTCGGGAACGATCGACGCGCCCATTGGGCGGCATCCTGGCAGTGCCTGGAAGTTCGCGGTGGTGGCGGGCGGAAAGCCCTCGGTTACCCACTACGACACGATCGAGGCATTTGCCGGTGCGTCGTTGCTCGAGATTCACCTCGAGACGGGGCGTACCCACCAGATTCGCGTGCATATGGCCGCGCAACGCCACCCCTGTGTTGGCGACGCCATGTATGGAGCCGACCCCACGCTGAGTGCTCGCTTAGGACTCGAGCGTCAGTGGCTGCACGCCATGCGGCTGGGTTTTCGGCATCCATCGACCGGGGAGTGGAGCGAATTCTCCTCACGGTATCCCGCCGATCTTCAGCACGCTCTTGACGTCTTGGGCGGCTCGTAACGCGCCAACCTCGCTCACCGAGTTGCCCTCGTGAGACGACCTAGACTGAGGGTCCGGATCGACACGTCGGAGGCCCCGTGACCACTCGAGCAGACTCGTTCGTGCACTTGCATGTGCACAGCGAGTACTCGATGCTCGATGGCGCCGCACGAGTAAAGCCACTCATCACTGAGGCTGTCGCGCAAGGCATGCCGGCCATCGCTGTGACCGACCACGGCAACATGTTTGGCGCCTTCGACTTCTGGAAAACGGCGACCGATGCGGGTATCAAGCCCATCATCGGCATCGAGGCTTATCTCACGCCCGGCACCCACCGCACTGACAAGACGCGTGTGAAGTGGGGCTCGGGTGGCGAAGACGATGTCTCGGGGGCGGGCGCCTACACCCACCTCACCATGCTCGCTGCCACGACCACCGGCATGCACAACCTGTTTCGCATGGCCTCTCTCGCGTCGATCGAGGGCTATTACTTCAAGCCACGCATGGACCGCGAGCTGCTCAGCCGCTACGCCGACGGAATCATTGCCACGACCGGGTGCGTGAGCGGCGAAGTGCAAACCCGCTTGAGACTCGGTGACTATGAGAAGGCGCGCGAGGCAGCCGCGGAGTTCCGCGATATCTTCGGCGCCGAAAACTACTTCGTCGAGATCATGGACCACGGGCTCGGTATTGAGCGCCGCACGATGACCGACCTCATTCGACTTGCGAAAGACCTTGGCCTGCCGCTTGTGGCGACCAATGACTTGCACTACACGCACGCCGGAGACGCGGGCTCACACGCCGCGCTGCTGTGCGTTCAGTCGGGCAGCACGCTCGATGACCCGAACCGGTTCAAGTTCGATGCCGATGAGTTTTATCTCAAGACTCCGGCGCAAATGCGCGAGCTGTTTCGCGACTATCCCGAGGCGTGTGACAACACGTTGCTCATCGCCGAGCGCGCCGATGTCGCGTTCAACACCGAGGCCAACTACATGCCGCGGTATCCGGTGCCCGAGGGTGAAACCGAGAACAGCTGGTTCGTCTCGGAGGTCGAGCGCGGGCTAGCAGTGCGGTATCCCCGCGGTGTTCCGGATGCTGTGCGCGCGCGCGCCGAGTACGAGATCGGCGTCATCACCCAAATGGGTTTCGCGGGCTACTTTCTCGTCGTCGCCGACTTCATCAACTGGTCGAAGAGCAACGGAATTCGCGTGGGTCCGGGCCGCGGTTCGGGTGCGGGCTCAATGGCTGCGTATGCCATGCGCATCACCGACCTTGATCCACTCGAACACGGCCTCATCTTCGAGCGATTCCTCAACCCCGACCGCGTCTCGATGCCCGACTTTGACGTCGACTTCGACGACCGCCGCCGCGGTGAAGTCATCCGGTACGTGACCGAGAAGTACGGCGACGAGCGCGTTGCCCAGATCGTGACCTACGGCACGATCAAGGCGAAGCAGGCCCTCAAAGACAGCTCGCGCGTGCTCGGTTTTCCGTTTGGAATGGGCGAGAAGCTCACCAAGGCGATGCCGCCCGCGATCATGGGCAAAGACATGCCCTTGGCGGGCATCCTTGACAAAACGCACGAGCGCTACAAAGAGGCCGCTGACTTTCGTGCCCTGATCGAGGTCGACGCCGAGGCGCGCACCGTCTTCGACACCGCACTTGGGCTCGAGAACCTCAAGCGCCAATGGGGCGTGCACGCGGCCGGCGTGATCATGTCGAGCGAGCCGCTCATCGACATCATCCCGATCATGAAGCGCGAGCTAGACGGTCAAATCGTCACGCAGTTCGACTTCCCGGCGTCTGAGGCGCTGGGGCTCGTCAAGATGGACTTTCTCGGCCTGCGCAACCTCACGATCATCGACGACGCACTCGACAACATTGAGGCCAACCGCGGCATTCGGCTCGTGCTCGAAGATCTCACGCTGGATGACCCCGCGGCGTACGAGTTGCTCGCTCGCGGTGACACGCTCGGGGTCTTCCAACTCGACGGTGGGCCCATGCGTTCGCTCTTGCGCATGATGAAGCCCGACAACTTCGAAGACATCTCGGCCGTGCTTGCTCTGTATCGCCCCGGCCCGATGGGTGCTGACTCGCACACGAATTACGCGTTGCGCAAGAACGCTCGCCAAGAGATCACGCCGATTCACCCCGAGCTCGCTGAGCCGCTCGCTGAGGTGCTCGGCGGCACGTACGGCCTCATCGTGTACCAAGAGCAGGTCATGGAGATCGCGCAGAAGCTTGCGGGCTACACGCTCGCGCAGGCCGACCTCTTGCGCCGCGCCATGGGCAAGAAGAAGAAAGAAGAGCTCGACAAGCAGTACGAAAACTTCGAGGCCGGGATGACCGCCAACGGCTACTCCGCTGCCGCCGTCAAGACGCTCTGGGACATCCTCGTGCCGTTCTCCGACTACGCCTTCAACAAGGCGCACTCCGCGGCCTACGGCGTCGTGTCGTACTGGACCGCCTACCTCAAGGCGCACTACCCGGCTGAATACATGGCCGCATTGCTCACGAGTGTCGGCGACTCCAAAGACAAGATGGCCATCTACCTCAACGAGTGCCGCCGCATGGGCATTACGGTGCTACCTCCCGATGTGAACGAGTCGATCGAGTATTTCGCGGCCGTCGGCGACGACATCCGGTTCGGGCTCGGAGCCGTGCGCAACGTCGGGCACAACGTCGTCGAGGGCATCCGCTCGTCACGAGAAAGCAAAGGCCGATTCACGGGCTTCTTCGATTTCTTGAAGAAGGTGCCGAGCACGGTCGCCAACAAGCGCGCGATCGAGTCGCTCATCAAGGCGGGTGCCTTCGATTCGCTCGGCGCAACGCGCCGCGCACTCATGGAAATTCACGAGGGTGCCGTCGAGGCCGCGGTGAAAGAAAAGCGTGCAGAAGAAAACGGCGATGTCGGCTTCGACTTTGACAGCCTCTTCGACGAACCCGATCAGTCGGCGGGCCACGTGCCCGACCGCCCAGAGTGGGCGAAGAAAGACAAGCTGGCCTTCGAGCGCGAGATGCTCGGTCTCTACGTCTCTGACCATCCGCTTGCCGGCCTCGAACGCGCCCTCGCCCAGCATGCGGGCACCGGAATCGCCGAACTCAACGACAACCCGCCCGCCGATGGCGAGCAAGTCACCGTCGCCGGACTCATCACGAGTGTTCAGCACCGGGTGGCGCGACAGTCGGGCAACCCCTACGGCATGGTCACCCTCGAAGACTTCGGCGGCGAGATCAGCATCATGTTCTTGGGCAAGACCTACCTCGAGTTCGGTTCACGCCTGGCCGCCGACAGCATTGTCGTTGTGCGGGGTCGCGTCAATCATCGAGACGATGGCATCACGCTGCAGGCCATGAGTCTCACCCAGCCCGACTTCGGGGTGGCGACCGAGAGCGGCCCGCTCACCCTCACTGTGCGTGAGAGTCGCGCAACTGTCGATGTCGTGAGTGAGCTCGATGCCGTGCTTCAACGCCACTCGGGCTCAACGGAAGTGCGACTGCGCCTCATTCGCGATGACTCGGCGCGCGTTTTCGAGTTACCGCACCGCGTCGAACCGTCGGCGGGGTTCTTTGGCGAAGTCAAGAGCCTTCTCGGGCCTCGAGCGCTGACCTAGCGAGCGGGCGCTAGAGCTCTGCGCCGAGGGCACGATACGCGCGCTCGTGATACAGCAGAGGTTCGTCGGGTTCGCCAATGCCGCCCTCGTCGATCTGCACGGCGATCATCGCGTTGCCAGCGACGGGCGTACGCGCCACGATGGTGCCCACCATCCACGCCGTCACGTTTTTGAGAATGGGGAGGCCGTGCGGTCCCGGCTCCCAGTGGTCACCATCGAATCGGTGGGCATTGTCGCCGGCCATGATCTTCGCGACGGCGAAGTCGTCTTGACCCATCATGTGGATGGCAACGCGATCAGTCTGCTCGATCGCGGGCCACGAGCTCGCCGTGCGCGCCATGTTGAAGGTGGCGAGCGGCGGCACAGCGGCCAGTGATGCGAGCGATGTCGCGGTGAATCCCACGGGGCGGCCATCGGGTGTCAGGGCAGTGATCACCGCGACTCCCGCCGCATGGCGACGGAATGCTTGCGCAAAGGCATCGAAACCGGTGGCGTCAGGAGCAGTGGTCATCACGGACTATGCAACCGCATCCGTGCCCGGGTATTCCCGAGGCTGGCCGCGATTAGGCTGAACGCGTCATGAAGCACACTCTCGACTTGCGTGGTCGCACGCTCTCTGCCGCCGACCTACTCGCCCTTGTTCCGCGCGCGGCGAGTGATGTCGGCTCGGCGGTCGACGCCGTCGACGTTCTCATTCAGGATGTCCGCGAGCGCGGCAGCGCCGCCTTGCGCGATCAGGCCGAGCGCTTCGATCGCGTTCGCCCTGCCGCGATTCGCATGAGTGCCGAGTCGTTGCGCGAAGCCGAAGCCGCGCTTGACCCTGCCGTGCGAACGGCACTCGAGCTCGCGATTGACCGCGTGCGGCGCACCTCGGCGGCGCAGGTTCCGGCGCCGCAGGTTACCGAGGTGGCCCCGGGTGCACGCATCGTGCAGCGGTGGCAGCCCGTCGCGCGCGTGGGCCTCTACGTGCCCGGGGGCAAGGCCGTGTATCCCTCGAGCGTGGTGATGAACGTCGTGGCAGCTCAGGTCGCTGGCGTCGGTTCGATTGCCCTCGCGTCGCCGCCGCAAGCGGAGTTCGGCGGCTCGGTGCATCCCACGATTCTGGGAGCTGCGAGTCTTTTGGGAATTGACGAGGTCTACGCGATGGGCGGGGCCGGCGCCATTGCGGCTCTCGCTTATGGCGTCGATGACCTTGGTCTCGAGCCCGTTCAGGTCATCACCGGACCCGGAAACTTGTTCGTTGCGACCGCCAAGCGTGCCGTGAAGGGTGTCGTGGGCATCGACTCTGAAGCGGGCCCGACCGAAATTCTGATCATTGCTGACGCTTCTGCCCGCGCCGATTACATCGTCGCCGATCTGATTAGCCAGGCCGAGCACGATGAGCTGGCCGGTAGCGTGCTCGTCACCGACGACCCCGCTCTTGCTGAGGCCGTGCGCGATGCTCTTCCTGCTGCGGTGGCCGCGACCCGTCATCGTGAGCGGGTGGCCACGGCACTAGACGGCCCACAGTCGGCGATTGTGCTCGTCGACGACCTCACGCAGGCCGCTCGCTTCAGCAACGCCTACGGACCCGAGCACCTCGAAGTGCACGTCGCCGATGCACCCGCACTTCTTGAGTTGCTGGAGAGCGCGGGGGCGATCTTCGTCGGCGACCACACGCCCGTGAGTCTTGGCGATTACGTCGCTGGATCGAATCACGTGTTGCCCACGGGTGGCCAGGCACGGTTCGCCTCGGGGCTCGGGGCCTACACCTTCCTCCGACCGCAACAGATCATCGAATACAGCCGTGAGGCCCTGGCAGAGGTCGCCGAGCACGTGGCCGCGCTCAGCGACGCCGAACAGCTGCCCGCGCACGGCGACGCCGTGCGAGCGCGGTTCGTCTAGGCTGGCACA
>CALRWH020000066.1:0-13079 GCA_943371805.1 Pseudomonas synxantha | reverse complement strand
GAGCCACGATGTCGTAGTCGTTCCAGTCCGACGGAAACTCTTGAGCGACTCCCGGGGTGGCACCGCCCAGAGGAGTGAATTGCTGGGTGACGCGCGTCTCGCCGTCGTCGTACCGGAGCACTTCGGCTTGAGTGCACCCACTGAGCTCTAGCCTCACCGTGGCGTCAGCTGGAATCGGAAGCCGAGCGGAGCCCAACAGGAAATCGGTGTAGTCACCATCACCCAAGACGAGGTCGCAGTTGACCTCAACCAAGAACTCGGGTGCCGCGAGGGTGCCGCTGTTAATGACAACGACACCCGGGCCGAGTGTCGGAACCGGGTTGGCCGCGACAGCGGGCGACGAAACCGCCACGCCAGCGCCCACGAGGGCGAGAGTCAGAGCGACGACCGAGGCGCGTCGTGATGCAAGAACCATGGTTAACCACAGCCATTCGGGTTGGCAGGCACAGGAATCTTCATTATGGCAGTGAGCGGGCCCTGCGAAAAGGATTCACCGAGGCGACGGGCCCTCGAGGTGCCGCCGGAAAAACAGGTCAATGCGCCTCCAGGCATCTTCTGCCTCGACTGGCCGATGCCCGAGCCGCAGCATGGGGCCCATCGTGATGCGCGCGAGCCGCGTGCCGTTCGGCACCGCGTTGAGAAACGCGTGCCCGGCCTCGGGGTACTCGACCACGTCGTGGTCGATGCCGCGAGCGACGAGCGCTGTCTCCAGTTTCGCGGCCGCGCCGCGCAAGCTCAGGTCACGGGCACCGAAGGTGCCGACCACGGGGCACGCACCGTCGAGGGTGGCATCGAGGTCGTTGGGGAGCATCCCGTAATTGATGGATGCTGCGCCATAGCCGCCCGCCCCCGCGAGCAGCAGCGCGAAGCCTCCGCCCATGCAGAAGCCGATGACCCCCGCCTCGCCCGTCGTGTCGTCGCGCTCGAGCAGCAGGCGCCGCGCGGCCTCGATGTCGTCGAAGGCCACGCCCGTGCCCGACCGCAGCGCGCGGAACGTGGCAACGAGACACCGCCGCGCGCCGCCCCGACTAAAGAGGTTGGGCATGAGCACGAGATACCCCATGCCGCGTAGGCGCTCAAGGTGATCGCGCATGGCGTCGTCGATGCCGAAGAGCTCGTGCACGACGACGAGCGGCACGAAGGGCCCCGCGCCGTCGGGAACGCCCAGCACGCCCGTGAGCTCACCGCCGCGCGGGTCGCCCGGCTGCGGAATAACGATGTCGGTGAGCGTCATGAGCGGATGCGCCCCAGACCCGGAACCAACCGGCCCACGCGAGCGGCATACGCCCCGTAGTCGGCGTACTGATCGAGCAGCATGCGCTCTTCCAGCCGTGACTTGACCATGAGCACGGTCAGCAGGCCCAGCCACGCGATGACGTGCAGCAGCGAGGCGCCAATGACCGCAAGGCCCACGCCGAGCAGCAAGAGGCCCGAATAGATGGGGTGCCGCACAAGGCCATAGACGCCACTCGTGACGAGCACGCCATCGGCGCGCGGCACCGGGCTGGGCGTCAGCGTGCGCCCGAGGCCCGCGCCCGC
The DNA here is from genome assembly GCA_943371805.1 of Pseudomonas synxantha. Lineage (GTDB taxonomy): Bacteria > Actinomycetota > Actinomycetes > Actinomycetales > Microbacteriaceae > Microcella. Next base: position 11,540 of record CALRWH020000066.1, on the reverse strand, counting down.
GGCGAGCGCGATGCCGAAACCGAGCGCTGAGAGCACGAGCCCGATGACGACCACCGCAGGGTCGCGTTGCCACAGACTGCCCCACGGCAGGAACGCGAGCAGCAGCAAAAAGACAAACTGTGCCCCGACGAGCGACCAGGCCGCGGCCGGGGTCAGTCGAAAGGGAGCGGGCTCGGGTGCAGCATCCATGCCGCGACCCTACGCCCGTTGCCCTCGCGACAGGTGCCTAGCGCCGAGCTTTTCTGCCCGCGACGAGGTCTTTCTCGTCGACAGGCGCGTACCCACTCGCGCGCTGTTCCGCGTAGTAGTCACGAGCCTCGTCTTGGCGAGCGCGCTCGGTTCCGGTCGCGATCTCGGCGCGAATGTGTTCGTCGGCGAACTCGAAGGCGTCGGTGAGCGCGAGCGCGTGTGGGCGCAGCCGCGGCAACAGGCGGTCGTCGATGTAGTCGGTGATCGCTTGCGCGCGGTGGTCGCTCAACTGGCCATGAATGATGTACCAGGCGAGATTCTTCTCGATGAGCCCGAGGCCAAAGAGGTCGCGCAGCCACGTCAGCACCTGGCGCGTGCCGTCGTGCTCGACGCGGTCGAGCGCATCGGTAAAGGCCTCCCATTGCAACAGTTCACCGTGTGCCCGCGCCATTTCGATGAGCGCGTTTTGGTGGCGGTTGAAGAGGGCGGCGGCCTCGTCTTTCGGCAGCTTGGATGCGCTGCGCAACTTGCTCGCCAGGTCATCCACCATCGTCGCGACCCGGTCGGTCAGCAATTGCCGCTGCGACTCGGTGTCACGCACGTAGCCCACCGACCGCGCGGTCGACCCGAAGTCAGCGACCGACTGCACCAAGCGGCGCAGGCCCGAGCGGTTGACGACAGCCTCGTTGACTTGGCCGGCCACGTAGTTGGCCATGCCACCCGCGTCAGCCTTCGCGAAGGCGCGGGAAAAGTCGGTGAGCAGTCGCTTTGCCACGAGCTGCAGCAAAACGTTGTTGTCGCCCTCGAACGTGGCATAGATGTCCATGTCGGCGCGCAACTGGGTGAGGCGGTTGGCAGCGAGGAATCCCTGGCCACCACATGCCTCGCGAGCCTCTTGAATGATGTCGAGCGCGCCCCACGTGCTGAGCGACTTGAGAGCCGCAGCAAGGGTTTCGAGGTCTTCGCGGTCGGCATCCGTCGCCGTGCGCCCAGAGAAGACGGCGTCGAACTTCTCGAGAAACACCTCGTGCGCAAACGACATGGCGTAGGTCTGGGCAAGGCGCGGCAGCAAGCGGCGCTGGTGGCGTTGGTAGTCGAGCAACACCACTTCGTGGTCGTCGCCACCAGAGAACTGCCGACGTTCGTTGCCATAGCGAATGGCAATCGTCATGGCGAGCTTGCTGGCCACGGTCGCGGCGCCGTCGAGCGAGACACGACCCTGCACGAGCGTGCCGAGCATCGTGAAGAATCGCCGGCCGGGGCTTGCGATGGGCGAGGTGTAGACACCCTGGCTGTCGACGTTTCCATAGCGGTTGAGCAAGTTGGTGCGGGGAACGCTGACGTGGGTGAAGTGCAGACGGCCGTTATCGATGCCGTTGAGCCCACCCTTGAGTCCGTCATCTTCTCCGCCGATGCCCGGCAAGAAGTTGCCCTTCTCGTCGCGCAGCGGAACATAGAAGGCGTGCACACCGTGGTTGACACCCCGCGTGATGAGCTGGGCGAACACCACGGCCGCGCGCCCGTGCAGGGCGGCGTTACCGAGGTAGTCCTTCCAGGCGGCGCGGAACGGCGTGTGGATGATCCACTCATCGTTCTCGGGGTCGAACGTGGCCGTCGTGCCGACCGCCGAGACGTCACTGCCGTGCCCGGTCTCGGTCATGGCAAAGACGCCCGGGGTGGCCAGAGTGAGGGCATCGGGCAGCCAGGCGCGGTGGTGCGGCGTCGTGCCCAAGTGCAGAATCGCCGAGGCGTAGAGGCCCCACTGCACACCCGACTTGATCTGCATGCTCGGATCGCCGAGCAGCAACTCTTCGAAGCTCGCGATGAACCCGCCGTGGTCGTCGTGACCGCCGAACTCGGCCGGGAAAGCACGGTGCACTTCGCCCCGCTGAACCAGCAGCTTGAGCTGGCCGAGCACGCGAGCGCGGTGTGCGTCCATGCCCAGGCTGGGGTCGCGGTGAAACTCTGGCGTGCGCATGAGGGCACGCGATGCGCGCCGTTGCTCGGCCCAGCGGCCCATGAGCTGCTCGCCGAGCGACGCGACGTCGACGGTCGGGGTGGGCGCAGCATCCTTCGACGCGGTGGTGGCGGCGGCAGGGGCGCTCGTGCGGGGCGCAGAAGTCTCGATCGTGCTCATAACCGTCACGGTAGAACGGTCGTCATGCGCGCGGGGTTTCGTGGTGCCCCGGCAACGAAAGGCTGACGGCCAATCGCGGTGCCTTTGTGGATGCCCTCACAAACCTGGGCGTTGGCATAGTGGGCAAGCTCATGAAACGGGCTGCGCGACGTTCGCCCTCAGCAAATACCCCCAGGGGTATCAAACCCGTGTGGCATCATTAATCCCATGGCAACCGTGACCTTGACCGCTGCTGACTTCGAGCAGACCGTGACGAGCGATGGCATCACGCTCGTCGACTTTTGGGCCGAGTGGTGCGGCCCATGCCGCCAGTTCGCGCCCATCTTTGAGAAGGCCAGCGAGCAGCACCCCGACGTGACGTTCGGCAAGGTCGACACCGAGGCCGAGCAGTCGCTCGCGGCAGCCGCGAACATTCGCTCGATCCCCACGCTCATGGCGTTTCGCGACGGCATTCTCGTCTTCGCTCAGCCCGGCGCCCTGCCCGCGCCCGCGCTCGAGCAGGTCATCGCGGCCGTCAAGGGGCTCGACATGGACGACGTGCGCAAGCAGGTGGCCGCTCAATCGGCGGAAGAACAGCCCGCGTCGTAACAGCACTGCGCCGAATCAGGCGTAGCGTGTGCGGGTGACTTCACCGCGCACCCGCTGGATCGGGCTCTTCGTTATCAGCCTGGCCGTTTCGCTCATCATCGTCGACTCGACGATCGTCAACGTTGCTGTTCCGTCGATCGTTGACGACCTCGGCATCACCTCGACCGAAGTGCAGTGGGTGCAAGAGAGCTACACGCTCGTCTTCGCCGCCCTGCTCCTCGTCTTCGGCACGCTCGGCGACCGATTCGGCCGGCGACGGATGCTCGTCATCGGTGTGATCATCTTCATGCTCGCCTCCGTCTGGGCGGCGTTCGCCGACTCGGGCTCGGCGTTGATTCTTGCCCGCGTGGTGCAGGGCGTGGGTGGCGCGATGATTCTGCCCTCGACGCTCTCGACCCTAAACGCGACCTTCCAGGGCCGCGAGCGGGGAATCGCCTTCGCGGTGTGGGGGTCGACGATCGGCGGTATGGCCGCGGTCGGGCCGCTGCTCGGCGGGTGGCTCACGACCGCGTACTCGTGGCGGTGGGCCTTCGGCATCAACGTGCCGCTCGGCATCATCATCCTGATCGGGCTCATGCTCTTCGTCGTCGCGACGAAAGCCGAGCGTGCGCAATCGATTGACTGGACGGGCGCGCTGCTCTCGGTCATCACGAGCGCGTTTCTCGTCTTCGGCCTCATCGAAGGCCGCACCTACGGCTGGTGGCTCGCGACCGACGGCCTGAAGCTGGGCGAGTGGGAGTGGCCCTTCGCGCTCAGCCCGGTGCCCATCGCATTCGCGATCTCGATCGTGGCGGGCGTTCTCTTCGTGTGGTGGGGTCTGCGGCGCGAGCGCGCGGGCAAGTCGACCATGCTCGCGTTCTCACTGCTGCGCATCGGCTCGTTCCGCAACGGCAACATCGCCGCGCTCATCGTGTCGATGGGAGAGTTCGGCATCATCTTGTCGCTGCCGCTATGGCTGCAGAACGTGCTCGGCTATGACGCCCTGCAGACCGGAACGATTCTGCTCGCGCTCGCGATCGGCTCGTTCTTGGCAAGCGGCGTGGGCGGCTCGCTCAGCGGTCGGGTCTCGGCTGTCGCGACCGTGCGCGTGGGCATCGCCGCCGAAATCGTCGGCCTCATCCTCATCGGCATGGTCATCGCCGTCGACACCCCCTGGTGGTCGGTCGCGCTCGGTCTGCTCGTTTACGGTGTGGGCGTCGGTCTCGCGACTGCACAACTCACGGGCGTGGTACTGCAGGATGTTCCGGTGCAGGCGAGCGGGCAGGCCTCGGGCACGCAGTCCACGGCCCGCCAAATCGGCTCGGCTCTCGGCATCGCCGTGCTCGGCACCGTGCTCTTCACCTCGCTCGGCAGCAACCTCGAGGCGCGGCTCGACGCCTCGGGAGTGCCCGCCGACGAGCGCGACGGCATCGTCTCGCTCGTGGTTGACAGCGCGGGCTCGGCGATTCCGAGCCTCGACGCGCAATCGCCCGACGTGGCCGCCGACGCGCGCGCCGCGTTCAGCGACGCAACGAAGTTCGCGGCGTTCACCGCAGCCGGGTTCCTGGCGGTCGGCTTGCTCGCCACGCTGCGCCTCACGGCTCCCGTGCCTGGTGCCGCGACGGGGCGCCGGCCCGACGACGACGAGGCTGACGCGGAGGCCGCAGCCGACAAGGCCTAGGCCGCGGCGCGGCGCCTAGAGCTCGGCGCGCGTGCGGAAGAAACGGCGCACGCGCTCGCGCACGCTCGCGGGCGGCGGCTCGTTGTACTGATCGACGTATTCCTGACCCGACATGCTCTGGATGCGCGCCATGATCGCATCGGTTGCGTGACGGCGAGCGCGGCCCGATGACGCGACGCCGAACGCACTCACGTCCATCGGTTCGCCAAACTCGATCGTGATGCGGGCGAGACGGATGCGCTTCGAGCCCACGGGCTGAAGGTCTTGCGTGCCCCGCAGCCCCACCGGCACAACAGGCACACCCGCGGTCAGTGCGAGCCAGGCCACACCGGTCTTGCCGCGGTACAGGCGACCGTCACGCGAGCGCGTGCCCTCGGGGTAGATCGAGAAGGCTTGGCCAGCCTGCAACTTGGCAAGACCCGCGTCGAGGGCATCCTGTGCCGCTTGGCCGGCCCCGCGCTTGACGGGAATCGCGCCGACGCCCGAGAAGAATCCGCGAGAAATCGCGCCTTTCAGGCCCTTGCCCGTGAAGTACTCCTCTTTCGCGAGAAAGCTCACGGGCCGTCGGGCGAGCAAGCTGATGACGATGCTGTCGATGAACGAGAGGTGGTTGCTCGCGACGACCACGGCGCCCTGTGCCGGCATGTTCGACCGGCCAATGACAGTGGGGCGCCAGACCAGTCGCGCGATGGGGCCGAGAAACGCCCGGGCGAAGAAGGTCAGCACCGCCCTATCGTGGCACGGTTTCTATTCCGCGGCAGGAATGTCGAGCGCGGGCGGCTCGTCGCCGCGCACGATCGCGAGCACCGCATCCCCGAACTTCTCGAGCTTGGCGGCACCAACACCGCTCACGGTCGCGAGTTCGTCGAGCGTCGACGGCTCGGTGAGCGCGATGCCGCGCAGGGTCGCGTCGGCGAAGACCACGTAGGCGGGGGCACCGAGGGCGCGCGCAGTGGATGCTCGCCACGCGCGCAAGCGCTCGAAGAGCGAACTCGCGGCGGCGGGCAGGTCACTCGGCGCCGCACGCCGCGCCGAACGAGTCGGCCGAGCGACTTCGCGGCGCAGCCGTACCTCGCGGGTGCCGCTCAACACGGCGCCGCTCGCCTCGGTGAGCACGAGGGTTCCGTAGCCGTCGCCATGCACGGCGAGCAGGCCCTGCGCGAGCAGCTGGCGCACGACGCCGCGCCACTCTTGGTCACCCAGCTCGGTGCCGATGCCGAACGTCGCGAGGTCGGCATGCCCCAGCTGCTCGACGCGCGGCGTGCGCTTGCCGAGCAGAATGTCGATGAGCTGACCCGCCCCGTAGCGCTGGCGCCGCTCGCGTTCGAGTCGCACGATCGTCGAGAGCAGCTTCTGGGCGGGCACGGTGCCATCCCAACTCTCGGGCGGCGCGAGGCACGTGTCGCAATTGCCGCAAGCGGGCGCGTCTGACGGAATCGCATCGCGATTCGACGCGCCCGCCGAGGCAGCTGTGCTGCCGAGGGCTTGGCCGAAGTACGCCAGCAGTTGCACGCGCCGACACTCGACGGTTTCGCAGAGCGCGAGCATCGCATCCAGCAGCTGACTCATTCGGCGCTTGTAGGCCGCGTTGCCCTCGGAGCGATCGATCATCTGCCGCTGCTGCACGACGTCTTGCAGGCCATACGCGAGCCAGGCCGTCGAGGGCAGACCGTCACGACCCGCGCGCCCGGTCTCTTGGTAGTAGCCCTCGACGCTCTTGGGCAGGTCGAGGTGCGCAACGAAGCGCACGTCGGGCTTGTCGATGCCCATGCCAAACGCGATCGTCGCGACCATGACGATGCCGTCTTCGCGCAAGAAGCGTGACTGGTGGTTCGAGCGCGTCGCCGCGTCGAGACCGGCGTGATAGGGCAACGCGGGGATTCCGTGTTCGGCGAGCGCGATCGCGGTCTTCTCGACGGATGCCCGAGACAAGCAATACACAATGCCCGCGTCACCCGGGTGCTCGGTGCGGATCAACTGCAGCAGTTGCTGCACGGGCTGGTTCTTCGGCTCGATGCGGTACTGGATATTGGGACGGTCGAAGCTCGCGACAAACCGCCGGGCTTGCCCGAGGTCGAGCCGCTGCACGATCTCGGCGGCCGTCTCGGCCGTGGCCGTGGCGGTGAGGGCGATGCGCGGAACGCTTGGCCAGCGCTCGTGCAGCAGCGAGAGCGCGAGGTAGTCGGGCCGGAAGTCGTGGCCCCACTGCGACACACAGTGCGCTTCGTCAATCGCGAAGAGCGAGACACGAATGCGGTCGAGCAACTCGGCGGTGCTCGGCACGGTCACGCGCTCGGGCGCCATGTAGAGAAGATCGACCTCGCCCGCGAGCAGAGCCGCCTCGACGGCCCGCCGCTCGTCGGGGCCCTGGGTTGAGTTGAGAAACGCGGCGCGCACGCCGACGGCCTCAAGGGCATCCACCTGATCTTTCATGAGCGCGATGAGCGGCGAAATGACGACGCCAACGCCCTCACGCACAAGCGCGGGAATCTGGTAGCAGAGGCTCTTGCCGCCGCCCGTGGGCATGAGCACGAGGGCGTCGCCGCCACCGACGACGTGCTCGATGATGGCCTGCTGCTCACCGCGAAAGGCCGGGTAGCCAAAGACGCGCTCGAGCACCTGCTGGGGGCTGGGCGCGGTCGTGGTCACTCGCCCCAGGTTAGTCGGCAGGGCTGACCGTGCCCGCCGCCTGCTCGCGCGCGATGTGCGAACGAGCGTGCTCGACAGCCGTCTCGAGGGAGGCGACGAGATGGTTGGGGTGCCGCAACGCTCCAACGACGCCCACGCGGGTCGCGAGCCGGAGGTGGCGCTCTTGAATGCCCTTGATAATCACGGTGATGCCGCGGCGCTCGAGGCCCTCGATGAGCTCGACGATCACGCGCGCGCCCGTGGCGTCGAGATCGCGAATTTGCGACAGCCGCACGATCACAACGCTCACGCCCGCCGTCTCGCTGATGGCGTCGGTCAGGCGCTCGGCCGCGCCGAAGAAGAGCGCGCCGTCGAGCCGGAACAGCGCGATGCGCTCATCACCCGGCTTCGGCTCGCCCGGCAGCGGCTCGCGCTGCACCCCGCTCGAGGCCGCAAGAGTGCGCAGGGCAATGATGCCCGCCGCGAGAATTCCGATTCCCACGGCGATGATGAGGTCGAAGGCGATCGTGACGGTCGCCGTCGCGGCAAAGATGAGCGCGTCTGACCGCGTCGCCGTGACGATGCGCCGAACGGTCGGCACCGAGACCATGCGCACGGCCGTGACCATGAGCACTCCCGAGAGCGCCGCGAGCGGAATCGTCGCGACGATCGTGCTCGCCAGATACACAACGCCGACGAGCACGATCGAGTGGATGATCGCCGCGAGCCGCGACCGCCCGCCGGCCCGCACGTTCACGGCCGTGCGGGCGATGGCTCCCGTCGCGGGCATACCCCCGAATAGTCCCGAGGCGACGGATGCGAGCCCTTGCCCCACGAGCTCACGATCGGGGTCGAGGCGGCCCGTGTCGGCGAGCGAGGCACCCACGCGCGCCGAGAGCAGTGACTCGATGGCGGCGAGCGCCGCAATCGTGGCGGCTGGGATCAGGAGGGCCGCGACATCCACCCCCGACAGGCTCGGCAGACCGGGAGCCGGCAAGGCAGCGGGCAGCGTGCCGATGGTCTCAACCGGCAGGGCGAGCCACGTCACGGCGACCGTCACGACGACGATCGCGATGATCGAGCCCGGCACCCACGGCCGCACGAGCGGCGCGAGCACCATGATGACGGCGACGACGACCACGATCGCGAGCGGCACGAGTGCAGCGGCCCAGTCCGTCGCCGCGATCGTCTGCACCGCCGCGACGAGCGAGTTGGTGCTCGGCCCGGCGGGCGCACCGAGCGCTGAGGGGACTTGCTGCAAGAAGATGATGACGGCGATGCCGAGCGTGAAGCCCTCGATGACGGGCCACGGAATCACCGCGACGGCGCGGCCGAGCCGCAGCACCGCGGCGATGAGCACCATGACGCCGGCCATTATCGTGACGAGCGCGACGACTCCAGCCCCTTGCGCCGCAACGATGGGCCCGAGTACGACGACCATCGCGCCGGTCGGGCCAGACACCTGGATGTTCGAGCCACCAAACACAGCCGCGACAAGCCCCGCGACAATCGCCGTGATGAGCCCCGCGTCAGCACCCGCGCCCGAGCTCACGCCAAACGCCAGCGCCAGCGGAAGCGCGACGATGCCAACCGTGAGGCCGGCGATGAGGTCGCCCTTCCACGTGCGCCGCAGCATCGCGTAGTCAGCGCGGCGCGGTAGCAGCGACGTTATGCGACCGCGGGCGCGCCGAATCATGAAGCGAACTGGACGAAAACTCGCTGGTCGGACATTGTCCCAGACTAACCCGCAACGACCTCCGCATGGAGGGAGTCTCCGAGACCCAACCGATCAAACAAGACTCATCGGTCGTTATTGTCGGGAGGCCGTTTCGCTCTGAACGCTTATTCGCCGTATCGCTCGGGAAACGAACCAGGCGATTGGCCCAAGTACGGGAATCACAACGATTGCGACGATCCAGATCGTTCGTTCAAGACTGCCGACGTCTCCTGCGCGCGCCACCAAAACGATGCTTACGATGGCAAGCGCCACCGTCAATGCATAGCCCAGCCACATCGCCGCGTCGAACCACAGCGGGATAATGGGGTCCGGAATTGTCACGATGTCACTGTCGAGAAGGTGTTTCGCCCGACTCGAAGCTCGACCCAATAGTTCCAGCTACCGCCCCAGATAGTGGATGCATCCCCCTGCCAACGAACGAATGCACGATTCGACGCCGTTTCGGTAAGTCGAGACGAAACAAGAGAAGGCGAACTACATGAAGTGCCAACAAGGCACCTTTGGAAGGGGACTCCGGCGAACCGGATCCGGTCGTAACCACTCTGCACAATCGTGAAGTCCACCCCAGTAGCGCCCGCGACTACTGCGCCCCAGACTCCATCAATTTGGCAATTGTCGTAATTCTTGAATCCCGACCCGCCAGTCACCACGCACGCCTGAATCCCGAATGGCTGAATGAGACCGCTCGTCGCTATCGTCGGAACCTCAATTCCTTGAGCGGAAAAGGAGCCGTCCGCGAAGCGATTGATCCGATAGTCCATTCCGTTGATGATCATTCGATCGCGCTTAACCGGCTTCGCCCCAGTCTCATACACGTCCCAGGCCTCGCCACTTCGGACGGCAGCGACGAGAGATTCCACTTGTCCCGCAGGCACTCCAAACAGCTCAAGATGCGTCCGAAGCTCGCCATACTGATCGACCTCGGATGCTGTTGCTGTCGCCGGTGAAGCGGGAAGGAACGAAAGGCAAACCAACAAGATTGCTGCAGTTGCGGTTGATATGGGACTACGGGGGTTCTTCATGAGTGGCTATTCCCGTTCTAGGGTGGACAGATCTTTCTACCATCAGGAAGTTACCGTCGAGGCCAACAGCAGTCAAGAGCAAACTTCACGAAATGAGTATTCGTGTGGAACTGTCATTCAACAAATCGAATGACGACGCAGGAGGAAGACCGGGCGGCGAAGAACGAGCCTAGATGTGGATCGCCGGGTCGACGACGAAACCGTCAGCCCCCGTGCGGCCCTCGCCGCGATTGAGGGGGCGGGAGACCGCGGGAATTCCGGTCGCGACCGAGTCGGCCGGAACATCCTTCGTCACTAAAGCGAGAGCGCCGATCTGCGAGCGGTCGCCGATCGTGATGGGGCCGAGCACCGTCGCGTTGGCCCCGATGAGCACGCCGTTGCCGACCGTGGGGTGTCGCTTGCCCTTCTCGAGCGTTCGGCCGCCGAGCGTGACGCCGTGGTACAGCATGACGTCGTCGCCGATCTCGGCGGTCTCGCCGATGACGACGCCCATGCCGTGGTCGATGAAGAAGCGCCGACCGATCGTGGCTCCGGGGTGAATCTCAATGCCCGTCCACCAGCGGGCGCCTTGCGCCACCATGCGGCCGATCAGCTTGAAGCCGTGCGTCCACAGCCAGTGGGCAATGCGGTGCCACCAGATGGCGTGCACTCCCGCCGAGGTGAGAAACACCTCGAGACCCGAGCGCGCGGCCGGGTCGCGCAATCGGGCGGTGCGGATGTCCTCCCGCATGCCCATCTAGGCGCGCAAGTCGTCGTAGAGCACGCTCGAGAGGTACCGCTCGCCGTAGCTGGCGACGATGACCACGATGAGCTTGCCCGAGTTTTCGGGGCGCTGGGCGAGCTGAACGGCAGCGTGCACCGTGGCTCCTGACGAGATACCGGCGAGGATTCCCTCTTCGCTCGAGAGTCGACGGGCCATGCTCACGGCCTGGTCAATGTTCACGTCGATGACCTCGTCGTAGACCTCGCGGTCGAGCACGGGGGCGATGAAGTTGGGGCCAATGCCGGCGATCTTGTGCCCACCAGGGGCGCCGCCGTTAAGGAGCGGGCTCTCGGCAGGCTCGACCGCGACGACCGTGAGGCCGGGCTTCTGCTGCTTGAGGTACTGGCCGGTGCCCGTGATGGTGCCTCCGGTGCCCACGCCCGAGACGAAAATGTCGATGGTGCCGTCAGTGTCGTTCCAGACTTCGGGGCCCGTCGTGCGGCGGTGAATCTCGGCGTTGGCCTCGTTCTCAAACTGGTTGGCGAGAATCGTGCCCGGCCGATCGGCGACGATCTTCTGGGCGGTGGCGACGGCGCCCGTCATGCCTTCGCTACCGGGGGTCAAGATGAGCTCGGCGCCGTAGGCCCTGAGCAGCATCTTGCGCTCGTTGCTCATCGACTCCGGCATGACAAGCACGGTCTTGTAGCCGCGGGCTGCGCCGATCATCGCGAGCGCGATGCCGGTGTTGCCACTCGTGGCTTCGACGATCGTGCCGCCCGGCTTGAGCGCACCGCTCTTCTCGGCGGCCTCGACGATGGCGAAACCGAGGCGGTCTTTGACGCTCGCCGAGGGGTTGTAGAACTCGAGCTTGGCGA
>CALRWH020000065.1:0-13159 GCA_943371805.1 Pseudomonas synxantha | reverse complement strand
TGCAGCTCGCGCAACTCTGCTTCATTCTCGTAGTCACCGAGCACGCGCTTGTAGATGGTCTTGAGCAGCAGGCGGGCGGCCACGACGTCGAACGCCGGGTCGTCTTTCACGTTCTGCAGCGCAACCTGAATGACGGCTTCGTCGAGCTGCTGGGTCGAGATGCCATCGAAGAGCGTGAGCTCGAGCTCGCTTGCGATTTGCGTCACCCACGCGACCTGGTCGGGCAGGCCCTCAGCCGCGCGCTCGATCGCCAGGTTGATCTTGTTGGCGTCGTACGGTTCACGGCTTCCATCGCGCTTCACAACGGTGATGCTCACGTGCCCACTCTCCCTCGTGCGCCGTCGTCGGCGCGTGTCTCTCGCATGCGGCTCACGCCGCGGAATTGTCAGAAAAAGCCCGGAATTCCGGGCTAACCGCGGTGTTCCCCTCGCGCGGTCTCATCACTATATATCGGGGGTCTGACAAAGTTCACACCCTAGATGTAGTGGGCGTGTCGTCCACAGTTGTGCATAAGTTGCGCGACTTATACACAGCCTGTGGGCAAGCACCGACACGCCGGTGAGTGCCGCGAAAACGCCGTGAATCGGGCGCACGCGCGGTGCATCCGTGCAAAAAAGTGCGCCCGAGGCGGCGTGACGCGCACGCCGTAGGCTGAAGACCTTGTGAGTGGATACATCGACCTGCTGAAGACGCCCGGCGTCGCGCGCATCATTTCTGCGCAGCTGACCGCCCGGCTGCCCTCGGGCATGATCTCGCTCGCCTTTCTCATTCACATCGAGAAGATCTTCGACTCGTATGGCGCCGCGGGGCTCGTGCTCGCGGCGACGAGCGTGGGCCAGGCCATTGCCGGGCCCTTGACGAGCCGGTGGATGGGCAAACTGGGCATGCGGCCCGTACTCATTGCCACGCTCATCGTGTGCAGCACGGGCATCGGGCTCATCGCCTTCGCGCTGATGCCCCTGTGGGCGAACATGATCACAGGATTCGTCGTCGGCATCTCGACTCCGCCGATTCAGCCGGCCGTGCGCACGATCTACCCCAAGATGGTGACGGGCAAGCAGCTCACTCCCCTCTTCTCACTCGATGCGTCGGCGCAAGAGATCATCTGGATCATGGGGCCGTTCTTCACGGTGCTGCTCGCGACGCAAGTGTCGAGCGTCGTGGCGATCGCCGTGGCCGGGGTGTTTCTCGTCGGCGGCGGCATCTGGTTTATCGCGAGCCCCGAGGTGGGCAAGGTGCGTATTCCGCCGAGTCGGCGCCGCATCGGGGTCGTACTCAAGAACCGTGCGGTGCTGCTCGCGACGGTGTGCGGCTTTTTGCTCATCGGTTCGGCCGCCTCAATCGAAGTGGGCGTCGTTGCCGTGTTCGGCGAGGGTGGCACAGAAGCGGGCATCTTGTTCGGCATTTGGGCCGTGGCCTCGTTGGTCGGCGGCCTCTCGATGGGGCACTTGCCGATTGGCCCGTGGGCCCTCGCTCGCCGGTTTGCGATCGTGGTGGTGGGAATGGCCGCTGCACCGTTCTCACTCGACTTCTGGTGGCTTGCCCTCACGCTCGTCATCGCCGGCATTGGCATTGCGCCCGTGCTCGCCGTGATGTTCGCGATCGTCTCGGCGAGCGTGAAGTTCAGCGACACGGCCGAGGCCTACGGCTGGCTCGGCACGGGGCAGCTGATCGGTGCGGCTCTCGGATCAGCCATCGCCGGCTTTCTCATCGACGGCATCGGGCCGATCGGCGGCATCTACGTGGCGCTCGCGTTCGCCGTCGTCGGCACACTCGTCGCGGTGCTGTTTCGCGCGTGGCACCCCGACTTGCGCGGGCGCGACGCGAGCCCGCTGCCCGACACCGAACCCGTGCAGGTCGTCAGCTAGAGCCCACGGCCGCGTCTACGCGCGCAGCGGCCGCAGCACCTCGGCATAGCGCGCAAGCGCGTCGATCATGCGCGACAGCACGGCGTCGTTCTTCTCAATCGGCGCGAACACACCGTCGACGAGTTGAACCTGCGGGCCGTTGATGGCGACGTCGACGGGAACCCGCACGAGCCCGATCGTCGTGAGCACAGCATCCAGTGCCGCAGCACCGCGAAGCCCGCCGGATGCTCCGCCGTAGCTCACCACACCCACGGGCTTGCCCTGCCACTCGTGCGCGAGAAAGTCGAGCGCGTTCTTGAGTGCGGGGCTGTAGCTGTGGTTGTACTCGGGGCTCACGAGCACGATGGCGTCAGCCTGCTCAACGCGCGCGCTCCACGCGATCGTGTGGGGCTTCGTGTAGGCGCGCTTGCCGGGGTGCTCGGGTTCGTCCATGAAGGGCAGGGCGAGCTCGACGAGGTCGACGAGGTCGACCTCGTGCCCCGCCGCCGTGACACGGTCGTTCACCCACTGCGCAATAGGCAGGCCGATGCGGCCGGGGCGAACAGAGCCAATGATGATCATGATGCGCGTCATGCTCTCGGCAACCCGCGTGCCGCGCATTCGATTCCCGCGCACAGCCGATTCACGGGGCGAGCCCCGCCCGCGGGGCCGCAAGCGCGGCGCTACGCTCGTGCGCATGAGCACCGTGACGCTGCCCCGCTGGCACTGGGGTGACCCATCGAGCCCGCACCGTGCCCTCATCGTGCATGGTTTGGGGTCATCCGCCCACAGCACGTGGCGACTCAGTGAGGCGCTCGCTGACGCGGGATGGTCGGCGACGGCCGTCGATCTTCGCGGGCACGGCGACGCGCCGCGGGCATCCCGCTACCGCATTGACGACATTGCGGCCGACCTGCTCGGCACGACTCCGAACGGCGACGGCGCCTGGGGTCTCGTGGTGGGGCACTCAATCGGCGGGGCCGCTGCGGCGCAGGCCGCGGGCACCGACAGTGAGTGGACCGAGCGACTCGTCTTGCTCGACCCCGCGCTCGTCGTCGACGAGCCGAGCCGCGCGACCGTGCTCGCGGGCCAACTCGCGAACCACGATGGCGCGACCGTCGCGAGCATTGCCGAGCAATTTCCGCGCTGGCACCCGCTCGACGTCGAGCTTCGCGTGCGCTCGGCGAAAGCCGCGTCACGATTCGCGCTCGAACGCATGGTGCTCGACAACCATGACTGGGATGTCACGGCGTTCGTGCCGCACATCGCCGCGCCCACGCTCGTCATCGCCGCCGACCCCGACCACGGGGCGATGTTCGTCGGTGAGCTCGCTGAGCGCGTGCTCGCCATGAACCCGCTCCTCGAGCAGGTCGTCATCGCGGGTGCCGGCCACAGCCTGCATCGCGATGATCCCGCGGCGACAGTGCGCGCGCTGCTCGATTGGCTGCGCGCGGGCGAGACTCCCTAGCGCTTCCAGTAGCCCTTGACGACAGCGCGTTCGACGTCGATGCCCCACGCACCGAGCACGGCGCGCGCAGGCGACACGAGCGACTGCTCGCCACACGCGAACACGAAGCGCTCGAGCGGGTCAGTCGGGGCGGGCAGCGCCTGCAGGGCGGCGGCGAGCGCGGCACTCGGGGCAGAATCCGGTTCGAGGATGCTCACGCGCAGCCCCGCAGCCGGCTCAATGCCGAGCGATGCACGGTCGAACCGGGTCTCGAGCAGGAGCTCGCCCGTGACGCTCGGGCCGAGCATCCGCAGGTAGCGGCGTACCGCGGGTAGGGCGCTGTCGTCGCCCGCGAGCACGACCTCGCCGGGTGCGCCGGATAGCACGACCGAACCCTTGGGCCCCATAACGACCGCGGGCGACCCGAGCGGGGCCCGCGCGGCCCATGGGCCGATGAGCCCGCCGCCGTCGGTGCCGTGCACGAGCACGTCGAGCTCGAGCCACCCCTCGTCGACCGAGTGATCGACGACCGTCTCGGTGCGGCTCTCGCCGAGCGGCTCGCCCGTCGGGCCAAGAGCAATCTCGCCGCCGTCGGCGGCGACGACGACGCGCACGTGGTCTCCCCCACCGGGCGCAATGAAGCCCGCGAGTTCACCGGGCCGCGCCTCGACGAGTCGCACGCGCACGAAGCTGTCGTCGCCCGCCGTCGCGAGCACCGTGCGCGCGGCGAGCACGAGGTGCCGCACCGCGGGCGGGAAGGGGTGACGGGCGAGCGAGTAAGGCACGGCGGCTCGATTCACGCGGCCGGCACAACCGGCAGGGTGCCGGTCACGGGCGGCGGGGCATCCCCGTTGTCAATGTCTTCGGGGTTGGGCAGCGTCATCAAGAAGCGATACCCCACGAGGCCGAGCACGGTGATGCCGGCGCCGCCGACGATCCACGGCACCGTGAGGTCGATGAGCGCGAGCGCGCCACCGATGAGCGAGCCAATGGGCATCGTGCCCCACAACAGCGTGCGCCACGTGCCGTGCACGCGACCGAGCAGCCGACCGGGAATGATCGCCTGGCGGAACGACATGATGAGCACGTTCCACACGGTCGTGACGACGGCGCCCAGGCCAAAGAGGATGAGCGCCGCAATGGGCGTGGGCAACAGCCCCGTCAGCAGCACGAGGATGCCCGCGAGCAGATTCGCTGCCGCCATGACGGGCCCGAGCCCGAAGCGGCGGGCGAGACGCGAGGCGATGACCGAGCCAAGCAAGCCCCCGATGGCGCCGGAGAGCAAGAACAGCCCGAACGCCGCTTCGGGCACCGCGAGCGTGTCGAGCACGAAAAGCACGAGCGTGGCTCCCGACGCCGAGAACAAGATCGCCACGGGAATGCTGAAGAACCACAGCGTGCGCAACATGCGGTTGCTCATGATGAAGCGCCAGCCGTCGATGAGCTGGCGACGGAAGGGCACGACCTCGGCGACCTCGCCGGTCGCCACCGCCGCGTGGAACTGTCGGCCAGAGGCAACGGTGGGCAACAGGGCAGCGAGCAGCGCCGCGAGTCCGAACGCGGCGACCAGGCCACCGATCGGGATCAGCACCGCGACCGCGAACAGCGCCGAGGTGATCGGAGCCGCCGCGAAGTTCTGCACGACAAGCTCGGCACCCTCGATGCGTGCGTTGGCGCGCGGCAGGTTCTTTTTCGCGACAACGCTCGGCACGACCGCGCGGATGGCCCCGTCGTAGAGCGTCTCGCACACGCCGTAGACGAAGATCACGAGGTAGAGCCACCAAATCGTCAGCGCGTTCATCGCCACGAGCACGACGAGCACGACCGCGAGAGCCGTGCGCACTCCGGCCGCGAGGGCCAGGGCTTGGCGGCGATCCATGCGGTCGACGAGCACCCCCGAGGGCACCGCGAAAAACAGCCACGGCAGCATCGCGACGGCCCCGATTCCCGCGATCAGCAGCGGGTCATCGGTCAGCCGCGCCGCGAGCAGCGGCGAGGCCGTGCGCGCGATGCCGTCACCCAAGCTCGACGCAAGGTTGGCGGTAAAGACGGTCGCGAACGTGCGGCCGAGTCCTTGTCGACCGGATGCCGTGCCGCCGCTCGCCGTCACCGCGTGCTCGCTACCAGCGGTCGTGAACGGATGCGCGAATGCGACGGTCGTAGAGCTCGACGACGCGGGCGTGGAACTCGGGCCCGAGCTCGGCAACCTCGCCGGCGGCAGCGTTGGCGCGCGCTTGTTCGGCCGACCGCGCTCCCGGAATGACCGTGCTCACGCCGGGCAGTTGCGCAAGCCACGCGAGCGCGGCGGTTGCCGGCTGCAGGCCGTGCTCGGCGGCGAGCGCCGAGAACTCGACGGCGGCGTCAACGCCCGTGGCGTAGTCGACACCCGAGAAGGTCTCGCCCTGGTCGAAGTGCGAACCGTCGCGGTTGTACGTGCGGTGGTCGTTCTCGGCGAAGACGGTGTCGGCCGTGTAGCGGCCGCTCAGCAGGCCCGAGGCAAGAGGCACGCGCGCGATGATGCCCACGCCCGCGGCAATCGCGGCCGGCAGCACCTCGTCGAGGGGCTTAAGGCGGAAGGCGTTGAGCACGATCTGCACGCTCGCCACGTTGGGGCGAGCGATGGCCGTGAGAGCCTCTTCGGCCGTTTCGACGCTCACACCGTAGTTCTTCATGACACCCTCATCGACCAACTGGTCGAGGTCGTCGTAGACGCGGTCGATCGAATAGACGGGAGTGGGCGGGCAGTGCAACTGCACGAGATCGAGCGTGTCGACCCCGAGGTTGCGACGGCTGCGGTCGCTCCAGGCTCGGAAGTTCTCGGTCGAATAGTTCTCGACCGTTTGCGGCACGCGGCGGCCCATCTTCGTGGCGACGAAGACCTTCGCGTCGGGGCGCTGCTTCAGGTAGGTAGCGATGAGCTGTTCGCTGCGGCCATCACCGTAGGCGTCAGCCGTGTCGAACATCGTGACGCCCGCCTCGACGGCGGCGTCGAGCACGGCGTGAGCATCCGCCTCGCTCACGTCACCCCAGTCGGCGCCCAGCTGCCAGGTTCCGAGGCCGATGGAGGAAACAGTCGCACCAGTGCGACCGAGAGTCGAGGTCTTCATGCCGTCAGCCTATTCTCCGTTCGGGTCTCCACCGGGCGCGGGCGGCGCCTCGACCACGCGAGCGACGGCCTTCGCGAGCGTGGGTCGAACAATGTGCGCAACGCCCGAGACACGCGTCGCGCGCACATGCCGCAGCTGCTGCACGATCGCGAGCCCGCCGGGGGCAAGAAAAGGGTCGAGTGCGCCGTAAACAAGGTCGATCGGCACCCGTATGCGTGCGAGGTCAGCAAGAGTCGTCTGCGACTCGATCGCGTTTTGCAGCGACAGCATGAACGGCACCCAGTTTTGCTCGGTCAGATCGAGCACATTCTTGATGGGGGCGATCGCGGCGAGGGCCGCCGCCGTTCGCTGAGTAAACCGGGGATTTGAGCGCAAGTACTCGTAGACCGAGAAGTAGGCGCCCATGCTCGCGCGGTCGAGTGGATCGCCCAACACCGCGGGCGGCAAGTAGATGGGCGAACTCACGAGCACGAGCCGGGAGAGCTGACGGTGATGCGTGGCCGCATAGCGGGCCGCGATGAGGCTGCCGAGTGAGTGGCCCACGAGGATGAACGGTTCGCGCAAGCCCAGACTGCGAATCGTGCGGTCGAGCGCCGCCGCGTGCTCGTCGAGCGTGTAGGCCGCCCCCTCGGGCTGCGGGGAATCCCCAAACCCGAGAATGTCGATCGTGATGCACCGATGGGTCGACTCGAGCAGAGGAACGAGGTGGTGGAACGTCACAGACGACGAGGCGATGCCGTGGATCATGACGACGACCGGGCCCGAACCCGTGTCGCGCGTGATGGACAACAGCGGGGCATCCGCCCGCCACCATCGCCACCACGCCATGCGCTGAGTATGGCGGATGTGGTTCCAAGAAAAGAAAGAAGGGGGCCGGCTGAGCCGACCCCCTCACCTCCGCGTCCACCCCTAGTCGCGTCGGAATGTTTCGACTGTAAGGCTGACGCAACACACGAAACGGGCTTCCCGCCAGTCGCTGTAGGTTCTCTCGGCAAGGGCACAGCGTCGTGCAAGCAAGTGCGCAGGTCACAATCGTGTTGCAGCGCAAAACGTTGGGTGGTGGGCGAGAGTTCGTCGGGTCTAACGTGAGCGCCATGCGCACCCCACGACTGCTCTCCACGCTTCCGGCCCTCGCTCTCGCAGCTCTGTTGCTGAGTGGATGCGCGGCCGCCGGCAGCCAAGAATCCGCGAGCGACTCTGACCGCATGCCGGGGCTCGGCGCGCCCGCGGTCAGCGAAGCAGAGAGCTCAGCGGGCGGCGACCTCTCGAGCCAGGCGGGCAATGACGACCGCGCCGTCATCACGAGCGGTTACCTCTATCTCACCGTCGAAGCGCCCTCAGAGGCCGCGACAGCAGCGGTCTCGATCGTCGAAGCCGCGGGCGGGCGTGTTGACGGCCGACAAGAGTTTGCGCCGCGCACGTTCGGTGATGCGAAGGATGCGGGCGGTGCTGAACTGCTGCTGCGCATTCCCGCTGACCGCCTGACGGCCACGCTCGAGAAGCTCAAGGCCCTCGGCGAACTCGAAGAACTGCAACTGAGCTCAACCGACGTGACGCGCGAAGTGCAAGACATCGACGCACGCGCCTCGGCACTGCGCTCGTCGATCACTCGACTGCTTGCCTTGCAAGACGCGGCGGTCACGGTAGAAGACCTCATCGACCTCGAGTCGGCGATCAGCCAGCGGCAAGCCGAACTCGAGAGCCTCGAATCGCAACAGCGCTACTACGCCGACCAGGTGGGGCTCTCGACCCTCACCCTCACGTTGGGCTCAGAAGAGGTTGCGCCCGTCGACGAGCCCGACACGTTCCTCAGCGGGCTGCTCGCCGGCTGGCAAGCACTTGTGACGTTCGGCTCAGGACTGCTCGTGGTGTTCGGCGTGCTGCTGCCGTGGCTGGTGACATTCGGCCTCATTGGGCTCATTGTGCTCGTGATCGTGCGCGCGATCGTGCGGCGCCACCAGGCCAACGAGCGAGCGATGGAGGCGCAGGCAACGAACGGCACGCCCGCGAGCTAGCGCGCCGCACACACGACTCGAGCGCGATCGAGCGCGCGCGATGAGTCGATGATGACAACGATGTCAATTGCGCCCTCGTCGTGCTCGATAATGGAGTCGTGACTGCGCCGTTCGACGTGACTCTCTCTGCAGAGCATCCGTTTCGCGGTCTCTCGCGTGCTCTCGCACCCGCGCGACCCCGCATCGCCGCCGCGGTGGTGTTCTTCTTCATCAAAGACAGCCCCAACTGGGTGCTTCCGGTCATCACGGCCGCCGTCGTCGATACCCTCGTGCGGGGCGGTACCCCGGGCGATCTCATCGCTCTCGGGGCCGGCGCCGTGCTACTCATCGCGGCCAACTACCCGGCCAACGTCGCGTGGGTCACGCTGTTCTTCAGCACCGTGCGTGATCTCGCCGTCTCGCTGCGCAACGCCCTTGCCCACCGCCTGCAAGAGCTCTCGATCGGCTACCACTCGCGCTCAAGCTCGTCGGTGATTCAGACCAAAGTGGTACGCGACGTCGAGAACGTCGAGCTCATGCTGCAGCAGGGCGTCGGCCCCATGCTGAGCGCCCTCGGCATCGTGACCGGGGCGACCGTTGTGCTCGCGGTGCAAGTGCCCGCCTCGCTGATCGCCTTCGCCGTGCTGGTGCCCGCCAGTGCCGGACTCATTCGGTGGATTCGCGTGCGCTCTGACCGCCGAAACGAACGCTTTCGGCGCGACATCGAACACCTCTCGAAGCAAGTGGGCGAGATGGCCACCTTGCTGCCGATCACGCGTGCCCACGCTCTCGAAGCGACCGCTGCCGATCGCGTCGTGCAGAGCGCTCGCGCCGTGCGCGAGTCGGGCTTCAGCCTCGACCTCGTGAACGGCAAGTTCGGCGCGATGGCGTGGGTGACCTTTCAGATCATCACGGTGGGGTGCCTCGTGGGCGCAGCCCTCGTGTCGATTCTCGGCATCTTGCCGATCACGCCGGGCCAGGTCGTGCTGCTCAGCACCTACTTCGTCATGATGACCAATTCGCTCGTCATCATCATGAGTCTCGCGCCGATCGTGACGCGCGGCCGCGAGTCGCTCAAGTCGATCGCCGAGATTCTCGAAGAGCCCGACATCGAGCGCAACGCAGGCAAGCCCGGAATAGACACCGTCGCCGGGCGCCTCGAGTTCGCCTCGGTCGGACTGCGGTACCCCGGTGAGTCGAGCAACGCGCTCACCGACGTTGACCTCGTCATTGAGGCAGGCGAAACGGTCGCGTTCGTTGGCCCATCGGGGTCGGGCAAATCGACGATGGTCAACCTGGCCCTCGGTTTCGTGCGGCCGACCGAGGGTGTCGTCAGCATCGACGGCATCAACATGGAAACGCTCGACCTGCGCACGATGCGCCGATTCGTCTCGGTCGTGCCGCAAGAGTCGGTGCTCTTCGCCGGCACGATTCGCGACAACATCACCTACGGCCTCACGGCGGTTGACGATGGCGCGGTTGCACGAGCCCTGACCGATGCCAACGCGGCCGAGTTCGTCGATCGGCTGCCACAGGGGTGGGACACCGTCGTGGGCGAGCGCGGAACCCGGCTCTCGGGTGGGCAGCGGCAGCGCCTGTCGATTGCGCGGGCGCTCATTCGCAACCCGCGCATCCTGCTGCTCGATGAAGCGACGTCGGCCCTTGATGGTGAGTCAGAAGCGCTCGTGCACGAGGCCCTCACACGACTCATGCGCGATCGCACGACCCTGATCGTCGCGCACCGCTTGTCGACCGTGCGCTCGGCTGACCGCATTGTCGTTCTCGACCGCGGTCGCATCGTCGAGGTGGGCTCGCACGATGCGTTGCTGGGCCACGACGGGCCCTATGCGCGGCTTGTCCGCGCTCAATCGTCGTAACGCCCCCACTCCGCACCCGAGAAAGAGCCGGTCATGCCGCATTTCGATCTGCCCCTCGACGAGCTCGAGCGCTACCGCTCGTCGGTCGTCGCACCCGCCGACTTTGACGACTTCTGGCGCGCCACCCTGGATGAGGCGCGCGCATTGCGCGAACCGACAACCTCGTCTGTTGTCGAGACGACGCTCACCGAAGTCGACATCCGCGACGTGCGCTTCTCGGGCTTCGGTGGGCACCGCATCGCCGCGTGGCTCATCACGCCGCGCCGAGCCGACACGCCGCTGCCGACCGTGGTGTCGTACCTCGGCTACGGGGGTGGCCGGGGGCTGCCCGAGTCGTGGACGCAGTTCGCCGCCGCGGGCATGGCCCAACTCGTCGTCGATTCGCGCGGGCAAGGCTCGGGCTACCGCCCCGGTGACACACCCGACCCCGGCGTCTCGGGCCCGCATGCGGGCGGCGTCATGACTCTCGGAATCGACGACCCGCACGACTACTACTACCGCCGTTTGTTCACGGATGCGGTGCTCGCCCTCGACGCAATCGACGAGCTGGTCGGCCTCGATGCCACGCGCGTGCTCGTGCAAGGCGGCAGCCAGGGCGGCGCCATTGCGCTCGCGGTCGCGGGCCTCTCTGACCGGCCGATAGCGGCATCGATTGACGTGCCCTTCATGAGTGACATTCCGCGGGCGATTCGGTTGGTCGAGACGGCCCCCTACTCAGAATTGGCGCGCTACCTGCGGGCCCATCGCGGTGCGGTCGAGCGCGTCGAACGCACCGTGAGCTACTTCGACGGTGTTGTGTTCGCCGAGCGGGCACACGCCACGGCTCTGTTCTCGGTCGGGCTCATGGACGACATTTGCCCGCCCTCGACCGTCTATGCCGCGTACAACGCGTACGCCGGCGAGAAGTCGATCGAGGTGTACCCGTTCAACGGGCACGAGAACGGTGAAGAGTTTCAGGCTCGACGCACTCTGGAGTTCGCCGCGCGGCACCTCAAGGGGTGAACAGGTGCGAGCGGCGCAACGTCACGCTCGTCGACAGCACGATGTTCTCGAGCGGGCCCGTCATCTCGTCGAGCCGACGGAAGGCAAGGTTCGCGGCGACGCGGCCCATGTCGACGGGTGAGTGCGCGACGACGCTGATGCCGAGCGCTTCGGCAAAGTCGAAGTCGTCGAAGCCCACGAGCGCGGTCGACGTGCCGCGCGCCGCGATGGCCCGATGCACGCCAATAGCGGCACGGTTGTTGCCCGCGAAGATCGCCGTGGGGGGCTCACTGCTGTCGAGAAGTTGCAGCGTCGATTGGGCGGCGGTTTCAACGCTCGGCGCATCGGTGCGCACGATCGATTCGTCAATCGGGATGCCCGCACCGCCCAGCGCGTCGCGATAGCCTCGGGCGCGCTCGCCGTGGGTGTAGAGCGACTCTGAGCTACCGACAAAGGCGATGCGTCGGTGGCCGGCGTCGATGAGTGCGCGCGTGCCATCGCGAGCTCCCGTGCGGTTGTCGAACACGACGACGTCGCTCGCGGCGTGCGACAGCGGGCGGTCGACGGCAATGATCGGCGTGCCGAGTTGGCGCTCGCCCTCGAGGTAGGCGTGGTCTTCGGCGATCGGCACGAGCAACAGAGCCTGCACGCGCCGCTCGAGCATGCTCGTCACCGTCGGCCGCTCGCGCTGCGGATCATCGTCAGACGCGGCCATCACGAGCGTGAGTCCGCGATCTGACGCGGTTTGGCTGATGCCCGCGGCGACGAGCGCATAGAACGGGTTGGTCAGGTCACCAATAACGAAGCCGATGGTGGTGGCGACACCACCGTTGCGCAGATCGCGGGCAATCGCATTGGGGCGAAAGCGCAAGGCGGTCGCTGCGTCGAGCACTTTCGTGCGCGTGGAGTCTTTGACATTCGGGCTGTTGGTGAGCACGCGAGATGCCGTCTTGAGGCTCACGCCTGCGAGCCTCGCCACGTCAGAGATTGTGGCGCGCGACGAGCCAGGCCGAGCAGGCTTGTCGCGCGGAATGTCCACGTTGGTCACGCGGCAACACTACTCGGATGCACCGAAAGTGTGGGCCTCAATCGCTGTTCGGATGATCGTTCTCCGACAAATTGACAACGTGAGTCATGAATGTCAGGATGAACGCAGGTCCACTCGAGAAGGAGTTCCATGTCTGCACGGTGGTCGATGACGACCCCGCCGACCCGTCTCGGTGTGACGCGCGTGGTCGCGCGAAAGTTCGACGCATGATCGTCGGAATCGAGTCGGGCGGCACGAAGACGTTGTGCGCCATCGCCGACTCCCACGACGCAGCGACGCCCATTCGGGTCGAGCGCATTCCCACGACGACGCCCGCCGAAACGTTCGGGCGCATCAACACCGTCATCGCCGAGACACTGGGCACTGACGTACCCGAAGCTGTGGGCATCGCCTCGTTCGGCCCCCTCAATACGAACCCCGACGATGAGCACTACGGATGGATCACGGGCACCACCAAGCCCGGCTGGGCCTTCACCGATGTGCTGCGGCACCTCGGCACGGGCGACGCCCCGCACGCCTTCGTCACTGATGTGACCGGCTCGGCCATGGGCGAAGCCACGTGGGGAGCCGCGCGCGGAATCGAGCGCGTCGCCTACGCGACCGTCGGCACGGGCATCGGCGTGGGCTTTGTCGCCGGCGACCACGTCTTGGGTGGCAACGGTTTTCCTGAGATGGGCAACATTCTCGTGCGACGCCACCCTCGGGACGACTTCGAGGGCAGCTGCCCGTTTCACGGCGACTGCGTTGAAGGTCTTGCCTCGGGCCCCTCGGTGATCGCGCGCTGGGGAGCGAGCGGCTCAGAGCTCTCGGCCCCCGATCGCGAGGCCATGACCGAGATCGTCGGCTACTACGTGGCGC
>CALRWH020000064.1:0-13556 GCA_943371805.1 Pseudomonas synxantha | reverse complement strand
GTGTGGTTCGACGCCCTACTCAACTACATCAGCGCCATCGGCTGGGGCAGTGATGACGAGAACTTCGCTCGCCGCTGGCCGGCTGTGCAGCTCGTCGGCAAAGACATCGCGCGCTTTCACGCCGTCATTTGGCCGGCGATGCTCATGGCGGCCGACCTTCAGCCGCCCGCGCGAGTGTTCGGCCACGGCTGGCTGCTCGTGGGCGGCGAGAAGATGTCGAAGTCAAAGCTCACGGGCATCGCTCCCCACCAGATCACCGACGTGTTCGGCAGCGACGCCTTTCGTTACTACTTCATGAGCGCGATCAACTTCGGTCAAGACGGCTCGTTCAGTTGGGAAGACCTCGCGGCTCGCTACCAAGCCGAGCTCGCCAACGGCTTCGGCAACCTCGCCTCGCGCGTCATCGCGATGGTGGGCAAGTACTGCGACGGCGTCGTGCCCGCCTCTGGTGAGGCGACGGATGCCGAGCTGGGCATTCAGAAGACCGTGGCGGATGCCGTGGTCGCCGCCCAGCGGGCCATCGACACCTTCGCCATCCACGATGCGATCGCGGCGGTCTGGACGATCGTCGATGAGCTCAACGGCTACATCACGGTGCAAGAGCCGTGGAAGGTTGCGAAAGACGAGGCTCTCGAGTCGCGGCTCCACACGATTCTGTACACCGCGGCCGAGGGGCTGCGGGCCCTGGCCGTGTTGCTCTCGCCCGTGACGCCGCAGGCCGCCCAGAAGTTGTGGGTCGCGCTGGGTGCTGAGGGTGCGCTCGGCGGGTTGGCCGCGCAGAGCATCCCGAACGCAGGCGAGTGGGGTCAGTTGCCCGCGGGCACGCAGACGCAGCCGCTCGAAGCGTTGTTTCCGCGTATCGAGACCGAATAGTCGCTCGTGGCGCAGCAGCGCGAGTGGCTGTGGCGGGTTCTGCTCCCGTTCCTCTGGATCGACCTTCTGCTGGGTATCGCCGTGTCTGCCGCGATTGTCATTCCACTGCAAGTGACGGATGAGTCAATGCGGAGCTTCGTCTCCATTTACCTTCCGGCCGCTGTGGGCTTCGGCCTAGTCTTCGGTTCGGGGGCGTGGCTCGTCTCCTTGTGCGTCTCGGTCGCATTCGCAAAGCTGATGCCTGCCGTTCCCCGAGTCCCGGCGATCTCAATGGCACTCGCCATCCCCGGAGTATTCGCTTTGGCTCTGTATCGACCGTGGGAATCTGAGACAGTCGGGTTGGTTTCGGGAACCGTGGCGCTCCTGGTCGCTCTCACTCTCGCGGTGATGGCTGGGGTGATGGTGATATCCCGGGCCGAGGGACGAGAGCGGTCGGTCGACGGTCGCATCGAGGCCGATTAGCCCGCGTCAACCCCCGCGCGCCTCCAGCCGCGCGCGGTACGGTCGTGGGGGAGGCAATACCGTGACTGAGCAGCTCGACCCGCACGTGCGTGCGCGCTCGACCATGGAGGGTTCGACTCGCGATCTGAGCTACCCGCCCAGCCCCGAGCCGCTCGCCGTGCCGGTGTACGACAACCACACGCACCTCGAGATCGCCGACGGCGAGAACCCCATCCACTACCGCGAGCATCTCGATAGGGCATCCGCTGTCGGCGTGCGCGGGGTCGTGCAAGTGGGCACCGACGTGCTCACGAGCCGCTGGTCGGCTGCCGTCGCGGCGCGCGAGCCTCGGGTGCTCGCCGCGGTCGCCATCCACCCCAATGAGGCTCCCGCGCTCGCCGAGTCGGGCGAGTTGGATGCCGCACTCGCCGTCATCGACGAGCTCGCCGCGCAGCCCCGCGTGGTCGCCGTCGGTGAGACGGGCCTCGACTACTTCCGCACCGAGCCGGGCAGCGGACGCGACGCGCAGCTCGCCGCCTTCGAAGCCCACATCGCCATCGCGAAGAAGCACGGGCTGGCGTTGCAGATTCACGACCGCGACGCGCACGACGACATCGTGGCGACGCTGCTGCGCGTGGGTGCCCCGGAGCGCACGGTCTTTCACTGTTTCAGTGGGGGCGCGGAGCTCGCGACCCTGTGCGCCGAGCACGGTTGGTTCGCGAGCATGGCCGGAACGGTGACGTTCAAGAACGCCCACAATCTGCGCGAGGCGCTCGACGTGCTGCCGCGCTCGCTGCTGCTCGTCGAAACCGATGCGCCGTTCTTGACCCCGCATCCGCACCGCGGCCGGCCGAACGGGCCCTACCTGCTGCCGCACACGGTGCGCGCGATCGCCGAGCACGTGGGCGCCGAGGTCGACGAGTTCGCCGCGCAGCTGAGTGCGAACACCGAGCTCGTCTACGGCTCGTGGGATGCGCACCCCGTTGCGACGACAGCCGATGTGCCGGGTGACCCGCTCGATCTCGGCACGACGGCAGACCAGCGATGAGCGCCCTGCTCGGCCCCGCCGAAGTGCGCGACCTCGCGGCGCTGCTCGACGTCATGCCCACTAAGAAGCTGGGCCAGAACTTCGTGCACGACGCCAATACGGTGCGACGCATCGTACAGACCGCGGCGCTGCTGCCCGCCGAGCCTGTGCTCGAGGTCGGCCCGGGGTTGGGGTCGTTGACGCTCGGATTGCTCGAGGCGGGGCATCCGGTCGTCGCCATCGAAGTGGATGCTCGCCTCGCCACCCAACTGCCCCTCACGGTCGCCCAGCTGCAGCCCGAGGCCGCACTCTCGGTGGTCACCGCCGACGCGCTGCGCGTGTCGTCGGTGCCCGATGCCCCGGGCAATCAGCGCCCCACGGCTCTCGTCGCCAACCTCCCCTACAACATCTCGGTGCCCGTGCTGCTGCACTTGCTGGCTCTCGAGCCGGGGATTCGTCGCGTGCTCGTCATGGTTCAGGCCGAGGTCGGGCACCGGCTCGCGGCTGAGCCCGGTTCGAAGGTTTACGGCGGGCCGTCGATCAAGGCCGCGTGGTACGGGCGCTGGCGCGTCGAAGGCCAGGTGAGCCGGCAGGTGTTCTGGCCCGTGCCGAACGTCGATTCGGTGCTCGTGGGCATGACGCGGCACGAGGTGCCCGGCACCGAGGCCGAGCGACTGCGCATGGGCGAGCTCGTCGACGCCGCGTTTGGGCAGCGTCGCAAGATGCTGCGGCAGGCGCTCGCCGAACTCTTCGGCTCGTCAGCCGCGGCAACCGCCGCGCTCGAGTCGGCGGGGCTCGACCCCACCGCGCGGGGCGAGATGCTCGGACTGCCCGAGTTTTTGCGCCTTGCTCGGGCTGCGCCGGCGTGAGCGCGGCATCCGTCGTCCGCCCTCCTCGTTCGCTCTCGGCGGCAGCAACGATTGTGATCGTGCTCGCCGGCATCGGCGGGGGCGCTCTCGTCGGGGCGCTGGTTCCCGCAACGACCGGGGTGCCCGATGCCGTGGTGCTCGCGGTTGTGGCGGTCGCTATCGCGGTGACGCTGCTGGATGTTCCGCTCGCGTCGTTCGGCCGCGCCGTGCTCGATCGACGCTTCTTGCTCGCGGTGCTGTTGCTCAACGTGGTCGTGTCGCCGGCCCTCGTGTATGTGCTGAGCCGCGTGGTGGTCACCGACCCTGACTTGCAGGCGGGGTTGCTGCTGGTGTTGCTCGCGCCCGGCGTGGGCCTCGTTGCGGCGTTTGTGAGGCGAGCGGGCGGAGCGGTCGAAAGCTTGCTGAGCGTCGCGCCGGTGCTGCTGGTGTTGCAGGTCGTCACGGTGCCGGGCTTCATGCTGCTCTTCACCGCGAGCGAAAACTTTCTCAGCCTCGACGGCTCGCGCTTGCCGGTTGCCGTGCTCGCGGGCATCGTTGCGCCCGCCGCAGTGGTGACGGTGCTGCAACTTGTGGGCGTGCGTCGGCCGCGACTCGCGGCCGGGCTGCGCCGCGGAGCCACCTTCACCGCACCCGCCACCGCCCTCGCCGCAGGGTTCGTCGCCGCCGTACTCATCCCGCGCGCGGGCGAGCGGATCGAGCTGCTTGAGGCCGTCGCGCCGCTCATCGGCGTCTACCTCATCGTGCTCACGCCGCTCGGCATTCTTGTGGGAACGGCTTTCGGCCTGCCGCTCTCGCAGGTGCGCGCGGTCGCGTTCAGTGGCGGCGCTCGCAACGGGCTGCTCGTGCTGCCGATCGCTCTCGCGTTTCCTGACGGCTTTGCCGTGGTCGCCCTCGTGGTCGTGCTGGGCATAGCGATCGAGATCATCGGCATGGGCATTTACGGACTCGTCGTGCCGAGCGTCACCGCGCAATCGCGCAGTGTGCTTACTCCCGAATAGCTCAGGCTCGTTCGAGCAGCGTGATCACTTCAAAGTGCGTCGACTGCGGAAACATGTCGAGCACGCGCGCGCGCCGCAACCGGTAGCCCGGCATGACGGCGAGGTCGCGCGCGAGCGACTCGGCGTTGCAACTGCTGTAGATGACGTGTCGCGGCCCCTGCGACTGCAGCCATTCGGCGAGCTCCGCGCCGAGCCCGCGCCGCGGTGGGTTCACAATGACCAGCTCGGGCACCTCGGTCGCGGCGAGAGCGAACGCCGTGGCGTCGGCCGCGATGAAGCGGATGCGCTGCCGGTCACTCTCGGCCGGGTACCGCGCGTCGCGAGCCAACTCGGCGCTCGCCACGGCGTCGGGCGCGGCTTCTACCCCGAGCACTGACCGCGTCGCCCTTCGGGGTGCCCGCGCTCGGTCTGTCGCCTCTCCTGCCGGCGACGCGACAGACAGCGCGAACCCGCCGACCCCGCAATACAGATCCCACACCGAAGCAGGGTCAAGCTCGTCGACCCAGTCCCGTGCCTGCGTGTAGAGCGCCGAGGCGATCGCCGTGTTGGTCTGCACGAAGCTCTGCGGCCGCACCCGCAACTCGAGGTCGTTGACCGTGAACGGCAGCACGGCCTGTTCGGTGAGCACGTGCTCGACTTCGCCTTCGAGCACCGCTTTGTGCTCGGGGTGGATGTTCGCGGTCACGACGAGCAGGTGCGGGAGGGCATCCTGAAGCCACGGCAGCACCCCGCGGATGCTCCCCACCGAGCTCTCGCTGCGCACGACGAACCGCACCATGAGTGCGCCGCTCGGAGCTTCGGTCACGATGAGGTGCTTGAGCTCGCCCGAGCGAGTCGGAACATCGTAGGGCTCGAGCCCCGCCCGCGTAATCGCGGCGATGAGACTCGGAAACGCGGCGAGGATGCCCGGGGCGATGATGCCGCAGTGCCGAAGGTCGACTCCGCGCCCCGCCCCGTCGAGAATGCCGAGGGTTGGCGCGGCGACCGTGCCGCCGACGACCATCTTGGCCTTGGCGCGAAAGCCGCTCTCTGTGCTTGCGAGGGGCGCGAGCCAGCGCGCATCCGCCCCAAACGGTGTCAGCAGGCGCCGAGCGAGTGCCTCTTTCTCGGCGAGCTGCGCGGGGTAGGGCTGACCCATGAGCGTGCACGAGCGGCAAAGCCCGGCGTCAAAGTAGTCGCACTGCATGGTGGGCCCAGGCTAATGCTCAAGCAACATAGGGTGGAGCCATGAGCACGGGGGCGACAGATCGAGTGGTGCATGTGCGAGCACCCGGCAAGATCAACGTGTTCATGAAGGTCGGCTCGCTACTCGACGATGGCTACCACGAGGTCGCCACGGCGTACCAGGCCATCTCCCTCTACGAAGAGGTCTACGCGCGCCCCGCCGACGACTTCTCGGTGCGCTTCAGTGGCCCCATCGACACGAGCGGCCTCGCGACCGACGGTTCTAATCTCGCGATCAAGGCGGCTCGAATGCTGGCGCGCGCGGCCGACTACCGCGGCGGAGTCGCACTGGAAATCGAAAAGCATGTTCCCATCGCGGGCGGCATGGGCGGTGGCTCGGCGGATGCCGCGGCCACGCTCGTCGCGTGTGATCACTTGTGGGGCACCAACGTGGGCCGTGACGAGTTGCACGAGTTGGCTGCCCAGCTGGGGGCGGATGTGCCTTTCGCGCTCATGGGCGGCACGGCCGTGGGCACAGGGCGCGGCGACCGCCTCTCGCCCGCTCTCGCGCAAGGCACGTTTCATTGGGTGCTCGCGCTCGCCGACGACGGCCTCAGCACTCCGCAGGTCTACGCCGAACTCGACCGGCACCGCGAGCGGCACGTGCACGACATCGCACCGGCTCCCGAGCAGCCCATGGTTGACGTGGAAGTGTTGCAAGCTCTGCGGGCCGGCGATGCGCACCAGCTGGCCGAGTATCTCTACAACGACTTGCAGGCCCCGGCGCTGCACTTGCAGCCGAGCCTTGCGGCCACGCTCGAACTCGGAGAACTGCAGGGTGCTCTCGCCGGGCTCGTGTCAGGCTCAGGCCCGACGGTGGCGTTTCTCGCCGCCGACCACGATTCGGCGATCGACCTGCAGGTCGCGCTTAGTGCGTCTCGCTTGACGGCTCTTCGTGCGACGGGGCCTGTTCACGGCGCGCGGGTGATCTCAGGCTGAGCCCCAGCAGGCTCAACAGCACCATGGCGATCGCGCCACCGACGAGTGCGATGTCAGCGACGTTGCCCACGAAGAATCCGAAGTAGTCGATGAAGTCGACGATCTCGCCCCGCGCGAAGCCCGGCTCGCGAAACAGTCGGTCGCCGAGGTGGCTGATCGCGCCGCCGAGCATCGCGCCCGCCGCGAGCGCCCACGGCACACTCGAGATGCGCGAGACGAAGATGGCGATGCCCACGACCGCGAGCGCCGCAACAATCGTGAGAATCCAGGTGAACTCACCGCCGATGCCGAAGGCGGCACCCGGGTTGTAGACGAGTCGCCACTGAATCGCCTCGCCGATCACCGGCACGGGCACACCCACCTCGAGTGTGGCTTCGGCCCAGAACTTCGTGCCCTGGTCGAACAGAATGATGGCGGCAGCCCACAGCAACGTGAACGGCAGAACCTTCCGGATGGCTCGGGTCTCGATCGCGTGATGGTGGGCCGTGTGCTCGTGCATGCCCCTATTCTGCCCGGTCGAAGCACCCCGCTCGCGCGCCGTAGTCTCGACGAGTGGCACATCTCTTGGGGGCAGAAGCCCTTCGCGTCGAATACCCCACCCGCGTCGTTCTCGATGGGGTGACCGTGGGCATCGGCGACGGCGACCGTATTGGCGTCGTGGGCCGCAATGGCGATGGCAAGTCGACCCTGTTGCGCATCCTCGCGGGCAAGCAAGAACCCGATGGCGGTCGCGTGACGCGCCGCGGCGGAGTCACCCTCGGCATGCTCGACCAAGCCGACGAGTTGGCCACCGGCAAGACCGTGCTCGAGACCATCGTGGGCGATCGCGACGAGCACGAGTGGGCAGGCGACCGCAATGTTCGGGATGTTCTCGCGGGCTTGATCGTCGACATACCTGGTCACACTCTCGTCGACGACTTGAGCGGAGGGCAGCGTCGTCGTGTCGCCCTCGCCGCCCTGCTCAGCCGCGAGTGGGACATCGTCGTGCTCGATGAGCCCACCAACCACCTCGACATCGGGGGAGTGCACTGGCTCGCGGGCCACCTCAAGCGGCGCTGGTCGCCGGGCGCCGGCGCTCTGCTCGTCGTGACCCACGACCGGTGGTTTCTCGACGAGGTCAGCAATGACACGTGGGAGGTGCACGACCGCATCGTCGAGCCCTTCGAGGGCGGATACGCGGCGTACGTGCTGCAGCGCCTCGAGCGCGACCGGCAGGCCGCGACGATGGAGGCCAAGCGCCAGAACCTCATGAAGAAAGAGCTCGCGTGGCTGCGCCGCGGCGCGCCCGCCCGCACCGCGAAGCCGAAGTTTCGCATCGAGGCGGCCAACGCGCTCATCGACGACGTGCCGCCGCTGCGCAACAGTGTCGAGCTCTCACAAATGGCCACGGCGCGCCTGGGCAAAGACGTCATCGACCTGCTCGACGTCTCGGTGACCTACGGCGACCGTGAGATTCTGCACGACGTCGAGTGGCGCATCGCTCCGGGCGAGCGCACGGGCATTCTCGGCGTCAACGGTGCCGGCAAATCGACGCTGCTCAAGCTCATCGATGGCTCGCTCGAGCCCACGACGGGCCGCGTCAAGCGCGGCAAGACCGTTGTCGTCGCGACGCTCGACCAGCAGCTCGGCGACCTCTCGGCCGTTGCGAACGAGCGCGTGTCGGCTGTCATCGCGACCAAGCGCACGAGCTACACCGCGGGAGATAAGGAGCTCACGCCCGGCCAATTGCTCGAACGCCTGGGCTTCACGTCGGCGCAACTCTCGACGCCCATCAAAGACCTGAGCGGTGGCCAGAAGCGTCGCTTGCAGTTGCTCCTGATTCTGCTCGACGAGCCGAACGTGCTCATCATGGACGAGCCGACCAACGACATGGACACCGACATGCTCGCGGCCATCGAAGACCTGCTCGACTCGTGGCCCGGCACGCTCGTCGTCGTCTCGCACGACCGCTACTTGCTCGAGCGCGTGACCGACCAGCAGTATGCGGTGCTGGGCGGGCGGCTCCGGCATTTGCCGGGCGGCGTGGACGAGTACCTGCGCATTGCCGCGCACGCCGCGGCGCCGACAGGCTCGCACGACGCGGGACGTGCGACGGTGGCATCGGTCACGGCGACGGCACCAGCATCCGTCGCCGCTGCGCCGACGCTCTCGGGGGCCGAACGTCGCACGCTCGAGAAAGAGCTCGCGGCGCTCGAGCGTCGCATCGCCAAGGTGCAGGGGCAAGTGGATGCTCTGCACGTCTCTCTCGCCGAACACGACGTTTCTGACTACCCGGGTATTGCGGCTCTGCACGAGCAGGTGCGCGGTTTCGAGGCCGAACTCGAGGCCGCAGAGGAGCGCTGGCTCGAGCTGGGCGAATTGCTCGGCTGACGCGGAGTTCCTCTCTGCCGCGGCCGCTGGCGCGCCCGCGTGGGTTAGCCAGCCCTACTTGGTGAGCCCGATGAGCAGGTCGAGTCGGTAGCCGTGCTTCTTCGTGTGCACGACAGCGACAGGAATGCGCGGCTGCTGGCCGCGACCGTCGAGTCGGCGCACGGCTTCGTCGTAGACGCTCTCGAGCCCGCGCGGAATCACGCCGACCACTCCGCTGACGCGGCGAACGGAGAAGATGCGCACCTCGATCGGGGCGTCAACACGCTCGTCGTCGATGCCGCGCGCGGGCGTAGCGGTGGCGATGAGTTCGGGGTTTTCTTCGGTGAGCGCGGCCAACTCTTCTTGGTACGGGGCGCTGTTCGCGAGGCGGATCGTGACCTTGCGGTTCTTGGGCACGAGTACGCCGACGTAGTCATCAAGCGAGCCCGACCCGCGGTCATCTTTCGGCAGGCTGCCGTCGCCGATGCCCGACTTCGTGAACAGTCCCATGCCGCGATGGTAGTCGGCAGTGCTGTGGTTGGCGCGGCATCTACGATGAGAGGGTGACTGAGCCTCTCGACGCCATTGCCGTAGCGGCCGAGGCTTTTGCGTGGCTCACGCTCCCGG
The DNA here is from genome assembly GCA_943371805.1 of Pseudomonas synxantha. Lineage (GTDB taxonomy): Bacteria > Actinomycetota > Actinomycetes > Actinomycetales > Microbacteriaceae > Microcella. Next base: position 4,209 of record CALRWH020000064.1, on the reverse strand, counting down.
TCGGCATCATCGTGTTGATCTCAGGGTTCGTGCGTCGCGCATGGGCTCAGCGATACGTCTCCGTGAAGGCGGTCATCACGACCGTGCACGAGCACGACGCCAAGTTGCGCTGGTTTGGCGACGGGGGAGCCGTGCACGAGAGTGTCTCGCCGCTCACCGGGCCCATTCCGGCGGTGGGTGATGCGCGCACGGTGTGGGTGCATCCGTCTCGCCCCGAATCGCCGCGCCTCGACGACCCGGCGCACGACGGCCGCGCGCTGCTCATGCTCGGCGCCATTCTTGCCGGTGTCGGCGTGATCGCCGTCGTCGTCTCGAACCTGCTGCCGTTCTTCTAACGGCCGCTTCACGAGCGTCGCTACAGCTCGCCAGCCTCGTCATCGAAGTCGGTGCTGAGCGTTCGCAGCAACCCGGCGAGCTTCTCCTGGTCGGCGCGGCTCAGCCGCTGCAACAGCGCCTCTTCGTTCACCATGAGGGCGTCCATCGCACGATCGACCCGCACACGGCCTTCGACGGTCATGCGCACGCGGATGCTCCGCCCATCGTTGGGGTCAGTACGCCGCTCGACGAGCTCACGAGTCGTGAGCCGGTCGATGCGGTTGGTCATGGTGCCGCTCGACACGAGTGTTTGCTGCAGCAGTGCCTTGGGGCTCAACTCGTAAGGCTTACCCGCGCGGCGCAGCGCCGAGAGCACGTCGAACTCCCACGACTCAAGGTCAGACGCCGCGAAGGCCTGCTTGCGCGCCAGGTCAAGGTGCCGTGCCAAGCGGCTTACGCGAGACAACACCTGTAGCGGTTCAACATCAAGCTCGGGCCGTTCACGGCGCCACGCCTCGACGATGCGGTCGACTTCGTCGCGGGCGGTCATGTGTCCATTATCTCGGGCGGGCGGCTGGGAGCCGTTCGAGTAGCCGCGGCGCTCGCGCGTGCGGGCGGGCATGCCGTGCCCATCCGTCACAGAAGGCGGCTCGCGCTCTGGCAGACTAGACCCGCGCGTTTCGCGCGATCCGCCTTGGTGTAACGGCAGCACGACAGCCTTTGGAGCTGTTAGGTCCAGGTTCGAATCCTGGGGGCGGAGCAACGCAGTGCGTTGCTCCGCGCGTGGGAGCAGGACCCAGGACTTCTTCACAGTGCGCAATGAGTTCTCTGAATCCACTCGGATAGCTCAAGTCGCAAGCCACGCTGTGCGAGTCCTTGACTCGAATTGCGCAGCGGGTGGCGTGTCGCCAGTCGGAGATAGGTTTCTGGACGTGACAAGCGCCTTACGTTCACAAGAGCTAAGTCTCGCCTTCCGCAGGATGCTCGAAGACTTTCGCGCCTTCGTCAGCGCTAGGGACTACCAGCAGGCAGGCGCAGTTCAGCTGAAAGCCCTTCGTTTGGTGCGGAAGAACGCCGATGCGAATTGGAGGTTCGAGTTTCGAAAACATCGGCTGGCGGTGGCGTTCTTCTTCGCTGATCACGGCGTTGACGTTGCTGCCACACACTTCAGCGATGAGCGGCTGGAACTACTTGACTTCGCCAGTCAGTTTTTGCCCAACAATGTGCGTCGAATGGACCTCGAGTCGGTGTTCAACAGGGCCATGACGATTGCTACCGCGCGAGAAACACTGTCTTCGCGCCTCCCTTGCTCCTTAAGAGACTTGTCTGCGCACTTGCAAGCGGCAGGCCTTGGGCGTCAAAGGTGGTTTCTTGATCGGCTCGAGCGGAACAAGGAAATAGAGACAATCGACGGCATCGTGCGATTCATCGAGCCTGAAGAAAAGTTGACAACAGCCTTGGACGGAAGTGTGCCACCCATTGGGAGGAGTTTGTCCAACGTGTCCCAGATGACCGAGCTGCAACGACGCTTCTACGAAGAGGTGTTCAGACCGTCGTTCTTGACCGGATCACCAGTGAACCTCCAGGGTCATCACGGGTATGTGTTGGTTTTGCTTCGAGAATTGCTTCGTAGTCGACGCAAGAACGCCGACTTGCTGCCAACTGCCCTTGGATTGGCGGAATCAATCGGTGAGGGCGAGGATCTTGGCTACCAAGCAAACCGGTGGCTTGCCGACTTGGAATTTGTCAAGCGTCGCTGGAACTGTGGCTTCGACATCAAGGCACGTGTTGGGCTCACGTTAGATGACGTGTTGACGCGAACCCTTGTCTTGCCCGACAGACGCTTGACAGTCGCAGAGTTGATGAATATTTCCGGCACGACTCGTCGCCTCGGAGTCTTCGCAGAACAGAGGCCGAGCTTAGTTGAAAGCTGCATGCAGTCAGCACTCGACTCATTTCACGAGCTTCGGGGGGTGTCGCTGCTAGCCGATTTGTGGTTCCGCATCGTCGCTCATGTTGAGGAAAGAAGCCAATTTGAGTGGCTTGAAGGCGAGGTTGACCCATACATCGAGCCTGATTGGGCGCTTGAGAGACTCAGGAATGCGAAGCGTCTATGGAGAAAAGCGAACGATCCGGCGATGTACGCGTTCCATGGGGTCTCACCAAGATTGATTGCGTGGCCGTCTCGACTGCCTGATACGCAAGCGAGTTTGGCCTTTGAAGTGATCTTGGCTCGTTTACAAGCGGAGTTTCGTCGAGCCGAGAACCAGGCGCGAGTCGAAAGCGGTCTTCCGCGTATCGGCGAGGGATGGGTCTCAGAGCTTGCGCTCTTCAATCTTGTGGCTACTGCCTTTCCTGACCTGGAAGTCCGGCATCAAGGGCGCCCGCCCTGGCTCGGTTCTCAATCGCTCGACATCTATCTTCCGCAGGTCAATGTGGCGATTGAGTACCAGGGGATACAACACCTCCAACCCGTTGGATTATTCGGGGGCGAGGTTGCGTTTGTGGCTCAGGTTGAACGGGACGAGAGAAAGAAGTCCTTGTGTGCTGCGAACGACTGCATGCTGATCGAGGTGTACCCAGGTTACGAGTTCGTCGAAGTTGAGTCGAGAATAAGGCGCGCCATTCAATCGAGGAGCGCTGAATGAACGGACTCCAAGGAGGGAATGAAGAGTTGCTCGCGAAGTCTTGGCTGGCCACCGCTGTCCAAAGCGCGGGCATGGCCGACGCGGAGCTTTGGTCCCATGATGTCAGTGAGCGTGCGCGAGTCGCAGCTGTCTTCTACGCACTGAGACACTTGGTTGACTCGTCTTCTCACGAGTGGTCCGTTGATTGTGAATACAACAGGGCTGGGGCCTCGGCACCAAAGCCGGGTGCTCCTTCGGCCGCAGGGTCGTTGGAACGAGGTCGTGTGCTCGGCACTCCGGACATTGTCGTTCACAGGAGAGGGCTTTCAGGACCTGCCAACAATTTGATGGTGGTGGAGTTCAAGACGACCTATCAGAACCTCCGTTCATGCTCGCGTGATATTGAGAAGGTTGAGTTTTGGAAACTCGAGTTCGGCTACCAATTGGGCGCCGTGGTTGGTTTCGGCCCACACAGGACTGTCTTCGATCCGAAGGTTAGATGGTTGAACAAGGACGGGTGGTCGCGTATGCACGCGCTTTAGGTTTTCAGTCGATATGCACTGCGGAGACGCGTATCGACCACTTCCTTTCTTGACATGAGAAGCGTTCGAACAATCTCGTGTCTCGCACAGAGGGCTGAGCGGCTTGAACAACTTCGCTCCGCGCGTGGGAGTTGCTCGCCATAGGGCAAAGCTCGGCGCCGCGAGCTGGCTGCTCCGCGCGCATACGCGCACTGCGCGAATCGTGCGGCCGCGAACGACCTGCGCCAGAATGGGCGCAGCGGTTCGAGGGCGCCCGCACGACGGGTCGCTGCGCGCCGCCGACCCACCCCCGGCCGAGCGGCTGCCCCACCCGTGGCAGTGCCGGCTGGCCCGTGACAAGGAGCCGTCGTGAGCATCCCCATCGCCCTCGCTACCCCGCTCGCCGAACGCGCGTTCATTTCGGCGCTCGACCTGTTCAAGGTCGGCATTGGTCCGTCGAGTTCGCACACCGTCGGCCCGCTGCGGGCAGCTCGTGCGTTTGTCGACGGCCTGGGCGACCGTCTCGAGCAGGTCGCGAGTGTCGAGTGCGTGTTATTCGGTTCGCTCGGCTCGACGGGCGTCGGACACGGCACTCCGGGCGCGGTTCTCGCTGGCCTCAGCGGATGCGAGGTCGAGACCGTCACGCGCGACGACGTCGAGCGCGTGGTCGCCGACGCTGCGAACGGGATGCTGCGCCTCGGCGGCACGCACCTCATCCAGATCGTCCCGACGGTCGACGCGGTGCC
>CALRWH020000063.1:0-13566 GCA_943371805.1 Pseudomonas synxantha | reverse complement strand
CCTCCCTGTGCTCGCTCGAGTCGCGGGAGCTGAGGCCTGGCTCGCCATTGCTATCGGGCAGTCGGTGGGGGCATTCGCCGCTCTCGTCGTCGGCCTCGGATACAACGCGGTCGGGCCCACCGCGGTCGCGCTCGCTGCGCCAGCGGAGCGTCACGCGGTGCTTGAGCGCAGCATCCGTCCGCGGCTGGCCTTGTTTGCTCCAGCGGTCGTGGTGGCCACGACCGTCGCGGCCGTCATTGCTCCGTCAACACACCGTCTTGACGCGGCGCTGATGGCAATCGCCCTCACGCTCGGCGGGCTCTCGTCGGCGTGGTACATGGTGGGGCTCGGCCGCGCGGGTCTCATCGTTGTTTTCGAGCTGTTGCCCCGACTGGTTGCGACGGCGGTCGCCGCGATCGCGCTACTCGTGCTGGGTCAGGTGACCTGGTACCCGGCGTTGCTCATTGCTGCCGCCCTGATCGGCTCTAGCGTGTTCATCGCGCGCGAAGTGGGTCTTTCGGCTTTGCTCGTCGCTTCCCCCGGAGCCATGCGTCGGGAGTTCACCACCAACCGTTCGGCGCTCACGACCGAAATCGCCGCGGGTGCCCACAACTCTCTTGCCGTGACGTTCGTGAGCCTCGTTGCCCCCGTAGCCCAGGCAGCGGCCTACATTTCAGGGGACAAGCTCTACCGCATCGGGCAGTACTCCGTGTCAGCACTCGGTAACGCCCTTCAGGGGTGGGCCGTCGAAGATGATCGTCGCGAGTTCGACCGTCGCGTTCGGGTCGCGATCCTGTGGCACCTCGCTCTCGGGCTGGTTGGCCTCACGGTCTTCACGCTTCTCGGCCCCCCGCTTTCGGAGCTCTTTTTTGGGGCCACGGTCGCAATAGACCTCGCGACCGCTGCAGGGTTCGGGGTAGCGACCCTGGGTATCGCGCTCGGCACCGCTCTCGGCCGCGTGGTGCTGGTGGGCCTCGGGAGCCGCCGTGAGTTCATGCTCAGTGTGCTCGCTGGTGCAGCGGTTGGGGTGGCGTCGATTCTGGCGCTCTCCGGCCCGTTCGGAGCCGCCGGCGGCGCGTGGGGCCTCGCCCTCGGTGAGCTCGTGTCGGTCAGCTGCCAAGCATTCTTCGTGGCGCGCGGAATGAGGGCGCGACGCCGCCCCGACGAGGGCATCGCGTAGAATCGGCGCAGACCAACGTTCGGGGGAACGACTGTGAAGACGATGCTTGACCGACCGACGCGGGTGCGCCGCACGCTCGTGCGTGCGATCGGGATGCTCGCTGCCAGCCTTTTCGTGGGTTCTACGTTTGTTGCGCTCAACCCCCCGCCCGCCAGCGCTGACCCTTGGTCGTTCGACCCGGGCCTCATCATTAGCGATTCGCAGTTCTACGATGCGAACGCAATGACCGAAGCCGAGATTCAGACTTTTCTCGAGAACAAGATCGGTCCGTGTCGTACCACGCGGTGCCTCGACATCTTCCGCTTCTCGATTCCGACCTATCCCGCCTTTACCTCGACAACGACCGGCAACCTCGTCTGCCGGCAGGTCGAGGGGGGCACGAACCTTCTCGCGTCTACGGTCATTTTCCGCGTGCAACAGGCGTGCGGCATCAGTGCTCGAGTGATTCTCGTCACGCTCGATAAAGAGCAAGGTCTGATTACAGGCCGACAGAGCACCGCCCCAAGTGACTATGCTCTCAACTTTGCTATGGGCTGGGGCTGCCCCGATTCGACGGGATGCACCGACGCATCGTCAGCCGTGGGCTTTCAGATTTACCGAGGCGGTCGGCAGCTCGTCACCTACAAACTGGCGAACTTCTCGCGCCAGCCAGGCGTGCACAACATTCCGTTCCACCCGAACCCTAGCTGTGGGTCGACCGCCGTCAACATCCGCAACTACGCGACCGCCGCTCTCTACAACTACACGCCCTACCAACCCACTGCTGCAGCGTTGGCCGCGTACCCGCTGGCCGCCAACGACGCGTGCGCGAGCTACGGAAACCGCAACTTCTTCCGGTACTACTACGCCTGGTTCGGAAACCCCGTTGCCGTCATTCCGCAGGGCATTACGACCGATCGAATCGGTGGCGAGAATCGCTACGACGTGGCCGCCGACATTTCCCGCCGCAACTTCTCCGAAGGTGTTCCGGTGGTGTTCGTTGCATCGGGAGAAGTCTTCCCCGACGCGATCAGCGCGGCCCCGGCTGCGGCAAGTGCGGGCGGGCCCATATTGCTGGTCGAACGCAACAGAATCTACCCAGTGATCTTGAGCGAGTTGCAGAGGCTCCGACCGCAACGCATTGTCGTCGTTGGTGGGCCGGGTTCGATTTCCGAAGCTGTGTACCAGCAACTCGCTGCACTCACACCGTCGATTCAGCGCGTCGGCGGGGCTACTCGCTATGACGTCTCGACGACGCTTGCAACGGTGGAGTTCGGTGCCGTCGGAGCGACAGAACTCTTCATCGCTACCGGCGGTGTGTTTGCCGATGCGCTATCGGCGGCGCCGGCGGCTGCCGCAGCGGGTGCGCCCATGATTCTTGTTGACAGCACTGAGACGACGTTGCGAGCGGACATTGCGACTCTCATGACGACGCTCGGAGTGCAGAAGGTTTCGATTGCGGGCGGACCGGCTTCCGTCAGCTCCGCGCTCGAGTCAAGTCTCGTCGCACTACTGGGGCGTGACAACGTCGTGCGGTACACCGGAAACGACCGGTTCGCCGTTTCGCTCAACGTCAACCAGACGGCCTTCCCGACGGCGACGCGGGTGTTCGTGGCGTCAGGCTTCACCTTCCCCGACGCGCTTGCGGGAGCAGCGATCGCGGGGCCACAACGGGCACCTCTCTTCGTTCTGCCGACCGACTGTATGCCCAGAGGTGTCGCGCAATACATCATCGATTCTGGAGCGACCGCGATGACGGTGCTGGGTGGCCCGGCCTCCATCACGCCTGCCGCCCAGTCGTTCCGCAACTGCTGAGGCCTCCCGATGAATCACGCGACGCGGTTCAGCATCCTCGGGTTCTCGGTGATTGCGGTTTCCCTCCTTGTCGGTTGCGCTTCCTCGGGGAACGACATCAATCGGCCTTCTGACAGTGATCCGCGACCGTCAGCGACGTCGTCTCCCGCCGTCGACGAACCGACGGCGCAGCCCTCGGGTGAGCCCACAGCATCGGGCGGCAACAGCATTCCCCTCGATGTTGCGTGTGACGTGCTGGTTGATGCCGCGACGATCTACGAACTGAATCCGAACCTCGCCAACGATCCGTCGTATCGTCCGAGCGCTCTCGCCGGTCGAGCCATTGACAGCGATGGCGTTAGTTGTGGCTGGATCAACCAGACGAGCGGGGATGTTGTGGCCGTATCGGTCGCATCGTTCGACGAGGTTGGTCTTGCGGCGACCCGCGGGGCAATGATCAGTCGCGGTGGGTCTTCGGCTCCCAGCGATCTGGGCGGTGAGGGTGTCTTTCGCACAGAAGGGTCTGTGGGGGTTCTCGAGATCCTGACGGCACCGTATTGGATCGTGATCGAGTCGCCAATGTTCGGCTCTGCCTCCGAAGCTGACTTCATCGTTGAGGCAGTGACGCGCGGCCTACCCTGACGCGCCTCCCGACTCGCGCGTTAGTCGAAGCGACCGCGCCATGAGCGGTTTCGGGCCGCCGCGAACGCTGAGGTGACGAAGAGCAAGAGGCCACCTTCGTAGAGCAAGTAACTCTCGGTCATGCTCACGGTCGCTAAGAGCACGAGAGTGAGTGCGGGCCAGACATAGACGGTGCTGCGCCGGTCGGTCGCGACGAACCACGCGCGAATGAAGGCAAGACCCAGGGCGGCCAACAGCACGACGATTCCCGCAAGCCCCAGCTGCAGCCACATGTCGGCATAGGCATTGAGCGCCGAGTCTGGCTGTTGGCCACTGCTCGAGACGATGCTCGAGAACGGGTAGACCGAGGTGGGCCACATCCCGACCCAGCCCCAGCCGAGTACCGGCTGCTGGGCGACAAGGTCGCCGACTGCGCTCCAGACACTCGTGCGTTCTTCGACGTCGGCAGCAGCATCCACGAGACCGATGATGGGGCCGCGGAAGACCCAGGCAATGACCCCACTGATCACGATGGAGATCAACAGAACAGACTGCGTCGCTCGCTGTGCGGTGGCCTTCTGCCGACGGATAAGCACGAGAGCGAGGCCCACGATCAAGACGGCGATGAGGACGAGCAGGGCAACGGGCGAGCGCGCGAAAATGATCGTCGCGCCCGCCAGGGCGAGCGAGTACGCCGTGAGGCCGCGTGAGACGGAGCGCGTACGGAACTCGATCCAGAAGCTCAGCGCAGCGAGGGTGCCGAGAAAAGCCAAAGCGTTGCGTGTGCCCGCGAGCCCCTGAATGGGCCCTCCGGAGGCAAGGTCACCGGCGATGCCGATCCACTCGAAGGGCGTATCGAGCAGCACGCCGCTGAGAATCTCGAGCGCGAACGACGCCGTGAGGATGACGCGCAAAGCGTTGCCGACGGCGCGCACGAGCTGAATGAGATCGCGTACGAGGGCGATGTAGACGCCGAGAAATGCATAGGCGGCGGCATAGGCGAGTCCGCCGAGTGTGGCCCACGTGTACGGGCTCCAGATGAGGCTCACGGTCATCAGCGAGAACAGGGCGATCAGCGAGATCGGCAGTACGCCGCGCCACTCGACACGCTCGGGCTGGCCAGCAAGACTCAGTGCTGCGAGTACGACGAGCGCTGACAGCACCGCGATGCTGCCCGGCCAGCCGAACAGAGCGCGCACTGCAAAGGTCGCGAGCGCCACGCCAACGATGGTTTCGGTGAGTGCCTGCGTGAAGCGCGGCGAGGCCAGAAAGTCGCGAGTGGCGGTAATCACGGACGGGCCTCCGGCAGGGCGGTAGCCCTGTACACGGTCGCGCGACCCCGCAGGCGGCTGGCAACCGCGAGCCAGACGAGCAAGGCGAAACCCGCTTCTACCAGCAGGCGCGACTCGGCAAGGCTGTGCACGATGAGCACCGTGAGCAGCAGAGCGGGCAGGAGGCGCAGGGCGGGGGATGCGGGGGCATCGCCGAGCGGGGCATCCACCGACCACGACAGCACTCGTGTGGCTGTGGTCACCACGAGAATCGCAAAGATGACAAGCCCCACCCAGCCGAGTTGCATGAGTACGTCGAGCCACGCGTTGTGAGCCTGCAGATAGGTGACGCCGTTGATGACCACGAGCTCGTTGAAGGGTTCGACCCAGGGCACCCAGTAGCTCACCCAGCCCCAGCCCAGCACCGGTCTCTGAGCGGCCAGGTCGATGACGGTGGCCCAAATGTCGAGTCGACCGGTGAGGTCTTCGCTGCGCCCGACCAGCGCCAGCAGCGTGTCGCGAAAGACGATCGCCGCGGCAATGACGCCGGCGAGAGCAACGACGGTGAGGCCGTAGAGGGTGAGGCGCCCACGCGCGGTCAGACGACGCGCCACCAGCAGAATGGCGAGGGCAACCAGGGCGGCGAGCCCTGCCACGAGCACCGTCGACGAACGAGTGAGCGCGAGGGTGAGCAGTGCAGCGCCCAGCCATCCCCAGCCAGCAACTGCCCCGACGCGTCGCTCTGCGAGCTGGATGGCGAACACGATAGCGGCGAGCAGTGCCGCGAACGCGAGCAGGTTCGCATTGCCGACAATGCCTTGAATGCGCCCGCCCTCGAAGAGCAGATTGCGCGACCAATCGACGGCCTTCGGAAAAGGCTCTTCCCACGAGACCCAAAGCGGCAAAATCGGTCGCTGCAGAACAGCGGCGACGAACAGTTCGAAGGCGAGCGAGAGACCGATGATGAATCGCAGAGCCACGCTCAAGGCCCGCAGCATGTTCTCGAGGGTGAGGGTGTGGGCCATCACGATGCCGACGAATGCCGTGGCGAGCGAGAGCAGCACGCCAATGGCCGACGCGCCGGGGTAGAACGACCACACGATCGAGAGCACCATGAGACCGAGCAGGGCACCGAGGGCGATCGGGATGCGCCGCAGATCGACGCGATTCTGCACGGCGACCACGACCCACGCTGCGAGCACGGCGGCGACGATGACTCCCCAGCCGTACCAACTGAGCAGGTTGCGCCAAGCGTCACCTGCCAGGAGCGTAAAGAGCGTGACCGCGGCCAAAGCCACGCGCCGTTCGCGAAGCCACGTCATGCGTCGAGCCTACCGGCGCGTGACGCTGGCGGTTCAGACGAAAGCGCCGACGCCCGTGATCGCACGGCCGACGATGAGGCTGTTCATCTCGCGCGTGCCCTCGTAGCTGTAGAGCGCTTCGGCATCGGCGTGGAATCGCGCCACGTCGTAGTCGAGCACGATGCCGTTGCCGCCGAGCAGTTCACGACACAAGCCAACGGTCTCGCGCATCGCGGTGGTCGCGAAGGCCTTTGCGAGCGAGGCGTGCTCGTCGCGCTGCACGCCATCGTCGAGCATCTGCGAGACGCGTGTGCACAGAGCGATGCTCGCGGTGATGTTGCCGAGGCTGCGGCTGAGCAGGTCTTGCACGAGCTGGTGGTTGGCAATGGGCTTGCCGAACTGCTCGCGGCTCGTCGCGTAGGCGACCGCGGCTTCGTAGGCGCCGATCGCGGTGCCGACCGCGGCCCACGCCACTTCGGCGCGCGTCAGGCGCAGTACGGCCGCCGTGTCACGGAACGAGTTGCCGTTTTGCAAGCGGTGCGACTCGGGTACCCGCACGTTCTCGAGCGTGATGTCGGCGTTCTGCACGATGCGCAGTGCTTGCTTGCGTTCGATCTTCGTGGCCGTGTAGCCGGGAGTGCTCGTCGGAACGATGAATCCCTTGACCTGGCCGTCTTCGGTGCTCTTTGCCCAGATGACGGTGATGTCGCTCCAGGTGGCGTTGCCGATCCAGCGCTTGCTGCCGTTGAGTACCCACTCGTCGCCGTCGCGCGTGGCCGTCGTGCGCAGGCCCTGAGCCGAGTCGCTCCCCGAGAGCGGTTCGGTCAGGCCGAAGGCGCCGATGACTTCACCGGTCTTGAGCTTGGGCAGCCACTCAGCGCGCTGCTCGGGCGACCCCGCGACGCCAATCGACCCCATGGCGAGGCCGTTCTGCACGCCCACATAGGTAGCGACGCTCGCGTCAACGCGAGCGAGCTCGAGCGCTGTCCAGCCGCCGTAGACGGCGCTGTAGTCGCCCGCTTTCGTCTCTTCCCACAGGTTGCCGAACACTTGCTGCGCGTGCAGGCCGGGCAAGATCTGGCGGGGGAACTCGGCGCGATCCCAGAAGTCGTTGACGACAGGCTTTACCTCGGTCTCGAGAAACGTGCGCAAGCGCACGACCGCGTCTTTCTCGTGGTCGGCGAGCAGTGCCTCGAAGCCATAGAAGTCACTGATGAGCGTGGGAAAGGTCATGGCGCGAGGCTATCTGCGGGCAGCCTCAGCATCCATTGCTTTGTCGAGGGCAGTCACGCACGCACGGGGCACGGGTCGCGACGTTGTCGAGTGGGCACGAACGGCCCTACCGCGTGAGCGATTCGTGACGACGGATGCGCCCCGAGTCACCCTCGACTTTCGTATGCTGGCGCCATGACCTCCCCGCGCCGCCGACTGGCCGCTCTCGTTCTGGCCCCGCTGCTCATGGCCGGCCTGGCCGCCTGCGCCGGTGCGGAACCCGAGGCTCAGCCGACGCCGACCCCGACGCCCACCGAGACGGTCGAACCGACTCCCGAGGCGAAGCCCGGTTCGCGGGTTCCTCTCTCATGTGACGAGCTCGCGGCCTTGCCGAGTGAGTTCGCCGACGTTGCCGTGACGGCGGTTGACTCATCCATTGATCTCGTGTTGGCCGGGTTCACCGACTGTCGAATCGTTGCGACCGTTGCGTCTACGCCGGTTCGGCTTTCGCTCATCATCACTCCGGAGGTTGCTGATACCGGCCTTCTGCCGGTTCCGTCATATGAGCCATCGGTACAGGGATTCGCAGGCCCGAGATCAGGAGCGGCATGTGGGTTCTACGGTGACCCGGGCTCGTGCGAATCGGTCGCCGTCGCGCAGCACTACTCGATTGTTGTCTATCTGTATTCCGAGAGCGGGGCGGTTTCGGCAGAGTCGGCGCTGTCGGCCCTCGCGAGCTATGTGTCGAGTCTCGTGTCAGCACTCGACGCAGCGGGCGAGCCTTTACCAGCGTGGGATCCGGGGCCGGGAGTGTTGAGGTATCCCGCGGCGTGCGAATCTGCGATGCGCGAAGTCGATCAACCCATCATCGATGTGTTGCCGTTCGAGAGCATGCCTGCCGATTACTCCGGCTCAGGCGATGGTGCTCCGATCTACCACGATGCTGTGCGTCGGGCGGGAACCTCGTCGTGCTCTTGGCAGAGTTCGTTCACGCTCGACCTTTTCGCGAGCGTCGGAATGACGGTGTACCCGGGTGCTGCCTTTGCGATCGACGATGGGCGGTTCGTTCCCGCGGGTGCCGAGATCGTCGTGAACGGCGCCGAGCGTGCGTGGCAATACCTGGATGACGACGGTGTCCACGGTGTCACGATGGTGGTCGACGAAAGCATTGTCGAGGTCTACTACAGCCCTGACTACCGCGGCGGTGATCCCGACCCGGTCGGGTCACTACTCGCCGTCGTCGACGCGATCATCGCCACGGGCCCCCGCGTCTGACGTCACGGAGGCGGCGTAGTCGAGCAGCGCCATGACAACGACGGCAACCGCGAGCAGCTCGAGGGTTTCTTCACCCCATTGGAGCATCCCGATCATGAGGGATGGCACGTCGGTCGAACCGTCGCCCGTCACGAGCACCCAGCTCCACGCGATGACCTCGAACCCGACAGCACCGAGCACGTACAGTGCGCCCGCACCCATGAGTGAACGGCGCGTGCGACGCGGCAGTCGCAGAACAAAGGGCAACAGCGCGACCACGATTATGGTGACGACCACGAGGGCGGGAACGAACCAGACGTCATGACCAAGAACGGTCAAGCCCCACGCCGCGCCAAGCCGACCAAGGTTTTCGTGTAGTCGCACTTGTTCATCTACTGACATGGCAGCGAGAAGCACCGAAAGGCCGGCCCAACCACGCCACGGCCTGTGCTCGGCGCGGTGGTGGGCGGCGATGAGCGCCGCGATCGTCGCGGCAAAGGCCAGTTGCACAATCGCGAACCACGTGCCGAAGCCTGCTTCGCTATCGAGATTGAGCCACGATACGACCGTTGACGCGAGAGATGAATCGTCGAATCTCTTGAGTGCCGTGAAGCCAATCGCCACGACATGCAGGCCAGCGACCACCGCGATTCCACCGAGCAGAAGCTGAGTGACACGACGGCGATACGCCGACACTTCACCGAGCACCGTCGACTCACGCACGCTTACACCCTAGGCCGCGTGAGGTGCCGACAGAGTCGCGGGGCTGTGAAGGCGCAATCGAATCGTGACCTGGCTGTACTCCGAGTAGCCCTCGGCTTTCCTATGCTGTCAATCATGACCCTTGGGCGACGCCTTCCAATTTCGCTTGTCATTGCGTCTGCGATCGTGATCGGCGTTGCTGGCTGTTCGGTTGCTCAGCCGGGGGCGGTGCCTACGCCACCGCTGGCGCCTGACGGCTCGGGCATGCCGACCGCCGCTCCTAGTGTCGCGCCTCCTGAGGCAGTGCTCGAATTCGACAGCGGTGGCGTGCCATCGACGTACGAACGCACGTGGGACGACCCCGATTGGCCGGCCGTCGCGGTGCCTCCCGCGCCGACTCCTCGTCTCGCTACGACGTGTGCTCAGTTCATTGAGGCCGCCGGGCTTTCAGCGTCGCTGCGGACAGCAACGGTTCAACCGAATCTCGACACTCTCGCCGTTCGTCAAGGAGGCGCGACCGTATGTTGGTTCACCGTGACCTCTGGTTCAGCGAGGGGCACGGCGACACTCAACGTGGTCGCCGATGCGACGGTGGGTCGAAGCACTCCTCCGACGTGTTCGGCGTCAGATGTTGCGTGGTTCTGTCGGGGCTTGGTTGATGTGGGTGCAGGGTCAGCGAGTGTTGTCGTCGAGCTTGCCGCCGGCGCAGAACCGCAAAGTGGGCTCGCAATCGCTGAAGGACTACTCGATGCTGCAGCTGCCGTGCTCGAGAGCCCCGGGACTCTCCGCCCGGTACCTGCCATCAACCGCTCTGCAATGGGTGCGGGGTCGGGAGGATGCTCGCCATCGACCGCTCAAAGGGAAGCAGTCTTCAGCCAGGTCGATAGCGCGCCTGAGCGTCGCGACGTCTATGGAGGGTCGCAGATCGGCAATAGCGAGTACTGGGCGCCGGTCTTCAATCAACGCATAGGCTCGACCGATTGCTGGTGGGCGCTCGGATGGGTTGGAATGCAGATCTCCATTGTTCCCGGTACGGGGTGGTCGGTTGGGGAGGCAGGTGTTGAAGGCACCCCGGTGACCATTGACGGCGCCAACTCCGCTGTGCGGGTTGAGCGGATGGTGACATCTGGCGTGTCGTACAACGGCTCCGCGCCGGCGGAACTGCTTCAAATGACGGTCATCACGAGCGCACGAGGAAGCACTGTCATTACGACTGCGCAGGTTGACCCGGCCCAAGAGCAGTATTGGAGAGAGCGGATTGTCGGAGTGACGGAAGCAATCATCGCGACTCAGCCCTGACCGTTACACGGGGGACGTCGTGTCGTGACGATCGCTGTCTCTCGAGAGTCATGACAGCATTCTGAGCATGCTTCTTCGAATCGAGAACACACCCCGCCCCTACGCCTGGGGCTCGACCACGGCCATCGCCGAGTTGCTCGGCACGACTCCATCGGGCGGGCCCGAGGCCGAGTTGTGGCTCGGTGACCACCCGGGGTCGCCGGCGCGCATCGTGGCGGGTGACGCGGGCGGAGCATCCGATTTATCGTCGATGCTGCTCGCCCGCGGCGAGAAGCTGCCGTTCTTGCTCAAGGTGCTTGCGGCGGGCGAGCCGCTCTCGCTGCAGGCGCACCCGACCATCGACCAGGCGCGTGAGGGGTTTGCGCGCGAGAACGCGGCGGGTCTCGCTCTCGACGACCCCGCGCGCAACTACAAAGACGAACTGCACAAGCCCGAGCTCATCTTTGCGCTGAGCGACCCGTTTATTGCACTCGCGGGGTTTCGTTCGGTAGCGGATGCACGCGCCGAGCTCGCGACCGTCGATGAGCCGTGCGTGAACGACTTCGTCGACCGGCTGAGCGGCGATGACGCGCTCCCCGACACGATCGCCTGGTTGCTCGAGGGCGGCGAAGAGGTCACCCACCTCGTCCTCGCGCTTGCCGATGAAGCGGGCGATTCGCACCCGCACGACCCCCATGGCACCTGGGCGACTGTGCGCCGCCTCGCCGAGTACTACCCCGGCGACCCCGGCATCGCGATGTCGACGCTCATGCACACGGTCGTGCTTCGCCCGGGCGAGGCGCTCTACCTGCCGACCGGCAACATCCACTCGTACCAGCAGGGCCTGGCGATCGAGGTCATGGCCGCGAGCGACAACGTGCTGCGCGGCGGCCTGACGCCCAAGCACGTGGATGCGGCCGAGCTCATGCGCGTGCTCGACGCCCGCCCGGTGGCCGAGCCGCGCATTGCTCCGGTCGAGATGTTGCCCAACGTTCACCGCTTCACACCCGATGTCGTCGACTTTGCGCTCACGGTGGTCGAGGCGGGCTCAGCCACTGACGGCATCACCCTCGAGACCGGCGGCCCCGCGATCGTGCTGTGCCTCGAGGGCGAGCTCACGCTGCAGGGCGAGCTCGCGCTGGGGCGCGGGCAGGCCGCCTACTGTGATGACTCAACGGTGCACCTGCAGGGCGCGGGTCGTGCGGTCGTGGCGACTGGGCAGCACCCGTTAGCCAGAGGTGCGTAGCTAAGCGGCAGGGCGACACTCTCCGGTTTGGTCATCGGCCATTGCTCACCTTTCGGCAATGTGCGACGATTCCTCTCATAGCGTGACGACTGTTGACGCTTGCCGCCGAACAGAAAGCGCGCTCACCGTGAGTCACCGCCCCCGTCTCCGTGCCTCCCTCGTAGCGAGTCTCGTTCTCGCGCTCATCGCGGGAGCAGCCGTGCCTGGCGGAGGTGCTGCGAACGCGTCCACGGGTACCGCGAGTGTTCGCGGCGTCGTGGTGATGCCCGATGGTCTTGCGATGCCCACCGGAGGCAACCAGTTGCGCGCCGTCAAGGTGTCGCTTGCTGACGGAGTGCTGACGGGCGTTGTGAGCACCCTCGTCGCTCAAGATGGCAGCTTCGTGTTGAGCGGACTCGCGGCAGGTGTTCAGCATCGGATTCTGTTCACGGCGGGCTTCTCCGCATCCCTGCTTCGTTCGTATCACGATGGCGCCTTCACATACGAGTCGACGGTGCCACTCGTGCTTACGCCAGGCGAGAACAGGGACCTGGGGTCGATACAGATGTTTCGTCCTGGTTCGATTAGTGGCTCCCTTTCGAACGTGGCTGGCACTGACTTCACCCCCGAGATCACGATCGTAAGCGGGCCCTCGCAACTCGGTGGCGTGGTGCCGACCTACAATCGTTTCGCTCGGACGTACGTAATTGGCGGTCTCTACCCCGGAACCTACGTCGTGCGGTTCTCTCAATGCTGTCAAGGGGCGAACTGGAAGTCGGTGTACAACGGTCAATACTTGACGCAGGAGTCGGCAGTTCCCATCACCGTCGGCCTCAGTGAAAGTGTCGTCCTGGATGCAACGCTCCCGGAGTCACGCTCGATCTCCGGGGTCTTTTCTATCGACCGCGACCCAACCGTAACCACGCCCGTCCTTAACTCGATCAACGTTCGACCTTTTCCCGGACTGACTGCGGGCACCCCCCGGCGCGACATACGAGTCACCGAAGAAGGCGCGTTTCGCATCCAGGGGCTTGAGCCCGGCGCCTATCAGATCTGCACGTACAGTGAGCCATCTCCGGTTTATCAGGCGACCTTTAGCCACTGTTTCGGTCAAGACGAGGCGAACCCCGATGGCGTGCCGGTGATCATGGGCGCGGAGTCGATCGAGGGGATCGATCTGCGGGTGCCCGGCGCGGCACGCATCACCCTGAGAGATGTGGGACGGCCAGACCCTTCGAACGCCGGTGGTCGGGTGCCCACCAACCACATCTTCGCGTTCTTCTGGCGCTTCGATGAGACCTTGGGGTACTGGGTCAACGAAGCGCAGGCCTCCCACATTGGTGGGGCGTTCGGAACTCTGATGAGTCCGCCGATCCCTGCGGGTGACTATCGCATTCAGTTGCAGTACCAGTTCACCGACGGAGTCCATGAGCCAACGCAGCAGTACCGGGAGTACTTTCCGGGCGGAGTAACCAGGTTCTCTGACGCCGGCATCATCACCGTCGTTGAGGGCGAGTCGCGCATCATTGCCTCGACGACAGTGTCGCCTACTCCGCTCGGGGTCGACCGCGTTTGGGGCCTCGACAGGTTCTCCGGCTCGGCGGCGATTTCGCAACAGGTTGTTCCCGATGCGCCCGCGCCCGTTGTCTACATTGCGAATGGGCTCAACTATCCGGATGCGCTCTCCGCCGTTCCGCTGGTGTCTGGCCTCGGGGGTTCTCTGCTCCTCGTGTGGCCCGATCAGATTCCATCCTCCGTCGAGGCGGAGCT
>CALRWH020000062.1:0-13571 GCA_943371805.1 Pseudomonas synxantha | reverse complement strand
TCGCGGTGGCAGCGGGCGGCGGTGGCTCGCCCGAGGCCGCTGCTGCCCTCGTTGTGGCCGAAGTGCGTCGGGCGTTACCGGCGCCACACCTTGGGGCGGATGACGCACTCAGCCGCGATGCAGCCGACCTCGACGCGCTCGTGCAGCTCTCGCGTGCGGCGGGGGCCCCGCTCGCTGAGCTCGCCCGGGCGGAGGCCTCCGAGACCCGCAACCGCGCCCGAGCCGAGTCGCGAGAGAGCGCCGAAAGGCTCGCCGTGCGGCTCATGCTGCCGCTCGGGGCGTGCATCTTGCCGTCATTTCTTCTGGTCGGCGTCGTGCCGATGCTCCTCGGGCTTCTCTCCTCCACAGCCGGCGCGTGGTGAGCGGAGGGTCACGCGGGGGCGCGGCCACCCTCTCGAGGCGGCGAGCTGCGGCACTCTGTGCGTGTTCGTGCCGACCGATCGCCCGCTGAGCGGGCGCCCCGAGAGGACGACCTTCTATGCACCGCACGATCACTCCGAGCGCCACGATTTCTGTGAACCCTACGACGAGCGCCGTGGGTGAGACCCCGACTCGTCTCCACTCGCTTGCCGGGCGACTCGGGCTCCACGCCGCTGGTGATCGTGCGGCAGACGATCGCGGTGCCGCTACCGCCGAGTACGCCATCGCGACGATGGCTGCGGTCGGGTTCGCGAGCCTGCTCGTGGTGATCATGCAGAGCGACGAAGTGCGCGGCATTCTGACCGACCTCGTGCGCACTGCCCTCACCGTCGGCGGATGAGTCGCCGTCGACGGGCGTGCGCCGATCGTGGTTCGGTGACGGCAGAGATTGCGGTCGGTGTGCCCGCTGTCGTGATGGTCTTGGCCGCGTGCCTCGGCGCGCTGACTCTCGGCACCACTCAAGTGCGCGTGACCGATGCCGCCGCCGATGCAGCGCGACTATTGGGCCGCGGCGAGTCGTCGGGTGCAGCTCAACGACACGTTGACTCCGTCACCCCCGGGGCCCACCTCGTCGTCTCACACCCCGATGATCTGGTGTGCGCAACCGTGTGGGTCGAACGACCGGTCCTGCTGGTTCCCGTGCGCGTGGAGGGCGAATCCTGCGCCCTCGCGGGTGGGTGGTGACCGCCGTGCCCGTGCGGCAGGTCGTCGATCGCGGAGCGGGATCGATTCTGGTGGTCGCGCTCATCGCCGTGGCGGCCGCGGCGGGGCTCTCGCTTGCGACCGTCGCGCACGGTCTCGCTCGTTCGCAACAGGTCACCGCAGCCGCCGACGCCGCCGCGCTCGGCGCCGCCGACGTGCTGCTCGGCTGGGTGCCAGGCGACCCGTGCGCGGTCGCGCAGCGGGTCGCCGCGGCCCACGTCGCGCGGGTCACCGAGTGCCGCAGCGAGGGGCTCACGGTGCTCGTGCGGGTTGACGCGAGCATCCTCGGCATGACGGTTGTGCGGTCGGCGCGCGCGGGCCCGCCCGACGCCAGGTGGTAGCGCGCGCGAAATTCCTGTGTATGGTGTGCCTGATTGCGACTCGCGGCGCTCGCCGTGCGCCGCAGCATCGGCCGGGGTGCGGATGCCATCCCCCCGCCACACAGACGTTCGTAGGTTAGGAGCACCGTGCCACAGGGCAAGAAGCTGGTCATCGTTGAGTCGCCGGCCAAGGCGAAGACGATCGGCAAGTACCTCGGCGACGATTACGAGGTGCAGGCCTCGGTCGGTCACATTCGCGACCTCGTTGAGCCCAAGAACCTTCCGGCCGAGCTCAAAAAAGGCCCGCTGGGCAAGTTTTCGATCGATGTCGACAACGGCTTCGAGCCCTACTACGTCGTCTCAGACTCGAAGAAGAAGACGGTTGCCGACCTCAAGCGCGCGCTGAAAGACGCCGACGAACTGTGGCTCGCGACGGATGAAGACCGCGAGGGAGAGGCCATCGCGTGGCACTTGCTTGAGGTTCTCAAGCCCAAGGTTCCCGTGAAGCGCATGGTTTTTCACGAGATCACGGCCGAAGCGATTCAGCGCGCCGTCGACAACACGCGCGAGCTCGACACCGCCCTCGTCGACGCGCAAGAAACGCGCCGCATTCTCGACCGTCTTTATGGCTATGAGGTCAGCCCCGTGCTGTGGCGCAAGGTGGGACCAGGGCTCAGCGCCGGCCGCGTGCAGTCGGCAGCGACACGACTTGTCGTCGATCGCGAGCGTGAGCGCCTGGCCTTCATCAGCGCGGGCTATTGGGACCTCGACACGACCCTCACTCCCGCGGGGGCCAGCACACCCTTTACCGCTCGACTCGCTCGTCTTGACGGCAAGAAGGTTGCCACGGGCCGAGACTTCACCGATCGCGGCGAGCTCAAGGGCGCCGACACGGTCGCCCTCGACCAGGCCCTCACGACGTCGCTCGCCGAGGCCCTGCGTGACCCGGCCATCGCCGTCACCGTCACGGGCGTTGAGTCGAAGCCCTACACGCGCCGCCCCGCGGCGCCGTTCACGACCTCGACCCTGCAGCAAGAGGCCGGCCGCAAGCTGCGGTTTACCGCTCGCCAGACCATGTCGGTAGCGCAGTCGTTGTATGAGAACGGCTACATCACCTATATGCGCACCGACTCGACGACGCTCTCGCAGCAGGCCGTTGACGCCGCACGCTCGCAAGCCGTCACGCTCTACGGTGCCGACAGCATTCCCGACCAGCCGCGCGTGTATGCGAGCAAGTCGAAGAACGCGCAAGAGGCGCACGAGGCCGTGCGCCCGGCCGGTGACGTGTTCCGCACGCCCACCGAGCTCGAAGGCGTGTTGCGCGGCAACGACTGGAAGCTCTACGACCTCATTTGGAAGCGCACCGTCGCGAGCCAGATGGCGGATGCGCGGGGGCAGACGGCGTCGGTGAGCATTCAAGCGGGGCCGACCCCCGCATCCGCCACTCCTGCCGGCGTCATCGCCGAGTTCGCGGCGAGCGGCACCGTCATCACCTTCCGCGGTTTCCTCGCGGCCTATGAAGAAGGAAACGACGAGTCGACCGACGCCGATGAGAAGACGGAGCCAGCCGAGGCCAAGCTTCCGCCGCTCACGGCGGGGCAGGCGCTGAGCGTCGTCGACATCGAGGCCAAGGGCCACGAGACGAGCCCGCCCGCGCGCTACACCGAAGCAAGCCTGGTGAAGGCGCTCGAAGAGCGCGGCATCGGTCGCCCGAGCACCTACGCCGCGATCATCTCGACGATCGTCGATCGTGGCTACGTCACGCCGCGCGGCTCGGCTCTCGTGCCCAACTGGATCGCCTTCTCAGTCGTGCGCTTGCTCGAAGAGAACTTCAGCGACCTCGTCGAGTACGACTTCACGGCCGAGATGGAAGCCGACCTCGACCGCATCGCCAACGGTGAGGCTGACCGCACCGAGTGGCTCACGGGCTTCTACTTTGGCGACGATCACCAGCCCGGCTTACGCCCCGTGATCGACAACCTCGGGGACATCGACGCCAAGACACTCAACTCGATGCCGCTGACCGACACGATCACGCTGCGCATCGGCAAGTACGGCCCCTACCTCGAGGTCACCGATCCTTTGGCTGAGGTGGGCGCCGACGGCGTTGCCGCCACGCCACGCCGCGTGAACCTGCCGCAAGAACTCGCTCCCGACGAGCTCACGGCCGCCAAGGCGCAAGAGCTTGTCGACGCTCCGGTCGTGGGCGACCGGGTGCTCGGCATCAATCCCGAAAACGGCAAACAGGTTGTCGCGAAAGACGGCCGATTCGGTCCGTATGTGACCGAGCTCGACCCCGAACCCGAGGTGACGCCCGAAGAGGCCGCGGCGCTCGCCGCGGCAGAAGCGCCGATCGTTGACCCTGCCACGGGTGAGGTCATCGAGGCGCCGAAGAAGCGCGCGCCCGCGAAAAAGAAGGCTCCTGTCGAGAAGCCGCGCACGGCATCCCTGTTCAAAGACATGGACCCGAACACGGTCGACTTCGAGACGGCGCTCGCGCTGCTCAATCTGCCGCGCGTCGTCGGAAATGACCCCGAGAGTGGCGACCCGATTACGGCCCAGAACGGCCGCTACGGGCCATACCTGAAAAAGGGAACCGACACGCGCTCGCTCGACGCCGAAGCGCAGATCTTTGAGATCGACCTGGAGGGTGCCCTCGCGAAGTTCGCCGAGCCCAAGTACGGCGCCCGCAAGGCCTCGAGTGCGCTCAAGGAGTTCGAGGCTGACCCCGTGAGCGGCAAGCCCATCAAGCTCAAAGACGGCCGCTTCGGGCCTTATGTGACCGATGGCGAGACGAACGCGACGGTTCCGCGCGGTGAAGACCCAATGGAGATCGACTTCGATCGTGCCGTGCAGTTGATCGCCGATAAGCGCGCGAAGGGCCCCGCGAAGAAGCCCGTCAAGCGCGCGGCCGGGGCCGGCGCGAAGACCGCGGCCAAGAAGGCGCCCGCCAAGAAAGCAGCGGCACCAAAAGCCACGGCACCCAAGAAGGCGCAATGACCGGATTGTTCATCACCCTCGAGGGTGGTGATGGCTCGGGCAAGAGCACCCAAATGGGTGCTCTGACGGAGTGGCTTGAAGAGCGCGGGCACACGGTCGTGCAAGCTCGCGAGCCGGGCGGAACCGAGCTCGGGCTCGAGCTGCGCGAGATCATCCTGCATCGGCGCGGCTACATCGCGCCGCGGTCTGAAGCGCTTCTCTACGCGGCCGACCGAGCCCACAACATCGCCACGGTCGTGCGGCCCGCGCTCGAACGCGGCGACGTCGTGATTCAAGACCGCTACCTCGACTCGTCGGTCGCCTACCAGGGTGCAGGCCGCGTGCTCGACCCCACCGAAGTGCGCGAGGTCTCGCTCTGGGCAACCGAGGGGCTGCTGCCGCACCTCACGGTGCTGCTCGATCTCGACCCCGCCGTCGGGCGTGAGCGGCTCGACGCCAGCCGTACGCGCTACGACCGACTCGAGGCCGAAGAATCCGAATTTCATAAGCGCGTGCGAGCCGCCTACCTCGCGCTCGCTGCGGCCGAGCCCGCGCGGTTTCTCGTGCTCGACGCAACCTCGCCGGTCGACGTGCTGCAGGCGAGCATCCGCGACCGCGTGTCAGCCCTGCTCGGCTAGGGTTGCGGCATGAACGCCTGGGATGAGCTCACCGGGCAAGAGGCAGCGATCGCGACGCTGCGGGATGCCGTCGCCGACCCGAGCGCCATGACCCACTCGTGGCTCATCACGGGCCCACCCGGCTCGGGCCGCTCGAACCTCGCGTTCGCGTTCGCCACCGCGCTGTTGCAAGGATCGAGCGAGGGTGCCGAAGCCCAGCGCACCGCGACTCAGGTGGCAGCCCGCACGCACCCCGACCTTGCCGTGCTCGCGACCGATCGCGTCATCATCTCGATCGATGAAGTGCGACAGCTCGTCGCCCAGAGCCAGTTCTCGCCGAGCATTGCTCCCTACCGCGTGATCGTCATCGAAGACGCCGACCGTATGGCCGAGCGCACCTCAAACGTCTTGCTCAAAGCTCTCGAAGAGCCGCCGCCCCGCACCGTGTGGATCTTGTGTGCTCCCAGCGCGGCAGACCTGATTCCGACGATTCGGTCGCGAGTGCGCACGGTGCGCTTGCGTGTTCCGAGCGTTGCCGAGGTCGCCGAGCTGCTCGTGCGGCGCGATGGCGTGGCACCCGAGCTCGCCGAGCGTGCGGCTCGCGAGTCGCAGAACCACATCGGAATGGCCTTGCGTCTGGCGACCGACGCTGATGCACGCGATCGCCGCTCACGCACTCTCGACCTCGCTCTCGGAGTGTCGAGCGTGAGCGGCGCCGTGCTCGCGGCCGAACAGTTGGTCGCGATCGCGACCGATGACGCCAAAGCGTTTACCGCCGAACGTGAAGAAGAAGAGCGCGCTGCAGCCTTGCGCTCACTCGGCATCGAACCGGGGGCGAGTGTGCCCGCGGGGTTGCGGGCGAGCCTCAAGGCTCTCGAAGAAGACCAGAAGCGCCGCGCCACGCGCTCGGTTCGCGACGGCATCGACCGCGTGCTTGTTGATCTCTTGTCGCTGTATCGCGATCTCGCAATGCTTCAGTTGGGGGCCGGCGCCGAGCTCGTCAACGAGGCGATCCGCGGTCAACTCGAGGTGGCAGCGCGCGGCAGAACGGCCGCGCAGTCGCTCGCAGCGCTCGACGCGATCGCTCTGGCCCGTCGTCGCATCGACGGAAATACGCCGCCCGTGCTGGCGATCGAAGCGATGCTCATTTCAGCGAGCGGGCGTGTCCCGGCGCTAGGCTCTGGCGTGTGACCCGACGTGTTGCTCTTGTCTCGCTCATTCTCGTTCCGACGCTGCTTCTGAGCGGCTGCGTTCCTGGCTGGCTGCAAGGCATTGTCGGGGGCGGAACCGTCTCGACTCCCACGGGTGAAGAGGTCGCAGAAGACCTCAAACCGTACTACAGCCAGGTGCTCACCTGGACGGGATGCGGGGGCGGCGCCCAGTGTGCCACCGCCATCGCGCCACTCGACTGGGACAACCCGGGCGAGGGCGACGACATTGAGCTCGCACTCGTGCGTCACCCGGCGACGAGTGGTGAGCCCCAGGGTTCGCTCTTCATCAACCCCGGCGGCCCGGGCGCTTCGGGTTTCGACTTCGTTCGCGACAGCGTCGACTTTGCCGTGAGCGCCGACCTCCAGCGTGAGTTCGACATCGTCGGGTGGGACCCACGCGGTGTTGGTCGCTCGAGCGCCGTCACGTGCTACACCGACGCGGCTGACCTCGACCAGTTCATTTTTGGTATTCCTGAGGCCGAGTTCGGCACGCCCGAGTGGGAGGCCGAGGTCATCGCCAGCTCGGTCGCGTTTGCCGAGGCCTGCGCCGACAACACGGGCCCGCTGCTCGGCTTCGTCGACACCAACAGCACGGTGCGCGATCTCGACATGATGCGGGCGATCGTGGGGGATGCCCAGCTCAACTACTTCGGATACTCCTACGGCACCGACATCGGCGCCCGCTACGCCGACCAGTTCCCCGAGAAGGTCGGCCGGCTCGTGCTCGATGGAGCGACCGACCCGACCACGACGACGTTCGAGGTTGTGCTCGCCCAGTCGGAAGGATTCGAGCTGGCGCTTCGCGCCTACCTTGAGGGGTGCCCCGACTTGGGCGCCTGCCCGTTCCCGGGCTCGGTCGACGAGAGCCTCGCGCTCATCAGCGACCTCTACGACCAACTGAACGAAAACCCCATCGAGGCCGCCGACGGTCGCTTCTTCGACGCCAACGTTCTCGACATCGCGGTTGCCACGGCGCTCTATGACGAAGAGTCGTGGTCGTTCTTGTCACAGATGTTCACCGAGTTGCGCACGGGCGTCGTCGAAACGGGTTACCTGCTGGCCGACTTCTACTACGGGCGCGAGAACGGCGAGTACATCGACAACTCGCTCGAAGCGTTCATCGCCATCAATTGCCTTGACTATCCGGTCGAAACCGACCGCGCCGTCATCGCCGAGCAGAACGCGCAGATTCGCGCGGTCGCGCCGACCACCGCGGGCGAAGGTTCGCCGCTCGGCGACGTGCTGTGCGCCAACTGGCCCTACCAATTCGAGGGCGAGCTTGGCCCCGTGAGTGGCGCCGGCGCTGCGCCGATTCTCATCATCGGCACGACGGGCGACCCGGCCACGCCGTTCCAGTGGGCTGAGGCGCTCGCCGAACAACTCGAGAGCGGTGTGCTGCTCACGTGGGTGGGCGAAGGCCACATCGCTTACGACGAAGGCGACCCGTGCATCAACGATCTCGTGGACGCGTACTTCATCACCGGTGCCGTGCCCACTGACGGGCTGGTCTGCGACGGCGGGCAGGGCTGATCCGTGTCGCACGTCGAGCCGAGCGCCGTTGTCGACCCGGCAGCGCACAACGCGGGCGGTGACGCGCGAGTGGGGGCGAGCATCCCGTTCTCGATCGTTGCCCTCGTGGTCGCGGTGCTGTCTCTTGGTCTCATCGCGCTGCCCATTCCCGTCGCGGGAGTGATTGCGGGAGCCGTCATCGCAGTGGCTGTTGTGCTCGCCGTGATCGCTGTTGCACGTGCGACGCGCAGCGGGCGAGGGTTCGCGCTCGCCGTCGTTGCGCTCGGCGTTGCCGTGGTGACCGGAACCGCCGCGACAGCGATCGGTGTCGGCACAACGATCGCCTTCGCGAGTGATGCTGTTCGTGAGAGCGGCGTGCTTGCCCCTTTCGCCGCCGCAGCAGGCGATGAGGCCCCGCAGCCCGAAGACGACGCCGACATTTCGGGGCAGTGGGTGGTCGACGAACTCTTGCGCGAGTGTCGGGCTGGCCACTTGCACGCGGTGGCGGCACCGGGCTCGACGACGCTCTTTCTCGTGGGCGAGCGGCCCGTGAGCATCGACGACTTCACCTTCACGGTGACGGTCGAGCCGGGCTCTGACACGTGGCTAGGCAGCGTTCAGGGCGATGCACCTGAAGGCTCAGAGCCACTCTCGGGTTCGTCAGAGAACCCTCTCGGGTGCGAGAGCGTTGAGATCGACGCGTTCACCGGTGCCATCGTCACGACGACGACGGCGGGCGGCGACGAGGCAGGCGGTTTGGATGCTCCGCCAGCGCCCGACGGCGAGGTCTGGTTCTCTGACCTCGAGGTGGGCATGTGCCTGAACGACGCCAACCTTCCCGAACGATTCAGCTCAATTCCCCTCGTTGATTGCGCTCAGCCGCACGACAGTGAGGTGTACGCAATTGTGACGCTCCCCGATGGCGCCTACCCGAACGAGGACGAGCTTTTCAGCCTCGCCGACGATGCGTGCTACGACGAATATGAGCCCTACGTCGGTACGAACTATGACGTCTCGTACTACTACTTCGCCTACTACTGGCCCGACAAGAACAGCTGGGCTTCGGGCGAACGCGACATCGTGTGTGTTGTGTACGACGAGAACGGACAGATCGAAGGGTCGGTGCGCGGGTCGGGCCGTTGATCGGCTAAGCTTTCACCTCGTGTCACGGCCTCGGCCGTGTCCGCCGCCTTAGCTCAGTCGGCAGAGCGTCTCACTCGTAATGAGAAGGTCGTGGGTTCGATTCCCACAGGCGGCTCCATGCGTCACGTCTTGCCACTCGCGTTCCTGTTGGTGCGCTGACGCTGGCGCGTCACGGGGTTCGATTCCCACAGGCGGCTCCGTAACGCCAGTCACCCTGCGCAGGCTTGTCCTGGTGCGCTCGCGCTTCGCGCGACGGGGTTGGATTCCCACAGGCGGCTCCATCGCTTTATTGCCGCGACGCGACTCGCATCACGGCGGGCTTGCGAAACGCGAAGCCCTCGGGCTCTGCCGCCTCCACGACGCGCAGTCGCCCGAGTCGATCCCAGAGGGCCGTGATGGCGCCGGTGGTCTGGGCTCGTGCCAAGTGCAGACCGAGGCACGCGTGCACGCCGAACGAGAACGACAGCGAGCGTGAGGCGTTGGCGCGGGCAAGGTTGAAGCGCAGCGGGTCGTCGAAGTGCGCAGGGTCGCGGTTGGCGGCGAGCACGCTCACCCCCACGAACTCCCGCGCGGGCACGTCGACACCCGCGATCGTGACCGGCGCGGCGGTCCAGCGCTCGATGAATGAAACCGGTGGAATCAGGCGCCGTGCTTCTTCTTGGGCTCCGCCGAGCAGAGTGCGATCATCCATCGCCGCTGCCTCCTGGTCGGGATGCTGCGCCAGCAGGTAGAGCGTGTTCATGACCGAGGCCTGAATAGTCTCGATCGCGCCGAACAGCACGACGCGCAGCTGGGCGGCGAGCTCGTCATCCGAGAGTCCGTGGGAGGCGTCGTTGGCGACCTGTGACGTGAGGGAGTGGCCGGGAGACCGGCGGGCCGCCTCAAGCTCCTCGAGCAGGATGGCCGTGAGCTCAGCGCGGGCCAGGTCAGCGCGGCGCATGGGCTCGGGGTCGCCCGAGTACTCCATGGCGCCGGCGAAGTCGCTGTAGAAGCCATCGATGCGCTCGGTGTCGGTGAGTGAGAGGCCGAGCAACTCGCCGGCCATGAGCACGGCAAAGGGCGAGGCGAAGCGGGCGCCGAGGTCAAAAGGCTCGCCCGCGTGCGCGGCGGGGCCGAGGTCGTCGACGAGGCGATGCGCGAGCGCCGACATGCGCTCGCCGTAGCGCAGTTCGATGTCGCGGTTGCGAAATGGGGCTTCGAAGGGCCGCCGCTGCGCGTCGTGCGACTCCCCGTCGCTCGTGAGCATCATGGGCCCGAGCGAGTTGCGCACCATGTTTTGCTCAACCTCGACGGTCATGGGCGCGGTGGGGCTCAACACCTCACGTGCGGCGTCGCGGCTCGTGACGAGCCAGCCGCCGAGTGCGGGCATCCACGTCACCGGCTCATGCTCGCGCAGGTCATCGAGCACTCCTTCGCGACCGGCGAGCGTCAGATCGTCGAGGGTCACGGCCGCCCCGCGCGGAAACTGCGCGCGACGTGCGGCGTCGAGCTGCGCGGTCACGTCGGCTTGTGCGATCACCATGCGAACTCCTTCGGTCGCGAACGGTTTCAGGCTAAGGGCGAGGGATGCGCGGCGCAATGACGCGGCGGGCCCGCAGCACAGCGCGCCGCAGCGGCAAACCAGGGCGCGTGGGATGCTGAAGGCGATGAGCACCCCACCGTTGTCGAGCCCGGCACCCGCCGGCCACCCGACCCCACATTCCGAGCCAGGATCGCGCGCCCGCACGGTGCTCGCGATCGTCGCGACTGTCGTCGCGGGGGTCGGCGTTGCGACGCAGAGTCGTATCAACGGCGAACTGGGGCAACGCCTCGACGATGGCTACACCGCGGCCCTCATCTCGTTCGGCAGCGGCTGGGTGATCTTGCTCGTGTTGCTCGCGTTGTCGCCTCGGGGCCGAGCGGGGTTTGCGCGAGTGCTGACCGAAGTGCGACAGGGTCGACTCGCCTGGTGGATGCTCTTGGGCGGCTTGGCGGGCGCCTACTTCGTGCTCGCCCAAAGCCTCGTGGCCGGGATGCTCGGCGTGGCCATTTTCACGATCGCTATCGTCACCGGCCAGACGGTGACGGGCTTGACGCTCGACGCCACCGGATTCGCCGGGGCTCGGCGCACCGCGGTCGCCCCGGCCCGCGTTGTCGGAGCCGCCCTCACGGTCGGCGCGGTTGCCGTTGCCGTGATTCCTCGACTCGGCGGCGAAGGATTCCCCGTGGCCGCGATCGTGCTGCCCCTGCTCGCGGGCGTTGCGGTTGCTTTTCAGCAGGGACTCAACGGTCGCGTGCGGGCTGAAGCACGGTCAGCCCTCGCGGCGACGACGATCAACTTCACGGTCGGGTCAGCCGCGCTCTTCGTGGCGACCGCCACGCACCTGCTGCTCGTCGGCCTGCCCGAGGCGCTCCCGACCAACCCCGTGCTCTACCTCGGCGGTGCGGTCGGCGCGATCTTCATCGCGATTCAAACCCTCACGGTGGGGCGCATCGGTGTGCTCGTGTTGGGCCTGTGCCTCGTGACCGGGCAACTCGCGGCCTCGCTCGTCTTCGACGTGGTCGCTCCGCTCGGCCCGGGGTCGACGAGCGCCACGGCCATTGCCGTGGTGCTTGCGCTCACCGGAGTGCTCGTGGCGAGCATCCGGTGGCCACGACGCAGTGGCAGAGCTACTCCGCCGTCGGCGTGAAGTCGAGCGCGAGCGAGTTCATGCAGTAGCGGTCGCCCGTGGGCGTGCCGAAGCCATCGGGAAACACGTGGCCCAAGTGCGAGCCACAGTTGGCGCACCGCACTTCGGTGCGCACCATGCCGAGCGAGGTGTCTTCGATGAGCTCAACGGCTTCGGGGCGCACCGACTCGTAGAAGCTCGGCCAGCCGCAGCCCGAGTCGAACTTCGTGCCGGCGACGAAGAGCTCGGCGTTGCACGCGCCACAGGTGTAGATGCCCGCGCGGCTCTCGTCGAGCAGCTCGCCCGTCCAGGCGCGCTCGGTGCCCGCCTGACGCAGCACCTGGTAGCGCTCTTCGCCGAGCTCAGCGCGCCACTCGTCTTCGGTCTTCTCGACCGCGTACGCCTTGCCGCTCGTTGCCGGGTTCTCGCCCATGATTCCTCGCTCCTCGCCCGCAGGCGGTTGATCTCCCCCCATTAAACTCGCTCGCGTGCCCGACTCTTCCCCGATCGAGAAAACCTGGAGCCACCTGACGCGCGACGAGTTCTTCGAGCTCGCCCAATTGCGCACCGAGGTGTTCTTTCTCGAGCAACGCATCGACGAGCCCGAACTCGACGAGCGCGACCGCGACGAGTCGACCGAACACGTGTGGATCACTGACGAACACGGGCCGGCCGCCTACCTGAGGGTCATCGTTGACGACGAGCCACAACCCGGCAATCAGGATGCTCGCCGCCTGATCGGCCGCGTCGTCACCCGCGCTGACCGCCGCGGCGAGGGTCTCTCGCGCCGGTTGCTTGACCACGTCATCGAGCGTCACGGAGCCGAGCCGCTGGCCTTGCACGCCCAGAGTTACATCCAGCCGCTGTACGCCGGCGTGGGCTTCGAGGCCTACGGCGACGAGTATCTCGAGGCGGGCATCCCGCACATCGGCATGTATCGGGCGGCACAGCCGGCACCGATGGCCGACCCCGTACGCTGAACGCACCATGATCGCTGCGCTCGCCCTCGCCGCCGCTGCGGCACTCGTGTTGCCCGCGCCGGTCAGCGGGGCCGAGGCCGCACCGGCTGAGACGTGCACGGCCGAGGCCGGCGCATTCACGTGGGGCTTCAAAGAGTCGTTTCGCGCGTATATCAGCGGTTCGATCGCCAACGGCGAATGGAGCACCGAGGGCGACATTGGCTACGCCACGCCGAACTTCTTCAGCGAGGCGCTGGCAGGTTCGGTCGAGCTTGAGCCGCTGGCGGGCGAGCTGGGCGTTGACGGCGCGATGCGGTTCACCGGCCACGACGGCATTCTCGACACCACAATCTCGAGCGTGCGGCTCGTTGTCGAGAGCCCCGAGCAACTCGTCGTCGTCGTCGACGTGCGCGGAACGACGCAAGACTTCGTGCCGGTCGACTCGGCGGGCGTGCGGTTTCTGACGGGCGACCTCGCCGCCGCGCAGTGGAGCGCCGCGAGCGACGGGCTGCTGATCGAGAGCATCCCGCTGACGCTGACGGCGGACGGCGCCGAGGCTTTTGGCACCTACCCCGAGGGCGAGTCCTTCGACCCTCTCACCCTCGAGCTGGCGACGACCGAGGCCTGCGCCACGGCGGCGCTCGAGGCGCGCGCTGCGGCCGGCCAGATTCCGCTCATCGTGGCGGGCGGCCTTATCGCCGTCGGCGTCGGGTTGGGCGCCCTGCTCGCCGTCGCGCTGCGCCGACGGTCACGCGGGGCGCAGGCTACGTCTGCCGAGCCGAGCGCCGCGCCCTCCGACGCCTGACGCCGCGTCGGTGGCACGATGGCACCGTGAGCACGACCGCTGAACGGTATCGCCGCTTCGCCCGTGAGGCGGCCCCCCGGTCGCGCACCTATGCGGCGTGGTCGCTCGCGATCGCCGACGACGACGAGTGCCTCGCCCTCATTGACACCCTGCCCGTCGCTGACCGGCAACCCGTGCTCGTGCTCAGTGCCGCGCGGTACTCGGGTCTCGCGGCCAACGGCGACATTCGCGCGTGGCTCGAAGGCGAGTGGGATGCCG
>CALRWH020000061.1:0-14025 GCA_943371805.1 Pseudomonas synxantha | reverse complement strand
CGAGCCCGTGCTCGTGCAGCATCGCTGAGGCAGCGTGCAGCTTGGTGCCCGCGGCGAGAGTGACCTCGCCCGTCGCGATGTCGATCGCCGAGATGCCGGCCAGGTCGGTGAGGTCGAGCTGCACGCCCGGCGCCACGGCGATGCCCGTGAACGAGTGCCCCGAACCAATGGCCTTGACGGGCAGACCGTCAGTGCGAGCGCGAACGATGGCGTCGACGACCTCGTCGCCGCTCGCCGGACGCTCGACTCGTGCGGGCGTGACCTGCTCGGTGCGGGCCCAGTTGCGCCACGGCTTCGTCGAGGTGCGGGGGCTCACGGTCTGCGTCACAAGAAGGCCTTTCTTTCGCCGCGATAGGTCGGCAGTTCGCCGGTCACGGTGTCGCCGTCGACGACGTGGAAGCTGTCGAGGTGCTCGCTGAGCTCTCCGGCTTTGGTGTGGCGCAGCCAGACTCGGTCACCGACGTGCAGCGTGCGGGCGGCCGGCCCGCGCAGCGGAGTCTGCACTTCTCCCGCGGCTTCGGCGCTGAGCATCCGCAAGCCCTGGGGCCACACCACCTGCGGAAGGCGGTCGGGGCCGGGCGGGCCGCTCGCGATCCAGCCGCCGCCCAGCAGCGTGGCGATGTCGTCGGTCGGGCGCCGCACGACGGGCAGAGCGAACGACGCGGCGGGGGCCGGCGTGAAGGCGCGGTAGGTGTCGAAGAGGTGCGGGCCCATCAGGCCACTGCCCGCGGCGAGCTCGGTCACGGCGGGCTCGGCCGAGGTGGATTCGAGCGAGCCTGTGCCGCCGCCGTTGACGAACTGCAGCGGCGTGCCGGCAGCGTCGGCGACGGCGCTCACAGCGGCGATGGCGCGGGCGCGACGATCGCGCAGCTCAGCCCGAGACTGACGTTGGATGCCGCGCACGAGAAACGCGCGCACCGGCCGGCCCGTGGGGGCGTCGCCGAGTCCGGCGATTTGCGCCTCGTAGGCCATGACGCCCACGAGGGTGAAGCCGGCGCGTTCGGTGACGATGCGGGCGAGTGCCGCGAGCTGCTCGGGACTGTGCAGCGGACTGCGTCGCACGCCGAGGTGACCGAAAGGGCTGCGCCAACTCGCATCGAGTTCAATCGCGATGCGGATGCTCGCCCGCGCATTCGGCGCCGCGACCGCGTCGATCAGGTCAAGGTGGGCGACGTCATCGATCATGAGGGTCACGCGCGCGGCGAGTTGCTCATCGGCCGCGAGCCGGGCGATGGCCGCGCGATCGGTCGTGGGGTAGCCGAGCACGACGTCGTCGATGTCGCTGCCACCGCTCGCCCCGTCGCCGCCCGCCCCGCCGCCGCGGGCCGTGGCGCCCGCTGTGCCGCCGGCGGCGCGCGGGCTCGCGAGCCACAGCGCCTCGGGCAGCGTGTAGGCGAGCACTCCCGCGAAGCCAGGCTGTGCGAGCACGGCCTCGAGAATGCCGCGCACACGGATTGACTTGCTCGCCACACGAATCGGCATGCCGCCCGCGCGACGCACGAGGTCGGCGGCGTTGTACGCGAGGGCCGCGCGATCGATGACCCCGAGCGGCGGGTCGAGGTGAGCCGTGGCGGCCGAGAGGCGCGGCCAGTGCGACGCGGGGTCGGCGCCGGGACGAGCGCTCGGCACATCGCTCAGGCGCAGCAGCTCGGCGGTCACGGCGTCAGTCTAGAGAGCAGCGCTGCCGACGAGTGTCGCCGCGGCGCCCTGGTCGGCGGCCGCGGCGGCGCTTTCGCCGGAGGCAGAGTCGGCAGCCGTGGCCGCGCCCGCAGCGGCATGAGCGGGCTCGTCAGCGCTCACGGTGCGATCGATCGTGCACTGGCCGAGCACGCGGGTTCCGACGTAGAGCACGGCCGTCTGCCCGGGAGCGACCCCGAGCAACGGCTCGCGCACCGAGACGATGAGCTCGCCGCCCGCGACGTGCGCGACCGCGGGCACCGGATCGGCGTGTGCGCGCACCTGCACGTGGCAGTCGAACGGCAGGAGGGCATCCGTCGCCGATGGGTCACCTTGCGTGATGCCGCTCGCGACGGGGTCGAGGCCCGCCCACGTGAAGCGGCGCCCGGCGAGCGTCGCGATCGCGAGTGCCTCACGCGGCCCCACGACGACCTCGTTGGTGCGCGGACGCACCTCGAGCACAAAGCGCGGACGACCATCGGGCGCGGGAACCCCGAGGTTCAGCCCACGCCGCTGACCGACCGTGAAGCTCGTCGCGCCCTCGTGCGTGCCGACCGTGGCTCCCGAACGATCGACGATCGCGCCCTCGACGGGCTCGATACGATCGGCGAGCCAACCGCGCGTGTCGCCGTCAGGGATGAAGCAAATGTCATGGCTGTCAGGCTTCTGCGCGACCGTGAACCCACGCTCGGCCGCTTCAGCGCGCACGACAGCCTTCGACGGCGTCGTGCCGAGCGGAAACATCGCGTGCGCGAGCTGCTCGGTCGTCAGCACGCCGAGCACGTACGACTGGTCTTTCGCCTCGTCCGACGCGCGGTGCAGCTCGCGGTTGCCCGCGGCGTCGGTGACGATGTGCGCGTAGTGGCCTGTGACCACGGCGTCGAAGCCGAGGGCGAGAGCCTTCTCGAGAACTGCCGCGAACTTGATGCGCTCGTTGCAGCGCATGCACGGGTTCGGGGTGCGGCCTGACGAGTATTCCGTGACGAAGTCGTCGACGACGTCGGCACGAAATCGCTCGCTGAAGTCCCACACGTAGAACGGAATGCCGAGCTTCTCGGCCGCGCGACGCGCGTCGAGGCTGTCTTCGATGGTGCAGCAACCGCGGCTTCCGGTGCGCAGCGTGCCGGGCATGCGGCTGAGCGCCAAGTGCACGCCGACGACCTCGTGGCCCGCGTCGACGGCGCGCGCGGCAGCGACGGCGCTATCCACGCCTCCACTCATTGCCGCGACAACCCGCATGTGTCTAGGGTAAACGCCCCAACCGGGGAACCTGGCCCGCGAGCCCCGCCGCCTGCGCGCGCTCGACCGCCTCGGGTAGAGCGGCAAGCAGGGCGTCGATCTCGTCGACCGTGGTCGCGGGGCCGAGGGTGACGCGCAGGGCGCCGCGAGCATCCGCTTCACTGAGGCCCATCGCGAGAAGCACGTGGCTGGGTTCGGGCACGCCCGCTTGGCACGCCGACCCGGTCGAGGCGGCGATGCCCTGCGTGTCGAGCAGCATGAGGAGCGAGTCGCCCTCGGCGCCCGGAACCGTCAGGTGCAACGTGCCGGGCAAGGCGAGGGCGTCGAGTTCGGTGGCCCGCGCCAAGTGGCTCGCCGCCCGGGCCGGGTCGCTGGCCGGCGCCGAATGTGCGAGCTCGGTCGCCACCGCCGCCGCGCCTGCAGCTCCGCGCAACACCGCAGTGGGCACCGTCTGACGGATGCCCGCCGCAAGTCGCTCGCGCAGCATCCGTTTGCGCGCCGTCCGGTCGTCGAGTTCGGCGTGCGCGCGTTCGGCGGCGACGGCAAAGGCTGCAGCGCCCGCGGCGTCCATGGTTCCTGAGCGGCCACGTTGCTGGCCGCCGCCATGCAGCAACGGCACAACCTCAGAGCCGCGCCGAAGCGCGAGTGCCCCGACCCCGACGGGGCCACCGATCTTGTGCGCCGAGATCGAGACCGCCGATACCCCGTGCGGCAGTGGATCGAGCCGCACTTGCCCGTAGGCCGCGATCGCGTCGACGTGCACGGGCACGCCGACGGCCGCGGCGAGCGCCGCCGCCTCGGCCACGGGTTGCAGGGTGCCGACCTCGTTGTTGGCGTGCAGCATCGTCAGCAGGGAGACGTCGCTACCGTCGCCGAGAGCGTCGCGCAGGCTGTCGAGGCGCAGGCGGCCGAGCTCGTCGACCTCGAGCCGGGTCAGCGTCGCGCCCTCGTGCGCCTCGAGCCACTCGACCGCGTCGAGCGCGGCGTGGTGCTCTGTGCGCGGCACAAGAATGCGGGGCCGCGTGCGCGTGGCTACGCCGGCGTGGTCGCCGCTCGCGGCCCGGCCGTCGCCCGCGGCCTGGCCGTCGCCCGCGGCATGGCGAGTGGAACCGGCCCCATTGGAACCGCCCGCATCAACGCCAGCATTGCGCGCCCAATACAGCCCCTTGATGCCGAGGTTGACGGCCTCGGTGCCCCCGCCCGTGAAGGTGAGTTCGATGGCGTCGATGCCGAGCGTCGCGGCAATGCGCACGCGCGCATCATCGAGCACGGCGCGCGCGTGCTGACCGGCCGTGTGAATCGACGAGGGATTGCCGACGAGCTGCAGGGCCTCGACATAGGCATCACGCACCTCAATCGGCATGGGCGAGGTGGCGGCGTGATCGAGGTAGATCACAGCGGCCTCCTCTCGAGGTGTCATCGCGCACCGACGGTGCCGAGTGCCCGTGAACGGGGCGTGCGTGTGGTTGTCCTAGCCTAAGACGCATGGCGACGAACGACCCTCTCGCGCACCTTGGCGTGCGGCAGACCGCGCGAGGCGGAGAGATTCGAGTCGCGAGCACGCACGCCACGGCCATCGAGCTCTGCATCTTCTCTGCCGATGACCCCACGTGGATCGCCGAAACGCACGACCTGCACCGCATGAAGTCGGGTGTCTGGCACACCACCACGAAGTCGCTACGACCGGGCGTGCGCTACGCACTGCGCGTCGACGGCCCGGATGGCCCCACGCACGCCTTTGATCGACAGAACCTCTTGCTCGACCCCTACGCGCGCGGGCTCGCCCGCACGGCCGATGGCGAGTGGCGCAGCTACGTGCAAGACGATGCCTTCGACTGGGGCGGCGTACAGAAGCCGCGTGTCGCGCTCGATCACACGGTGCTCTATGAAGCGCACGTCAAGGGCCTCACCAAGCTCTCGCCCGAACTGCCCGAAGAACTGCGCGGAACCTACGCGGGCCTCGCCCACCCGTCGACGATCGACTACTTGAAAGACCTCGGCGTCACGACGATCGAGCTTTTGCCGGTGCACCAGCACGTGAGCGAGCAGCGCCTTCAAAACCAGGGGCTCATCAACTACTGGGGCTACAACACCCTCAACTTCTTCACTCCCCACGCTGCCTATGCCACGCGCGACGCCCAGTTCGGCGGCACGGGCGCGGTGCTGCGCGAGTTCAAGGGAATGGTCAAGCTGCTGCACGAGGCCGGCCTCGAGGTCGTGCTCGACGTCGTCTACAACCACACGGCCGAGGAGGGCCGCGAGGGGCCGACGACGAGCTTTCGCGGCATCGACGGCGCCACCTACTATCGCCAGCAATCCGATGGCACCTACATCGACACCACGGGGTGCGGCAACACGATCGATTTCTCGCAGCCCGTCGCGCAGCGACTCGTGCTCGACTCGCTGCGCTACTGGGCCAACGAGGTGCAGGTCGATGGCTTCCGCTTCGACCTCATGGCCACGCTCGGCCGCAACGGGGGCGCAGAGTTCGACCGCGAGCATCCGTTGTTGCGGGCCATTCTCGACGACCCCGCCCTGCAGGGCGTGAAGATGATTTCTGAGCCGTGGGATGTCGGAATGGGCGGCTGGCAGGTCGGCAACTTTCCGAACGGCTACCACGAGTGGAATGACGGCTTTCGCGACCGCGCGCGTGCCTTCTGGTTGACGGATGTCGGCGCGGCCCGCGAGCACGGCACAGCCCCCGAAGGCATCGGCTCGCTCGCGCGGCGCATAACAGGCAGTGCCCACGTCTTTGCGCACGAGCGCGGACCACTCGCGAGTGTCAACTTCATCACCGCGCACGACGGGTTCACCGTGGCCGACCTCACGGCCTACAACGGCAAACACAACATCGG
The DNA here is from genome assembly GCA_943371805.1 of Pseudomonas synxantha. Taxonomy (GTDB): domain Bacteria; phylum Actinomycetota; class Actinomycetes; order Actinomycetales; family Microbacteriaceae; genus Microcella. The sequence goes on along the minus strand of CALRWH020000061.1, from coordinate 8,254 downwards.
CAACGGCGAGAACAACCGTGACGGCACCGATAACAACCGCTCGTACAACTTTGGCGTCGAAGGCCTCACCGACGATCCCGTCATCACGACGGCCCGTCGCAAAGCCATGCGTAACCTCATGGCCACCCTGATCTTGAGCGCGGGCATGCCGATGATCACGGCGGGTGACGAAGTCGGTCGCAGCCAGCGCGGCAACAACAACGCCTACTGCCACGACAGTGAACTGACGTGGCTCGATTGGCGCTTCGAAGGGTGGCAACACGATTTGCGCCGGGTCGTACAGCGACTGCTGCAGTTGCGTCGGGAGAACCCCGCACTGCGCCCGGTGCGCTACGGGCGCTGGGGTGAAACCATTCCCAACGCCACGCAAATGGACTGGTTCAACAAAGAGGGCCAGGCCATGACGATGGAGGATTGGGATTCACCCGCCGAGCGAACGTTGCAGTACCTCGCGGCATCCACGCCCGAGTTTGAAGAGTTCAACCGCATCTTGCTCATCGTGCACGGCATCGATGAGGGCACCGAGGTCACGCTGCCCACGCACGAGGGCGTCGACGGCTACACCCTGCTGTGGGATAGCTCGCACGACGACATCAGCGACCTCGTGAGCGAACATGTGCCGGGCGAGACCCTCGCGGTGGGGCCGACGTCGATGCTGCTGTTCCGCGCGCACGGCTGAGCGGTCACGGCACGATGAGCAAGCACGGCGCAGCACTGGTCGGCACCGCACGGGTCGCGGCACGATGAGCAAGCACGGCACCGCGTCGGGCCCGGGCACGCCGGCGACGGTCGCACTAACAGCGGCGGGCTTCGCGTTCACCGCCCACACCTACGTGCATGACCCCGCGGCCACCAACTATGGCCTCGAAGCGGCCACGGCCCTGAACCTCGACCCCGACCGCGTTTTCAAGACGTTGCTCGCCGAGGCTGACGGGCGCCTCGTCGTGGGCATTGTTCCCGTGACGGGGATGCTCGATCTCAAGCAACTCGCCGCCGCCGTCGGAGCCAAACGTGCCGTCATGGCCGACCCTGCCGTGGCCGAGCGCAAAACGGGATACGTCGTCGGTGGCATCTCACCCATCGGCCAGAAGACCGCGCTGCCCACGGTGCTCGACGAAACCGCCGCCCTGTGGGAGACCATCTACGTCTCGGGCGGGCGCCGCGGCTTCGACATCGAACTCGCGCCCGATGACCTACTCAGCATCACGGGCGGTCAGCTGGCCGATATCGCCCGCTGACCGCCCGTGGCGGTACAACTCGTGAGTGAGTGCGCTGACCCGCTAGTGCGCCACCGCGACCAGGCCGAGCTCAGCCGGGTTGGCGAGCAAAGCGTGGCGCGGAGTCACGCGCACGTTGTAGCCGAACGAGCCTGAGCGTCCGAGCGGCACCGTGCCGACGAACGTCGCGGGCTGGCCCAGCTCGTGTTCGGCCAGTTCGAGCGGCTGGCGGTGAACATCCACGAGGTCATCGCCGTTGCGGGCGCGACCGAACGCGACCTCGACGAGCACGTCATCGGGCGACAATCCCGCGAGCTGCACGTGCGCACGCACGTTGAGCTCATCGCCCACCTGGGGCGACTGCACGCCACCCGACTCGACGTGGGTGACGGCGACGTGCGGCCACTCGGCAGCCACCCGCGACTTCCAGGCGGCAAGCTCACGAGCCGGACGGTTGCCGTCGGCCGTGATCGTGCGCTGGGCGTGGGCCGCCGGCACGTAGAGCCGCTCGACATACTCGCGCACCATGCGGTCGGCCGAGAGCTCGGGCGAGAGCGTCGCGAGCGTGTGGCGAATGTTCTGCAGCCAGCGCTTCGGCAGACCGTCGGCATCGTGGTCGTAGAACCGCGGGGCGATCTGGTGCTCGATGAGGTCGTACATCGCCTCGGCCTCGAGCTTGTCGCGCTCGGCACCGTCGCCCGCGGCATCCGCCGTCGGAATCGCCCAGCCGTTTTCGGCGTCGTAGTACTCGTTCCACCATCCGTCGAGAATCGACAGGTTGAGCGAGCCGTTGAGCGCCGCCTTCATTCCGGATGTTCCGCACGCCTCGAGCGGACGTAGCGGGTTGTTCAACCAGATGTCGGTGCCCGGGTAGAGCAACCGCGCCATTCCGATGTCGTAGTTGGGCAAGAAGACGATGCGACGCCGCAGCTCGGGCTCAGCAGCGAACTGGACGAGCTTCTGAATGAGCGCCTTGCCGCTGTCGTCGGCGGGGTGCGACTTGCCCGCGATCACGAGCTGCACGGGGCGCTCGGGGTGCGTGAGCAGAGCGCGCAAACGGTCGGGGTCGTGCAGCATGAGCGTGAGGCGCTTGTAGGTCGGCACGCGACGCGCGAAGCCGATCGTGAGCACGTCGGGGTCAAGAATCTCGCCCATCCAGCTCGGTGCAGCGACGCCGGGGTTCTGCTCGGCCCACGCCGCCGTGACGCGCTGACGCGCGTCGGTGACGAGCTGCTGGCGCATCGAGCGACGCACCGACCACAGGTCGGAGTCGGTGATGGCGTCGGAGTTCCAGTCGCACGATGACGTTTCGTACGTGCCGAGCTTCTCGTGCGCGAGCGCGACCATGAGCGGGTCGGTCCACGTGGGGGCGTGCACGCCATTGGTCACCGAGGTGATGGGCACGTCATCCTGATCGAAGCCCTCCCACAGGGCGCCGAACATGCCGCGTGAGACATCACCGTGCAGTTTGCTCACGCCGTTCGCCCGCTGCGCGAGGCGCAAGCCCATAACCGCCATGTTGAAGACGGCGGGGTCGCCGCCCTCGTAGTCTTCGGTGCCGAGCGGCAGCACGTCAGACGCCGCCACCCCCGGCAGCAAGTCGGTCGAGAAGTAGCGCTCGATCATGTCGCCCTCGAAGCGGTCGATACCCGCGGGCACCGGCGTGTGCGTCGTGAAGAGGGTGCCCGCGCGCACGACCTGAAGAGCCTCGGTGAACGAGAGCCCTTCGGCGATGAGATCGCTGATGCGCTCGAGGCCCAAGAAGCCGGCGTGGCCCTCGTTGGTGTGAAACACCTCAGGAGTAGCCGTGCCACTGAGGTCGACGTAGCGCTTGATGGCACGCACGCCGCCAATGCCGAGCAAGAGCTCTTGCAGCAAGCGGTGCTCGCCGCCGCCCCCATAGAGGCGGTCGGTAACGCCGCGCAGCTCGTCGTTGTTGTCGTGGATGTCGGTGTCGAGCAGCAGCAAGACCACGCGGCCAACATGCATTTGCCACACGCGCGCGTGCAGGGCTTCGCCGCCCGGCAGGCTCAAGGTGACGCGCACGGCGCTGCCATCGTGCTCACGCAGCACCTGCATCGGTAGCCCGTCGGGGTCGATGAGCGGGTAGGTCTCTTTCTGCCAGCCGTCACGGTCGATCGCCTGGCGGAAGTAGCCGGCACGGTAGAACAGCCCGACGCCAATGAGCGGCAGACCCAGGTCGCTCGCGCTCTTGAGGTGGTCACCGGCGAGAATGCCGAGGCCGCCCGAATACTGCGGAATCGCCGAGGCGATGCCGAACTCGGGCGAGAAGTAGGCGATGCGCGCGGGGGCGTCGGGCAGCGACTGGTACCAGCGCGGGTGCTCGAGATACGCCGTGAGGTCGGCTCGCAGAGCTTCGGCTTCGGCCATGAACGAGGCGTCGGCCGCGAGTTCGTGCAGGCGCTCGGGGTCGACGGCGCCGAGCAAGGCAACGGGGTCGTGGTCGAGGGCATCCCACCGCTCGGGGTCAATGCGCGCAAACAGCGCCTTCGTGGGCTCGTGCCACGACCAGCGGAGGTTGGCGGCGAGCGCCGAAACGGCACCCAGTGACTCGGGCAGAACGGTACGAACGGTGAATCGGCGGATCGCCTTCACTCTCATCACTCCTCGGCGTAGGGGCGTGGTGGGGGTACCCCAAGCACCCCACTCTAGGCGAGCCGAACACCACTAGGGAACCGGTTCCAGAACCCACCTCTCGGTGGCCACCCCACCCCCCGAGACACCGGTTGCACACCGGGTGTGACGAACGGCACGCCCGAGTGCACACCGCTGCCGCACATCGGATGCGGGCGCGGCGTAGGGTCAAAGGGTGGCATCGACGCAGACCCCGCCCTTCACCCACCGCATTGGGCGCATCCCGATCCGTTTTTTGAGCCCTCAACAGCCCGAGAACCGCTGGCCCAGCACAGCATTCGTGGGCGAAGTGGTGCCCTTCGCTGCCACGGTGTTTCGAGAAGGGCACGATGCGCTGGGCGCCGAGGTGGTGCTCACGAACCCCGATGGCTCCGTCGAGCGTCACCCTCTGGCACAGGGCGCTCCCGGCACCGATCGCTGGCACGTAGACATTGCTCTGCTGCAGCCCGGCACGCACCACTGGCACGTCGAGGCCTATGCCGACGACTGGGAAACCTGGCTGCACGCCGCCTCGGTCAAGATTGCGGCGGGCGTGGATGCTGAGCTCATGCTGCTCGAAGGCGCTCAGTTGCTCGAGCGCGCGGCCCGGCTCGCGGTCGACACTCCTGCCGCGGCCGTCCTCACCGACGCACGAGCGGTCATGCGCAAGATGACGCTGACCCCCGCCGCACGACTCGCGGTCGCCCACGACGCGCGCGTCGTGGCGGCGCTCACCGCCAACCCGCTGCGCAGCCTGCTCTCGCGCAGCGAACAGCTCGTGCTGCGGGTCGAGCGCACGCGTGCCGCCGTCGGCAGCTGGTACGAGTTCTTTCCGCGCTCCGAAGGCGCCAAGCAGCGCAAAGATGGCTCGTGGCAGAGCGGCACATTCGCCACCGCGACCAAGCGCCTGCCCGCAATCGCGAGCATGGGCTTCGACGTCGTCTACCTCCCGCCGATTCATCCCATCGGGCGCATCAATCGCAAAGGCCCCAACAACACCTTGACTCCGGGGCCCCACGACCCCGGCAGCCCGTGGGCGATTGGCTCGAGCGAGGGCGGGCATGAGGCCGTGCATCCCGATCTCGGCACCGTCGCCGACTTCGAGGCTTTCGTGGCCGCGGCGGCCAAGAACGGCATCGAGATCGCCATCGACCTCGCGCTGCAGTGTGCGCCCGACCACCCGTGGGTGGCCGAACACCCGGAGTGGTTTACGACGCTTCCCGACGGCTCCATTCGCTACGCCGAGAACCCGCCGAAGAAGTATCAAGACATCTACCCGCTCAACTTCGACAACGACTTTGAGGGTCTCAGCCGCGAAGTGCTGCGCATTGTGCGGCTGTGGATCGAGCGCGGTGTGCGCATTTTCCGCGTCGACAACCCGCACACGAAACCGTTGCACTTTTGGGAGTGGCTGCTGCACGAGGTCAACACCGAGTACCCCGACGTCGTGTTTCTCGCCGAGGCCTTCACGCGCCCGCCCATGATGCAGGCCCTCGCGGGTGCTGGGTATCAGCAGTCGTACACCTACTTCACGTGGCGCAACACCAAGGTCGAGCTCGAGACCTACCTCACCGAACTCAGCCACGAGTCGAGCGCGTACTTGCGCCCCAACCTCTTCGTCAACACCCCCGACATCCTCACGGAATACCTTCAGTTCGGTGGGGTGCCTGCCTACAAGATTCGCGCCGCAATCGCGTCGACGGCGAGCCCGACCTGGGGCGTCTATAGCGGCTACGAACTCATTGAGAATGTCGCGCGCCCCGGCAGCGAAGAGAACATCGACAACGAGAAATATGAGTACAAGCCGCGAGACTGGGCCGCTGCCGAAGCAGCAGGCAAGTCGATCGCGCCCTACCTCACGACCCTCAACCGCATTCGGTCTGAGCACCCTGCTCTGCGTCAACTGCGCAACCTTCACGTGCACTCGAGTGACGACGAGGCGATTCTCGTCTACTCAAAGGTGCTGCCCGGCCGGTTCGTGCGCAGTGGCCGGAGTGACGGCATCATCGTCGTCGCCAATGTTGACCCGCACTCGGCGCGAGCGACAACCGTGCACCTCGACCTCGCCGCTCTCGGGCTGACGCCCGGCACGACGTTTGACGTGAAAGACCTCATCACGGGCGACCGGTTCCGCTGGGGATCCGACAACTACGTGCGCCTCGACGCTTTCGTCGAGCCCGTGCACATTTTGCGCATCGACTACCCGAAGGGCACGTGATGGCTGAGAAGAAGTCTTCGCCGAAGGCTGCAGCACCCGGAGCCCTGCCGACCCTGCACCCCGATCACCGTCGTGCGCTCGTCGAGGGCCGACACCCGCAACCGCACGCGTCTCTCGGGCAACATCACATCGATGGCGGCTGGCTCGTGCGCGTCATTCGCCCGCTCGCCGCGACCGTCACGATCGTGCGCGCCGATGGCAGCGAGCACACGCTGACCCACGACGCCGAGGGTCTCTGGCACGGGCTGCTGCCCGGGGGCGCCGACGAGGGTCAGGCCTACGTCGTGCGCACGACCTACGACGGCGGGCCCGATTGGATCGCCGATGACCCCTATCGCTTCGTATCGAGCGTGGGCGAAGTCGACCTCTACTTGTGGGGTGAGGGCCGCCACGAGCAACTGTGGCAGGTTCTCGGCTCGCACCACCGACCCCACGAAGACGTCGACGGCACGAGCTTTAGCGTCTGGGCACCCCACGCGCAGGCCGTGCGCGTCGTCGGCGACTTCAACAGCTGGAACGGCGTCGGCCATGCCCTGCGCCGCCTCGACGACAACGGCGTCTGGGAAATCTTCGTGCCGGACCTCAGCGCCGGCTCCACGTACAAGTTCGAGCTGCTCACGGCCGACGGCACGTGGGTGACCCGCGCCGACCCGATGGCGCGCTACACCGAGACTCCCCCGGCCACCGCATCCGTCGTTGGCGACACGCACTACGCCTGGAGTGATGGCGAGTGGATGGCGAGCCGTGCGGCTCGCAACCCGCACAACGCCGCCATGAGCGTCTACGAGATGCACCTCGGCTCGTGGCGCCCCGGGCTCGGGTATCGCGAGATCGCCGACCCGCTCATCGACTACGTCACGCAGCTCGGATTCACCCACGTCGAATTCATGCCGCTCGCCGAACACCCGTACGGCCCCTCGTGGGGCTACCAAGTGACGGGCTACTTCGCGCCCACGTCGCGCTTCGGGCACCCGGATGACCTCCGCTACCTCATCGACCGACTGCACCAAGCCGGCATCGGCGTGATCATGGACTGGGTGCCGGCGCACTTTCCGAAAGACGAGTGGGCGCTCGGCCGGTTCGATGGCGCGGCGCTGTATGAGCATCCTGACCCGCGACGCGGTGAGCACCCCGACTGGGGCACCTACATTTTCGACCTCGGTCGCAGTCAAGTGCGCAACTTTCTCGTCGCCAACGCGCTCTACTGGCTCGAAGAGTTTCACATCGACGGCCTGCGCGTCGACGCCGTCGCGAGCTTGCTCTACCTCGACTACTCACGCTCTGACGGCCAGTGGCTGCCCAACGTGCTCGGTGGGCGCGAGAACCTTGAGGCCATCGCGTTCTTGCAAGAAGTCACGGCGACCGCCTACAAGCGCGTGCCGGGCATCGTGATGATCGCCGAAGAGTCGACCTCGTGGCCGGGCGTCACGAAGCCCACGAGCGAGGGCGGCTTGGGCTTTGGCATGAAGTGGAACATGGGGTGGATGCACGACACCCTCAGCTACTTCGCCCGCAACCCCATGTGGCGCTCACACCACCACAACGAGATCACGTTCAGCTTCTTGTACGCGTTCAGCGAGAACTTCATGCTGCCCATCAGCCACGACGAGGTCGTGCATGGCAAGGGCTCGCTGCTCGCCAAGATGCCCGGCGACCAGTGGCAGAAGCTCGCGAACGTGCGCGCCTACCTGTCGTTCATGTGGGCTCACCCCGGCAAGCAATTGCTCTTCATGGGCCAAGAGTTCGGCCAGCCGAGCGAGTGGAGCGAAGAGCGCGGACTCGACTGGTGGATTCTTGACCAGCCCGTGCACCGCGGCCTGCACCACCTCGTGAGCCAGCTCAACCGCGTGTATCGCGAGACGCCCGCGCTGTGGGAACTCGACAACTCGCCCGACGGCTTCTCGTGGCTCGAGGGGGGCGACGCGGGCAACAACGTCATCGCTTTCGAGCGCCGCGACGCGCACGGTGCCCCGCTCGTGGGCGTGTTCAACTTCAGCGGAAACCCGGTGGGGCCGTACCGCCTGCCGCTGCCCTCAGCGGGTACGTGGCGCGAAGTCATCAACACCGACGCCGAAGAGTTCGGCGGCTCGGGCGTCGGCAACTACGGCAGCGTGCACGCGACCGACACGCCGTGGGGTGGGCGGCCGGCCTCGGTCGAACTCATGCTGCCGCCGCTCGCGGGGCT
>CALRWH020000060.1:0-14167 GCA_943371805.1 Pseudomonas synxantha | reverse complement strand
CCATTCTTGAAGCGCAGGGCTCGGTGCTCACCAACAAATACGCCGAGGGCTACCCCGGCAAGCGCTACTACGGCGGTTGCGAGTTCGTTGACATCGCCGAGAACCTCGCGATCGAGCGGGCCAAGGCCCTCTTCGGTGCCGAGTTCGCCAACGTGCAGCCCCACTCGGGCGCGCAGGCGAGCGCGGCCGTGCTGCACGCCCTCGCGATGCCCGGCGACACGATCCTCGGCCTCGAGCTGGCCCACGGTGGCCACCTCACGCACGGCATGAAGCTCAACTTCTCGGGCAAGGTCTACAACGCCACGAGCTACGGCGTCGACCCCGAGACGATGCTGGTTGACATGGATGTCGTACGCGCCAAGGCGCACGAGGTCAAGCCGACCGTCATCATTGCCGGTTGGTCGGCCTATTCGCGCCAGCTCGACTTCGCGGCCTTCCGCGCGATCGCCGACGAGGTCGGTGCCAAGCTCTGGGTCGACATGGCGCACTTCGCCGGTCTCGTCGCCGCGGGCCTGCACCCCTCGCCGCTGCCGCATGCGCACGTCGTCAGCTCGACCGTGCACAAGACCCTCGGTGGTCCGCGCTCGGGCATCATCCTCAGCAACGACGAGTCGCTGTTCAAGAAGCTCAACTCGGCGGTGTTTCCTGGTCAGCAGGGTGGGCCGCTCATGCACGTCATCGCCGCCAAGGCCGTGGCGTTCAAGCTGGCCGCGACTCCGGAGTTCGTCGAGCGGCAAGAGCGCACCATCCGTGGCGCGCAGCTTCTGGCCGCTCGCCTGACGCAAGCCGACGCCATCGCGGGCGGCGTCAACGTGCTGACGGGCGGCACGGATGTTCACCTCGCCCTCGTCGACTTGCGCGAGTCGCCCCTCAACGGCCTCGAAGCCGAAGACCTCTTGCACCACGTGGGCATCACCGTGAACCGCAATGGCGTTCCGTTCGACCCGCGGCCGCCGATGGTGACCAGCGGTGTGCGCATCGGTACCCCGGCGCTCGCCACCAGAGGATTCAACGACGCCGAGTTCACCGAAGTGGCCGACATCATCGCCCACACCCTCATGCCGAACCCCGATGTCGCGGCGTTGCAGTCGCGCGTAGCGGCGCTGACCGACGCGTTTCCGCTCTACCCGGGGCTGTAATCGTGAGCGCTTCTGGTTCTGGCCAGATCGCGCAGAAGCTCGACGGCACCGCCACCGCTGCGGCCATCAAGGCCGAGCTGCGGGCGCGCGTCGATGCCTTGCGCGAGAAGGGCATTGTTCCCGGGCTCGCGACGGTACTCGTCGGCGATGACCCCGGCTCGCAGTGGTACGTCGCGGGCAAGCATCGCGACTGCGCCGAGGTCGGCATCGCGTCGATTCGGCGCGATCTGCCTGACACCACGACGCAGACCGAGCTCGAATCCGTCATCGACGAGTTGAACGCCGACCCCGCGGTGACGGGCTTCATCGTGCAGTTGCCGCTGCCGAAGCACCTCGACACCGACGCGATTCTTGAGCGCGTGCATCCCGATAAAGACGCTGACGGGTTGCACCCCACCAACCTGGGCCGCCTTGTGCTGCGCGTTGACCGCCCGATCGACACCCCGTTGCCGTGCACGCCGCGCGGTGTGATCGAGCTCGTCGAGCGCCACGGGCTGTCGTGGGCGGGCAAAGACGTTGTCGTCGTGGGTCGCGGTGTCACGGTCGGCCGCGCGATTGGTTCGCTGCTCACACGCCGCGAGTACAACGCCACGGTCACGCTCACCCACACGGGCACGCGCGACCTCGGGGCGCACTTGCGCCGAGCCGACGTGATTGTTGCCGCGGCGGGGGTGCCCGGCATCGTGTCGGCAGCCGACGTGAAGCCCGGCGCGATCGTGCTCGACGTGGGCGTCTCGCGGCTCGTCGACCCCGACACGGGCGTCTCGCGCATCGCGGGCGACGTGGCCGACGACGTCGCGACGGTGGCCTCGTGGATCTCACCGAACCCCGGCGGTGTCGGCCCGATGACGCGCGCGCTCTTGCTCGCGAACGTCGTCGAGACGGCCGAGCGCGCGGCGGTCTAGGGCGCTCGAGCGCGCGGCGCTCTCGCTGCTCAGTAGCGGCCCGCGGCGAGCCGCAGGCGTACGGGCTGGCCCGGCCGAAGCTGGGCGAGCAGGTCGAGCGACGCATCCACCACGACCGCGATGACGGGGTACCCGCCCGTCACCGGATGGTCGGGCCCCAGCACGGTGGGCGCGCCGTCGGGCGAGACCTGGATGCTCCCGCGGAGCATCCCCTCGCTCGCGAGTTCGACGCCCGCGCGGTCGGGCACGCGCTCGAGCGCGGGCCCCTCGAGGCGCTCTCCCGTGCGGTCGCTGCGGGCCGAGGTGACGTAGTCGCTCGTCGTGAGCAGTCGCCAGGCTTCGGCTGTGAACCAGTCGTGGCGGGGCCCGGGGCGCACCCCGAGCTCGACGACGCCGTCGCGGGGCGGATCAATCGGCACGAGGTCGGCGGGTGGCACGGGCGTGGCAGGTTCGGGGCCGATCGGCAGCAGGTCGCCCGCGCGCAGGGGCTCGGGCCCGAGAGCGGCGAGAGTGTCGCGCGAGCGCGAGCCGAGCACCGCAGGCACGACGACGCCGCCACGCAGAGCAACCGTCGCGCGCACGCCATGCGTCACGGTGCCGAGGTGCAGCTCGGCCGGGGTTTCCACGCGCGTTGCGGTGTGCGGCTCGACCGCCCGGCGCGCGCCGTCGTCGGTGATGAGCTGGGTGTTGCTCCACGCGCCGGTCACGGCGAACCACGTGCCTGCCGGCAGCGCGAGCCGCAGCCCGCCGAGCAAACACTCGATCGCCGCCGCGTCGTCTGAGTTGCCGACGAGGCGGTTGGCCAAGCGATGGGCCGACCGGTCGAACGCGCCCGACGCGCTCACCCCGAGAGAGGAGTAGCCGGGCCGGCCGAGGTCGTGAATGAGCGAGAGTGGGCCCGGCTCGATGACGCGCGCCGCGCTCACGCGGGCCTCGGCGAGAAACGAACGCGCGTGCCGGGGGCGAGCAGCGCGGGGGAGTCGCGGTCGAGGCGCCACAACTCGGCGTCGGTGTGGCCAATGAGTTGCCAGCCGCCGGGCGAGGCGTGCGGGTAGACCGCGGAGTACTCGGCCGCGAGCCCGAGGGATCCGGCGGCGATGAGCGGGCGCGACGTGGCGCGTCGCGGCACCGGGGGCAGAGCAGTGGCACCCGGAGCCGGCACCAGATAGCCGAAGCCGGGCGCGAACCCGATGAACGCACAGACCCAGGGCGTGGCGGCGTGGCGCGTGGCGACGGCTTCGAGCGAGCATCCCCAGGTCTCGGCCACGACCGCGAGATCGTCGCCGTCGTACGTGACGGCAATCTCGACGAGCGGGCCGTCTCCGTCGCCGGCGGGGGCGGCGGGGGCGTGGGCGGTCAGCCACTGCTCAGCGGCGCCGAGCCCCATGACGCGCGGCTCGATGCGCACGAGAACTGTGCGGGCGGCGGGCACGAGTTCGACGATGCCCGCCGGAGCTTCGGCTGCCCAGCGCTCGTGGGCTGCGCGCACGAGGCCGAGACTGTCAAACTCGGCAATCAGCGCGCGGTCGCCCGACGGCAACAGCCTCATGCAAAGGCCGCGACCTCGACCCCGGCGGCGTCGAGCGCCGATCGAACGGCACGCGCGATCGCCGCGGCGCCCGGAGTGTCGCCATGCAAACAGACCGACTCGGGCCGCACGGTCAACGACGTGCCATCGACCGCCTCGATCGTGCCGTCGACGACCATGCGCACGACGCGCGCGGCAACCACCTCAGGGTCGGTAATGACCGCGCCGTCGAGACCCCGCGGTGCAAGGGTGCCATCGGCCAAATAGCCGCGGTCGGCAAACGCCTCGGGCACAAACCGCACGCCGGCGCGATCGCACGCGGTCTCGATGGCCGAGCCCGGCAACCCCAGCACGGGCAGCCCAACGGTCGAGGCAATGTGGGCGATGACGTCGGCTACATCGAGGTCAACCGCAATGCGGTTGTAGAGCGCGCCGTGGGGCTTGAGGTAGCGCACCGCACCGCGAGCGTGCGCGGCCATGCCCGCGAGCGCCGACACTTGATACAGCACGTCGGCGTGCAGCTGCTCGGTGGGCACTTCCATGTCGCGACGACCGAAGCCGGCGAGGTCGCGGTATGCCGGATGCGCTCCGATCGCCACCCCGTTGGCCACCGCAGCCCGGCACGCCGTGAGCATCGTGGCCGGGTCGCCCGCGTGAAAACCGCAGGCGATGCTCGCGCTCGACACGAGCGGAAACATCGCGTCGTCGTCGCCCATCGTCCATGCGCCGAACGACTCGCCGAGATCGCAGTTGAGATCGATGAGCGCCATGCCGAGAGCCTACGACCCCGAGCGGTGGCGCGGGCCCTCACGAGCACGCCGGTTGACTGGTCATAGAGTGTGAATGTGGATACTGACGCGCGTTCCCGGTCTCGGGTGCGGTTAGCGATCCTTGATGATCACGAACTGCTGCTCGACAGCCTGTCGTCGTGGATCGCTGCTCACGCTCGCGACTTCGACCTCGTGCTCACGGCGCCCACCTGGTTCGAACTCGTTCAGAGTGATCAGTTTCCGACCGACCTGGTATTGCTCGACTTTCAGCTTCAAGAGCCCGTGTCGATCGAAGCTCGCGTGCGCACGTGCCGGGCCGCAGGCGCAAAAGTCATCGTGCTGACGAGCCTTGACACGGCCGAGGCGCGAGAGCGAGCGTTCGCGGCAGGAGCGTCGGCATTCGTGTCAAAAGTGGTTCCTTTGAGCGAGGTCATGGATACCGCGCGGCGGGTCATGGGCATGGAAGCGTCGGGTGAGCCCGCGCGCGATTGGCGGCCGCTGCCGAAGGGAGCGCTGCAGCACGCTCGCCCTAAACTGTCCACGAGCGAGCGTGAGGCCTTGGCGCTGTATGCGAGTGGGTACAGCATGGCCGAGGTCGCGAGCCACATGAACGTGCAGTACGAGACCGCGAAAACCTACTTGCGGCGCGTACGCGAGAAGTACTCCCGGGCAGGGCGCCCGGCGAGCACGAAGGCCGACCTGATTCGTCGGGCGGCAGAAGACGGACACTTGCAGTAATGGCCAAGCTCTACTTTCGATACGGCGCAATGAACAGCGGCAAGAGCACCTCGCTGCTGCAGGCGGCCTACAACTACGAAGAACGCGACCAAGCGGTTGTGCTCGCTAAGCCTCGTATTGACACGAAGGGCGACCAGACCATCGTGTCGAGGCTGGGCGTGACGCGCCCCGTCGACTTCACGATCGATGCGGCTGACGACGTCTACACCCGGTTTCAAGCGCACCGTGCGGCGGTCATCCGCGAGACCGGGCGCGACGTGTCGTGCTTGCTCGTTGACGAGGCCCAGTTCTTGACCATGCAGCAGGTCGATGATTTGCTGCGCATCGCCGTGCGCGAAGACGTGCCGGTGCTCGCCTACGGCATCCGCACCGACTTTCAGACGGTGGCATTTCCGGGTAGTCGCCGGTTGCTCGAGATTGCCCACTCGCTCGAAGAGTTGAAGACGATCTGCCGTTGCGGGCGCAAGGCCGTGTTCAACGGGCGTTCGATCGACGGCGTGTTTGTCTTCGACGGCGACCAAGTGGCGATCGATGGCGTGGATGTGACGTACGAGTCGCTGTGTGCGGCCTGCTATCTCGACGAGTCGGGCAACAATCTCGCGTCAGGATGGCGCGCACCCGTGCCGATCGACGCCGTCGACCCGCTGGCTGCCGGCCCGCTCGGCCCGCACGCCGACTTCAGCTGACCTGCTACTCCGTGGCGCACCTGTCGGTGGAGCGCTCGCGCTCCACCGACCATAGGCCCACAAAAAATGAGGACCGCCATGGGCGGTCCTCATTTTTTTGTCGGGGTAACAGGATTTGAACCTGCGGCCTCGTCGTCCCGAACGACGCGCGCTACCAAGCTGCGCCATACCCCGGTGCTCCCTGGGCGAACCAGGGCAACCCGTCAAGAATAGCCGATGTCGTCACCGACGAGTGTCACGAGCACGGCCTCGGGCGGGCACGCGAACCGCACGGGGGCGTAGATCGACGTGCCGATGCCGGCCGAGACGTTCAGGTATGCCGCCTGGTGAGCGTGGTGCCAGACCGAGAGTCCGCGTGCTCGGTCGCGCGGCAGGTCACAATTGGTGATGATCGCGCCGCCACCGGGCAAGCAGACTTGCCCGCCGTGCGTGTGACCCGCGAAGATCACGTCGGCGCGCTGCGTCGTGAAGGCGTTGAGCACGCGCTGGTAGGGGGCATGCGTCACACCGATCATGATGGCCGGGTCATCGGTGTCGTCGTCGTCGAGCTCGCGCAGGGCATCCACGAGTCCGGGGAGAATGTCGAGTCTGTCCCAGCCGCGGTGAGCATCGTTGGTCCCCATGAACTCGAGAATCGAGCCCTTGATTGACAGCTGCGCAACAGCGTTGTTGAGCGAGGACCAGCCGAGGCGCTCGCTCAGCAGGCCCTCCAGCGCCTCGGTATCGAGGGCTATAGCGGTTTCGGTCTCGCCTTTCGAGGGGCCGGCGAGGTACTTGAGCGGGTTCTTCGGGGTGGGCGCAAAGTAGTCGTTGGATCCGTGCACGAACACCCCGGGCACCCCGTCGAACGCCATGAGGGCCTCGGTGAGCGCCGGCAACGCATCGACGTGCCCGAGGTTGTCACCCGTGTTGATGATGAGGTCGGGGGCAAGGTCGGCGAGCGATCGCACCCAGGCGACTTTCTCGCGTTGCCAGGGCGCGAGATGCAGATCGCTCAGGTGCAGAATGCGAATCGGGTCAGCGCCCGGGGCGAGCACGGGAACAACCTCGCGCCTCACGCGATAGGCGCGGCGTTCGAACGCGGAGGCATACACGGCGACGGCCGCCGCGACCCCGAGGGTCACGACGGCCGCCGTGCGAAGGGCTGTGCTCATGGACAGCTGAGCTTCGCCTCGGTCAACGACATCGGAGTGCCGAACAAGAACTTGGTTCCGGGCGCGGCGCTCTGCTCGACGATCACCCCATCAAGCAGGGGATCATCGCCGGGTTGTAGCTCATAACAGAGTGTCGTCACCGCACCGAAGCCCGCGTCGGAGAACGCGACTAAGGCATCGGCGAGATTTGTCGGTACCGATATGACGTCGGGAACAACACCCATGTTGCCAAGGCTGAGGGTGACCGACACGATCGTTCCGCGCGCGAGCAGCGTGTCGACGGGGAACGACATCGACGCCACACGGTCGATCGGAATGTCAGAGTCGACGGTGCCCGCGATCTCGAACTTGAAGCCCAAGCCTTCAAGCAACGACTTCGCTTGCTCGGCGGTCTGGCCCGTCACGTCGGGAAGACGCACGCCAGACCCGGTGAGCAAACGCTCGGGGGGCGAGCCGAATGCGCCACCGCCGTATTGGGCATTGATGGCTGCTTGCGCAACGCGGAAAATCTGGTGACGCAACTGGCCACCACTGGGGTAGCTACGAATCGGCACCTTGCCGATGACGTTGCCCACCCACACCGCAGTCGAGACGCGAGAGGTCGAACCGACGATCCAGGTCTGGTTCGAGCTGTCGGTGGTTCCCGTCTTTCCGAGAATCGGTACACCATCACCGATGCGCGAGGCCGTTGCGGTACCGCTCGAGATGACGGCCTGCATAGGCGCTGCAGCTGCTGCCGCGACCTCGGGAGATAGCGCGCGCTGGCACTCGATGTCTTGACCCTTGAGCTCGTTTCCATCACGGTCGACGAAACGGTCGACGATGATGGGCTTGCAGTAGATGCCGCCGCTCGCGATCGTCGCGAAGGCGTTGGCCATCGTCAGCGGCGCGATCTCGTTCGTGCCGAGCACGGCGGAGGGGTTCGTCTGCAGGGTGCCGCCGTCGGCGCGGTGCACGCCCAATGATTCGGCTGCGGCGCGGATGGCGCACTGGTCGAGCTGCTCGCCCACCGAGGCGAAGGCCGTGTTGACCGACTGCACGGTTGCGTTGAAGACGCTCATGGCGGGTGCCGCGGGTGCGTCGTTCTTGGGGTTCCAGGGGCCGCCCCAGGGGCCGCCACCGTCTTCACACGTGTCGACGAATGCGGCGAGGTTGCGCTCTCTCACGGTAGCGTCGACGACCTCATTGAGACCACGGCCTTCGTTGAGCCACTGCACGAGGGCGAACACCTTGTAGGTCGAGCCCACCTGGAAGCCACTGGATCCGCCGTAGTCACGGTCGGTCGCATAGTTGACGGCCGTGGTTCCCTCGGTGCCGCCCCCGAACTCAGCGCTGCGGTCGTCGAAAACGCGGTTTTGTGCCATCGTGATGACGCGGCCTGTGTTCGTCTCGATCGAGGTCGCGACGCTACCGATCTCGAGGCGAGGGTCGCTCGACGGCACCACTTCCCACACGCGGTCTTGCGTCACGGTCTGCAGCGACATGTTGAGCGTCGTGTAGACGTCGTAGCCACCGAGCTTCCAAGCGGCCTCGCGCTCTTCGACCGTGGCGCCGAGAGTCTCAAAGTCGCCGATGCTCTTCAGAACGTAGTCGCAGAAGAACTTCGCGTAGCTGTCGGCGGCGTAGCATCCGCTCGTGGGCGGAGTGAGGTTAACGAACTCTTCGTCAACCGGAATGGTGATGGCCTCGCGATGCTCGGCCTGCGTGATGAAGCCTTCAGCGAGCATCGAGTCGAGAATCACATCGCGGCGGCCCTGGTTGGCCTCGTAGTTGTCGGGGCTTCCGAGCGAGCGAGCGCCCGGCTGCTGCACGATCGCGATGAGGCTGGCAGCCTGAGCAATCGTGACGTCAGACGCGGGAACCCCAAAGTACTGCTGCGCCGCGGCCTGAATGCCGTAGGTGTTGCCGCCGAAACCGGCGATGTTCAGGTAGGCGAGAAGAATCTCGTCTTTCGTGTAGTTCTTTTCGAGGCCGATCGCGAGCTTGGCCTCTTTGAGCTTGCGCTCCAGACTCTGCTCTTGAGCTTGCGCGATCAGAGCGTCGCGCTCCTCGATCGTGTCGGCCTTGAGCGCTTCGGTGATGAAGATGTTCTTCACGAGCTGCATCGTGAGCGTCGATGCGCCCGACTCGATGCCGCCCGACGTGAGGTTGCCGAGACCGGCACGAATGATCGATTGCAGATCGACACCGTTGTGGTCGTAGAAGCGGCGGTCTTCACCAGCGATCGTGGCTTGCTTGATGTATTCCGACACCGCATCCCACGGCACCTCTTCGCGGTTTTCGGCGTAGACGGTGGCGATGGCGGTGTAGCCGTCGTCAGGGTTGGCGGTCTTTTGAGCCCACAGCACGTTGCGCTGCGATTGCTCGTTGATCTTGATGTACTCGGGCAGGCCCTCGAAAATTCCGATGGTGTTGCTCGCGGCGATGCCGGTCACAGCAAGGGCGGGGGTGACCATAACGGTCACGAGAACGCCGGCGAGGGCGCTCAGACCGAGCATCCCTCCGATGGCGCCGATAACTCCGGAGGCCTTCTGATTCTGGGCAGACATATGATTGAGGGTACGCCACATGGCTTATGACGACGCTGAATGGACCGCGCGATGACCCAATGGGAATACCTCACGACCCCGCTCATGATCCACACGACCCAGGCAATCCTCAACAATTGGGGCTCGCAGGGCTGGGAGCTCGTGCAGGTCGTGCCGGGGCCTGAGGGCGGGCTTGTTGCCTATTTGAAGCGCCCGATCGCGGGCGAGGCCGCCGCGTGAGCGCCATCGACGCGCGCCTCGCCGAGCTGGGCATCAGCATCCCGGCCGTCACGAAGCCCGTAGCCGCCTATGTGCCCGCTGTTGCCAGCGGCAACCTCGTTTTCACGGCCGGTCAGTTGCCCTTTGTTGACGGCGCGCTGCCGCAAACCGGCAAGGTCGGCGCCGAGGTGACGCCCGAGGCCGCTGTGGGCTATGCCCGCACAGCGGTGCTCAACGCCCTCGCCGCAGCTCAGAGCGTCATTGGCTCGCTCGACCGCGTCACGCGCGTCGTCAAGGTCGTCGTCTTTGTCGCGTCACCCACTGACTTCACGGGTCAGCCCGGCGTGGCGAACGGTGCTTCGACCCTGCTCGGCGAAATCTTTGGCGACGCGGGCGCCCACGCACGCAGCGCTGTGGGCGTGGCGGTGCTGCCGCTGGATGCTCCCGTCGAGGTCGAGCTCATTCTCGAGTTCGCCTAGCGCAGGTCGGCCGCGCGCGGTACCCCGCGCGTCAGCCGCCTCAGCCCAGGTCGCTGCGGATCGACTGCACAACGTTCACGTCGGTGAGCGTCGTGGTGTCGCCGATCTCGCGCCCTTCGGCGATGTCTTGCAGCAGGCGGCGCATGATCTTGCCCGAGCGCGTCTTGGGCAGTTCGGCGACCACGAAGATCTCACGCGGTCGCGCGATGGCTCCGATCTGTTCGGCGACGTGGGCGCGCAGCATCGTGCTCGCCTCGGTGGCCGTGACGGTGTTGGCCTTCTTCGCGCGCAAGATCACGAAGGCGACGACGGCCTGACCCGTGGTCTCGTCGCTCGCGCCGACGACGGCGGCTTCGGCGACGATCGGGTGTGAGACGAGGGCCGACTCGATCTCCATGGTCGACAAGCGGTGGCCCGACACGTTCATGACGTCGTCGACGCGGCCGAGCAATTGCACGTCGCCGTCGGCGTCGAGGTGGGCACCATCGCCGGCGAAGTAGAGCGGCCCGTTCGGCGCGCTGGCGAACTTCGACCAATAGGTGTCAACGAAACGATCGGGGTCGCCCCAGATGCCGCGCAACATGCTCGGCCAGGGCTCGGTGATGACGAGCAGCCCGCCGGCTTCTTTACCCACGTGCACGCCCTCGTCGTCGAGCACATCGACGCTGATGCCCGGAATCGGCACTTGGGCCGAGCCGGGCTTCGTCGTGGTGATTCCCGGCAAGGCGCTGATCATGATGCCGCCCGTCTCGGTCTGCCACCACGTGTCGACGATGGGCGTCGTGCCCCCGCCGATGATGTCGCGGTACCAGACCCAAGCCTCGGGGTTGATGGGTTCACCCACCGAGCCGAGCACGCGCAGGCTCGAGAGATCGAACGACTGAGGAATCTCGCGCCCGAGCTTCATGAACGAGCGAATCGCAGTGGGCGCCGTATAGAACTGCGTGACGCCGTACTTCGCGATGAGTTCCCACCAGCGGCCGGGGTGCGGGGTATCGGGAGTGCCCTCGTAGAGCACTTGCGTGGCGCCGTTGGCGAGCGGCCCGTAGACGACGTAGCTGTGGCCGGTGATCCACCCGACATCGGCGGTGCACCAGTAGACGTCGGTCGCGGGCTTCAAGTCGAACACGTTCTTGTGCGTGAAGGCCACTTGCGTGAGGTAGCCACCGCTCGTGTGCAAGATGCCCTTGGGCTTTCCGGTCGTGCCGCTCGTGTACAAGATGAAGAGCGGGTTCTCGGCCTCGAAAGCTTCAGCCTCGTGCTCGTCGCTCACGCCCTCGAGTTGCTCGTGCCACCACAGGTCGCGCCCAGCAGTCCACTCGACCTCGTTCTCGCCGCGTCGCACGACGAGCACGTGCTCGACGTTCGACTCTGCGGCAGCGAGGCCCGCGTCGACAGCGCTCTTGAGCGGAAAGACCCGGCCCTTGCGCCAGCCGCCGTCGGCGGTGATGACGAGCTTGGCATCGGCATCCTGAACCCGGGCACGGATGCTCTCGGCACTGAACCCGCCGAAAATGACCGAGTGAATCGCGCCGAGGCGTGCAATGGCCAGCATGGCGATGACGGCTTCGGGAATCACGGGCAGATAAATGGCCACGCGGTCGCCCTGGCCAATGCCGAGGCCCGCGAGCATGTTGGCGGCTCGCTTGACCTCGCGCGTGAGCTCGGCGTAGGTGAGCGTGCGGGTGTCGCCGGGCTCGCCCTCCCAGTGAAAGGCCACGCGGTCGCCGTTGCCGGCGAGCACGTGCCGGTCGAGGCAGTTGTAGGCCACGTTGATGCGGCCGTCGGCAAACCACCGCGCGAAGGGAGCGTTCGACCAGTCGAGGGTCTGCGTGAAGGGCGTGTGCCAGTGCAGCTCGCGGGCGCGGTCAGCCCAAAAAGCGAGGCGGTCAGCGCGCGCCTCGTCGTAGAGCGCGGGCTGCGCGACGGCGGCTGCGGCGAACTCGGGGCTCGGAGCGAACCGGCGGTTTTCGTGCAGAAGGCTGTCAATCGAAGTGGTGGACATCAGCATCCTTGGTCGATGTGAAGCGGACTGGCCTGGTCTGCCGCCTTCTCAATGGGGAACAGGGGTCATCCTACTTCCGCGCCTCCCGACACGTCGTGGCGGCGCGTTGCGCAGTCGCGCGGCGGTGCTGTGCCCCGTTGGGGGGACACCAACCTGTGTCCTCCCTATGGAGGACAGAATGGGGGGCACAATTCCCTTGACCACAGCAACCCGCCGCCTACACTTAACCGAGTCAGCAGCACGTCTGACTTTGGCAGCGCGCATATTTCCCCCAATCACGCGCTGCCGTGGCGGCGCCCGATTCCCCCCAATCTGGGCGCCGCCCCCGCTTTTTGCTCGACGGCTCCTGATTCGCGAAGGCCCCTCCCCACGAGGGGCCTTCGTCGTGTGTGCCACGGGATGCTCGCACCGCGCGGCCCGCTAGCTCGAGAACGGGCACCCTGTGCGCGTGCAGCCCTTCGTGCCTCGTGATCCCCGTGATCCTGTGCGGCCCGAGCCCGCACTACCGGCCGCCCGGCCCACGGCGCTCGAGCGCCGCATCCCCGCCGCGGCTCGCGCCGCCCTCGGACCCCTCGCCGCCGTTGTCGCCGACCCGGCAGCCACCGACGTGTTCGTCACGGGCGATGGCGTGGTGTGGGTCGACGCGGGCTCGGGCGCGCATCGTGTGCCGGGCGTGCGTCTCGAGCCAGCGGCCGCACGTGCTCTCGCGGTGGGGCTCATCGCGGCGGGAGGGCGCCACGTCGACGAAGCCACGCCGTGTGCCGATGTTCGGCTGGGGGAGGGCATGCGGGTGCACGTGGCCCTGCCTCCGGTTGCGTGGGGAGGAACCGTGATCTCGGTGCGGCTTCCGCGCGTTTCACGCGTCACGCTCGACGGCGCCGGGTTGAACGCTGCGACGCGTGCCTCGCTCAAGCTCGCGATCGTTAAGCGCCATACGGTGCTCTTCACGGGGTCCACCGGCAGCGGCAAAACGACTCTCATGGCCGCGTGGCTGAGCGAGGCGCTCGCGACTGATCGCATCGTCATCATCGAAGACGTTGCCGAGGCGCCCATCGCTCACCCGCACGTGGTTGCCCTCGAGTGCCGCCAACCCAACCTGGAGGGAGCGGGCGGGGTTGACCTGGCGCGGCTCGTGCGGGAGGCACTGCGCATGCGCCCCGATCGGCTCGTGGTCGGCGAGTGTCGCGGCGCTGAGATTCGAGAGTTCCTGGCCGCGCTCAACACGGGTCACCGCGGCGGCTCGGGAACCCTGCATGCCAACTCGCTGCTCGACGTGCCCGCGCGGCTCGAGGCCGTCGGCATGATTGCCGGCCTGACGCCCGAGGCGCTCGCGCGCCAAGTCTTGAGCGGCATTGACCTCGTCGTACACCTTGAGCGTCACACCCCGGCCGAGCGCCATGCCACCCTCGGTCGGTTCGTGCTCGATGACCGAGAACGGCTCGCGGTCGAGCCCGTGAGCCCGGCGGTGAGTTCGTGACCACGGCACGCCGCGAGAGCGCCGAGCTCGCCGGCCACGTGCACCGACTTGCCGTGCTCATCGCGGCAGGTCTTGCCCCACGCACAGCCTGGGCGCATGCCGCCGCCGTCGCTGACACCGCGCTCATCTCCTCGATTGCCGCGCACATTGATCGCGGGTTTGACGTGGGTGACGCAATCGAATCGGTGGTTGCGTTGAGCGAGTATGCGCTCTCGGTCGACGACGAGTCGGCCTGGCGGTCACTCGCGGCGGCGTGGCGCGTGGCAACGGTCAGCGGGTCGCCGCTCGCGCCCGCGTTGCGGGGGTTCGCTGAGACCCTTCGGGATCGCGAAGCGGCTCATCGCGACATCCGCATCGCGCTCGCGGGGCCTCGCGCGACCGCGCGCATCGTCATGCTCTTGCCCGCGGTCGCGGTGCTGCTCGGCCTGCTCATGGGCGTCGACCTTGTCGCCACGATCAGCACGCCGGTCGGGGCGGGGGCAGTCGCCGCCGGTCTCGTGCTCATCATGATGGCCCGGGTGTGGATGCGCCGTCTCGTG
>CALRWH020000059.1:0-14306 GCA_943371805.1 Pseudomonas synxantha | reverse complement strand
CGGGGCGAACGGGCGCCACCGATACTGACGATTCATCGGCACAACAGGCTGCAGTTATCCACACTCCAGGCAGACGACGGCACCGGGGCGGATAATCGAGGCATGACGGACTCGGCTCGCGCTCCCCTCGGGAGGTTTCTCACGCTCAGTGATGTTGCTGATGTGCTGAATCTGTCGAGCACCGAGGTGTTGGCCCTGGTGCGCTCGGGCGAACTGCCCGCTATTCGCTTGGGCACTATTGGGCAGTGGCGCATCGAGCAGCACGTGCTCGAGTCGTTCATCGCTGATAAATATGACGAGAGCCGACGCTTGGCCCTCTGGCAGGAAGCGCAATTTGCCGACGTAGCCGAGCTATTCGGTGACCGGCGCGGAGGTCGGCGGGGCGCCTAGCCGGCGGTGAGACTCACGCGCAACACCGAGCGCGCTAGAGCACGATGGCCACACCGGGCGCGCTAGAGCACGACAACCACAACGACCTGCTCGGTCGGAATGATCCGCACCTGGCGGATCTCGCTGGCGCGGCGCACAGCGTCTCGATCGTGTTCTGCAAGATCAAGGTGGTCACGACCGACTCGGTCGATCGTGCCTGTCGCTTCACCGGTCGAGGTGCGCACGGTCACTGTGGCGCGGCGACGACAGAGATCGCGGAGCAAGTAACCCACGCCCAGTCGTGCCGCGAGTTCGGATCGTTCGACGACTGGCCCGAGTGACGCGAGCGCGTGCTGCGGAGACAAGAGAATCGCGTCAATAGCAGCGAAGGGAACGATCGCCTGCTCGCCGCGTGATGTGCCCTCAAGATCGCCCGCCATCCAGTCGCGGCCAACCGTCACAAGGCGAAGGTGAACGATTTCTCCCGAGCGCAACCGGCACCGGACACGCGCCGCAGATGCGTCGCCCATTCCTCGAAGAGCGACAAGGCGATCGCGCAGAGGCAAGCGCCCCAAGCGCAATCGCTCTTCTTCAGCCTGTAGGTCAGCCTGCTCCGACTCCAGCTCATGCTCAAGCTGACCGGCGAGGTCGTCGAAGAGGTGGTCCCAGCGCATGCCGAGACCGTAGCGATGGCTACCGACGCTGATCGACGAGTTTTCCACAGTTCGAGAAATCCTCTTTACGAATGAGGAATCTTTTGATTGAGTGGTGCCACCCCAATTGGGGTGAACACATCGGTCTACCGCCCCGGGGGGATGGCGATCGACCACCACGTCTGCCTCAGGGGAACAGGAGCCGTCCGTGACCGCCACCCAATCCATCGCGACTGCGACCATCGCCGACCAGCCGGCTACCGACCAGAGCCCGGCCTCCCGTAGCAATCGCGAACCCGCCCGCCAGGCTCCCCACGGACGCGGCTCGCGTGCCCGAATTGCCCACGAAGAGTTCTTCGACTACCAGCCAACCTCGACCGCAGACTTGCCCGACCCCCAACCGCTTATTGAGAACCTGACGCGCTGTGTCATCGAGATTCTTGCGGGAGCACGCGAACTCGAGCAGGTCGCTCGATGGGTGACCGACGACGTCTACCGCACGCTGCTCAGCAGGGCGTCAATCAGTGCACGAGCACGAGCTGCGCGAGGTGCCCCTGTCGTTCGTCCCACGTTTTCGGTGGGCGCTCCGCGAATCACCGAGCCGCGCGATGGCGTCATCGAAGCCGTCGTGATCGTCACGAGCAGAGCACGCGCACGTGCCGTCGCCATCCGGCTCGAGGGCCTTGATCGTCGCTGGCGCGCGAGCGCGATCAGCGTTCTCTGATCGCGCGATTGTCGCAGCGCCTGACGCGCAGGTTCTCGCGCCACACCCTGGAGGCTAGGCGCGAAGAGGCGACGACCGAGGCCTAGCGGCCCTTCTTCTTCTCTTGGGCGCGGCGCTGGGCGCGGTTGACCGGCGCGGGGCCGGCGGGCGCCGCGGGGGTCTTCTGGCCGAAGGCTCCCGTTGCTCCGCCCTGACCCTGTCCGGCCTGGGGCTGGCCCTGCGGGGCTCGACGCGTCGGCGCGGCTCCCGCGGGGGCGGCCGGGCCACCGAATGCGGCAGAGACCTGGGGGGCCGCCTGGCGGGCCGCATCCGTCGGCGCCTGCAGCACTTGGCCGCGCTGGTTGCGCACCTCGACGTCGCCGTCGGCTGATGGGGCCGTGTAGCTGAGGTTCTGCGGCGTCTGCGGCTGGTTGAGTCCCTTAGCCGTGACCTGCGCGGTGCCCTTGCTGCCCGTCACCTCTACCTCGAGGTTGAAGAGAAAGCCCACGGCGTCTTCGCGGATGGCGCTCATCATCGACTGGAACAGCGCAAAGCCCTCGCGCTGGTACTCGACGAGCGGGTCGCGCTGCGCCATGGCACGCAGGCCGATGCCGTCTTTCAAGTAGTCCATCTCGTAGAGGTGGTCGCGCCAGCGGCGGTCGACCACGCTCAGCACGACGCGACGCTCGAGCTCGCGCGTGGCCGTGCGGCCCAGGCTCTCTTCGCGACGCTCGTAGGCGAGCTTGGCGTCGCTCACAATCTCGCGCACGAGGAAGGCCGAGGTGAGCTTGGTGCCGCCCTCGCTGATGACCTCGTCGATCGTGAGGCTGATGGGGTAGAGCGTCTTGAGCTCGGTCCAGAGCTGCTCGAAATCCCACTCGTCGCTGTGGCCCACCGAGGTGTGCGTGTCGACGATTTCGGTGACGACCTGCTCAATGAACTTCTGCACGCGGTCTTTGAGGTCGTCGCCCTCAAGAATGTGGCGGCGGTCGGTGTAGATCGCCTCGCGCTGGCGGTTGAGCACGTCGTCGTACTTGAGCACGTTCTTGCGAATCTCAGCGTTGCGCGCCTCGACTTGCGACTGTGCTGAGCGGATGGCGCGGCTCACGACCTTCGACTCAATGGCGAGGTCATCGGGCATGCTCGCGCGACTCATGAGAGCCTCGGCGGCACCCGAGTTGAACAAGCGCATGAGGTCGTCTTGCAGCGAGAGGTAGAAGCGGCTCTCACCCGGGTCGCCCTGACGGCCCGACCGACCCCGCAACTGGTTGTCGATGCGGCGCGACTCGTGGCGCTCGGTGCCGAGCACATAGAGCCCGCCCACGGCGATGACCTTCGCGGCCTCGACGGCGACCTGCTCCTTGACGTTGGCGAACACGGCATCCCACTCGGCCTCGTACTCATCAGGAGTATCGACGGGCGAGAGGCCCTTGGCGTTCATCGCCGTGACGGCCAAGAACTCGGCGTTGCCGCCGAGCATGATGTCGGTACCGCGGCCGGCCATGTTGGTCGCGACCGTAACGGCGCCGAGGCGACCCGCCTGGGCGATGATGGATGCTTCGCGCGCGTGGTTCTTGGCGTTGAGCACCTCGTGCTTGACACCGCGCTTGGCGAGCAAGCGCGAGAGCAACTCGCTCTTCTCGACGCTCGTCGTGCCCACGAGCACGGGCTGACCCTTGGCGTGGCGCTGCACGATGTCGTCGGCGACCTGCTCGAACTTGACCTGCTCGTTCTTGTAGACGAGGTCGGGGTTGTCGATGCGCTGCATCGGCAGGTTGGTCGGAATCGGAACGACGCCGAGCTTGTAGGTGCTCATGAACTCGGCGGCCTCGGTTTCGGCCGTACCGGTCATGCCCGAGAGCTTGGTGTAGAGGCGGAAGTAGTTCTGCAGCGTCACGGTAGCGAGAGTCTGGTTCTCGGCCTTGACCGTCACACCCTCTTTGGCCTCGATGGCCTGGTGAATGCCCTCGTTGTAGCGGCGACCCACCAAGATGCGGCCGGTGTGCTCGTCAACGATGAGCACTTCGCCGTTCATGACGACATAGTCTTTGTCGCGCTTGAACAGGGCTACAGCCTTGATCGAGTTGTTCAAGAACGAGATGAGGGGCGTGTTCGCCGACTCATAGAGGTTGTCGATGCCGAGGTGGTCTTCGACCTTCTCGATGCCGGGCTCGAGCACCCCGACCGTGCGCTTCTTCTCGTCGACCTCGTAGTCGACGCCGGGCTCGAGGCGGCTCGCGATACGCGCGAACTCGGTGAACCAACGGTTGGCCTCGCCCGACGAGGGGCCCGAGATGATGAGCGGCGTGCGCGCTTCGTCGATGAGGATCGAGTCGACCTCGTCGACGATGGCAAAGAAGTGGCCACGCTGCACCATATCGGCGGTCTGCCACGCCATGTTGTCGCGCAAGTAGTCGAAGCCGAACTCGTTGTTCGTGCCATACGTGATGTCGGCGGCGTACTGCGCACGACGCACCTCGGGAGTCTGCCCCGAAAGGATGCACCCCGTGGTCATGCCGAGAGCGCGGTAGACGCGGCCCATGAGCTCGCTCTGGTAGCTCGCGAGGTAGTCGTTGACCGTGATGACGTGCACACCGCGCGAGGGGATGGCGTTGAGGTAGGCGGCCGTCGTGGCGACGAGCGTCTTGCCCTCGCCCGTCTTCATCTCGGCGATGTTGCCCAGGTGCAGTGCCGCGCCACCCATGAGCTGCACGTTGAAGTGACGCATGCCGAGCGTACGCTTCGAGGCCTCGCGCACGGCGGCGAAGGCTTCGGGCAACAGGTCGTCGAGCGACTCGCCATTGCCATAGCGCTCACGCAGCTCGGCGGTCTCGTTGCGCAGCTCGTCGTCAGTGAGGTCGCTGAAGTCATCTTCGAGCTGGTTGATGGCTTCGGCATAGGCCTTCAGACGCCGAAGAATCCGGCCTTCGCCAACCCGCAGAACACGCTCGAGAACATTCGCCACTTCGGTCACTCCACTCGTCGGGCCACACACAGTGCGATGCGGCCAGGTCTGGGCACGCCGCAGACCGCCGCAGAACACGGCCCGCCCATGCTAGCAAGTGCGGCATAGGAGGGCGCGAGGTGCATGCGCGCCTCGCATGGTCTGGCCCGACAGGTGGTTACCTGCCGGGCCAGAGTGAGTGCACCGGAGCGTCAGCGCGCGCGTCGCCCATTCACAACGGCTGCGGGCTGCTCAGCCTCAAGACCGATGACGCCGTAGTTCCAGCCCTGGCGCCGGTAGACCACGCTCGGCCGATCGGTGGCGGCATCAATGAACAAGAAGAAGTCGTGCCCCACGAGCTCGAGCTGGTCGACGGCGTCATCGACGGTCATCGCCACCGCCGGAAACACCTTTTGCCGCACAACGATGGGCGAGTACACCTCTTCTGCCTCGTCAGCAGCGGGCTGTTGCACCGGAATCGCGCCCGTGGCGACCTTCTTGATGATGTCCGGGTCGGCGGGAGTGATGTCGATGACGCTGAAGCCGTCGGCCGAGGCCTCGTGCAACGAGACGGGGCGATGATTGCCGCGGTGCACCTTGCGCTTGTCTTTCGCGCGTCGCAATCGCTCGAGCAGTTTGTCGATCGCAAGGTCGAACGCCACGTATTTGTCACTGCCCGCAGACTCGGCCCGCACAACGGGGCCCGCGCCAATCAACGTCATCTCGACGCGATCATCGGCCGCTCGACCGCCGCTCTTCTCGTGATGACGAGAGACCTTGATCTCGAGCACCTGGGCACGATCGGCGAGGTGCTCGATCTTCTCGGCCTTCTCAGTCGCGTAGTCGCGGAACCGGTCGGTGATGCCGATGTTGCGTCCGGTGATGGTGATGTCCACGTCAACCTCCTGAGCCGAGAGCGTGTCGCCTGTCGGTCAGGCGATGGTCACGCCTCCTTTCCCTCACGGTAGTCCTCGACGGGCTCGTTGTCACCGTGACCTTCGTCATGTCGAGCAATGAATTTCCAGTGGATGCTCGACTCACCCCATCGGCGCACCGCCGCCGCCATCGCGGCGCAGCCCGCCACCTCGGCTCCGGCTGCTCGCAGAGCGCGCGTCGCCGCGCGCAGGGTGCCCCCGCTCGTCACGACGTCGTCGACAAGCACCACTCGGTGGCCGGAGACGCGGGAGCTCGCGCGCCACCGCCCGGCGTCGGTGGCGAGTCGCTGCTCGAGCCGCAAGCCTTTTTGCTCGGGGCCGGCAGACACGGGCCGCAGCGCGTGGGTGACCGCGAGCCCCGCTCGGCGGGCCATGAGTGCCACGGGGCCGAAGCCGCGCCGCGCGGCCGCCGCGCGTGAGCCGGGCACGGGAACCAGCAGCTCGGCCCCCGAGCCGTGCCACGCCGCCGTGACGGCCGCGAGCAACACCGGTGCGAGCGGCCGGGCGAGTTCGGTGCGCCCCTCGTGCTTGAGCGCGAGCAACGCCTGACGCGCGACGCCCGCGTAGGGCAGTGCCGCAACGATCGGCAGCGACGAGCCGTCGACCTCGAGGGTCGCGCGCATGAGCCGCGATTGCAGGCCGGCGGCACACGACGGGCACAGCGCGCGGTCGTGCGCACCGCATCCGGCACAGTCGACGGGCGCGACGAGCGCCCACGCTTCGGCGAGCGCCGTCGACACGAGAGTCGTCAGGGTCATGGACCGAGCGTGCCGCGGCACGGCAACCCACCCACCGCGCGAGTGCCGAACGGGGGAAAGTCGCTACTGCTGCGAACCCAGGAACGAGGCGCGCAAGCCCGTGTTTTGCCAGCCCGAACCGCGCGGCTCAAAGACCACGCCGTCGCCCCCAAGCACGCGAATGCCGTCGACTCCCGCGTTGCCGCCCACAATCTGGGTGGCTTGCGGCGGGAGGCCCAGAGGTCGACTGCGGCCGCCGAGCTCGTGCAGTTCAACCAACGACTGCTCGTCGGTGCGCGTAATCGAGGCCACGCGCACTTCGTCAACCCAGGCGGCATCGACCGCGGTGTCGCCGTTCAGCGGAAGGTCACGAAGCTCACCGAGCCGCACGGGCACGCCCGACGCCTCGTCGCGAATGACCGCCGCGTAGACGAGCCTCGGGCCGCCAGAACCGTCGAGCATGAGCAACACGCGGGCGCCCTCGCGCGAGACCTTGAGGGTCACGATGCGTGAGTCGCTCGGCAGAGTGGCTTCGACCACGTGCTCCGTGCCGTCGAGCTCGGTCGCCCGAATCGCGCCGGCTGCTCCACTGCCCGTTGCCGGCACCGACCAGACGAACTGATAGCTGTCGATGCTCGGGGCGATGAGACCGTCGCGGTCATCGAGTAGCTCGGGTGGGGCATCGCCCGTGGGAACCGCCCAAACGCCGTCGGGCGCGAGGGCCGCCGCTAACGTCGTGCTGCGCGCGAGCGCGACCGCCGAAGCGCCGAGCTCGATCACGCGCGGACTCAATGCGCCGAGCGGCTCGATGTCGCTGCCCGTCGCAAAGCCGAAGGCCTCGTCGGTGCGCAACAACAGCCGTGGGTCAACCTGCGGCACGATGTCGGGCGAGCCCGACGTCCACTCGGGAATCGCAACGGCGTTTTGATCGACCGTAATCTGCACGCCCACGACGCCGCTCACAGCCCGCAGGCTTGCGGCGAGCTGCAAGCGCAGCCGTTGACGCTCGAGGTCGGTGAGCGACAGCACTTCGCTCGTCAGGTCGATTTGGGCGATGCCCGCCGCAACCGAGACGGGCGCGAGTGCGAGTGTGGTGCCCTCGGGGATCGCCGATACGGTGGCCCCCTGCCCCAGCCAGCTCGTGGGCTGCTCGAGCACAGCGCGCACGATGCGGGTCGCCACTTCAGAGCGTGACGGAAACCACCGCAGGTCGGGCACGAGGTTGCGGAAGGCCGAATCCCAATAGAAGAGCGTGTGCTGACTAAACGCACTCGGAAAAGCCTGTTGCGAAATCAAGATGCCGTTGCCGAGCTCGGCGATGCGCCACTCACCGCCCTCTTGCACGAAGCGGAAGGCCGGCAAGGTTTGCGTCGCGGTATCGTCGGCCACCGAATAGCGGCCCACCGCATCAACCGAGGCAACAATCGGCACGCTGTAGGTCAAGGTTGTCTCATCGACCTGCTCGATCGTGCCCTCGCGCGATCGCACGAGAGTGCTCTCGTACGGATTCCAGACGTCAGCCACGTCATCGGCCAAGTACGACCGGGCAATGCGGTAATTGTTTTGCGCCGCGGTCGTGGCCGCCAAAAAGCCGCGCAAGATCTCTTCGGGCGTGGCTCCCGCACTCGGGCCCGATGGCAAGAAGTCAAAGTCGACGGCGACGCCCGTATCAAGGTCTCCCCCGAGTTCGACGCCGCCCGAGAAGGGCACCGAGACGCAGGCCGACAGCAGCAGCGCCGGCACGACGGCGAGCGCCGCCCAGCGCCGTCGCCGGTGCTCGTGAACCTTAGGCACGGTCATCACCCCCCGAGAGCTCAAGAACCGGGTCATCAGGGTCGACGGGTGGCAACGCGATGGGTGAGTTTTCGACCGAGGCTCCGCCCTCGCGGGGCAGCGTCAGGCGAAAGCACGTGCCCTCGCCGAGAACCGACCACACGTCGATGTTGCCGCCGTGCAATTGAGCGTCTTCCGTGGCGATCGCGAGGCCGAGGCCCGTTCCCCCCGTCGAGCGTTGGCGCGAGGGGTCGGCGCGCCAGAACCGGTCGAAGACTCGCTCGAGTTGCCCAGCATCCATTCCCACGCCGTAATCGCGCACCGCGATCGCGACGGCATCGCGATTGCTGTCGACATAGACGACGATCGGCCGGCCCTCGCCGTGATCAACGGCGTTACCCAGCAGGTTCTGCAGAATGCGACGGATGCGGCGCGACTCAACGTCGGCCTCGAAGTAGCCGCCGGGGGCCACGAGGCGCAGCTCACTGCCTTTCTCGACCGCGAGCGGGCGAATGGCTTCGAGTGACTCTTCAACGAGGCGCACGAGGTTGGTGGGCTCGGTGTCGAGCTCAACCGCCCCGGCGTCGTACCGGCTCATCTCGAGCAGGTCAGCGAGCATGACCTCGAAGCGGTCAACTTGTGCGTGCAAGAGTTCGGCCGTGCGCGCCGTCGTCGGGCTGAACTGGTCGCGTTGCTCATAGAGCACGTCTCCCGCGAGCCGAATCGTCGTGAGGGGCGTGCGCAACTCGTGGCTCACATCGCTCACGAACCGCTGCTGCACGCGCGAAAGCGCCGCGAGCTGCGTGATTTGGCGCTGCAGGCTGTCGGCCATGCGATTGAACGAGCGGCCGAGCGTGGCGATGACGTCTTCGCCCTTGACGGGAATGCGTTCTTCGAGTTGACCATCGGCGAGCTTCTCGGCCGTCTCAGCCGCGACGCGAACGGGGTTGATCGCGAGGCGCGTCACGAGATAGGTCACAAGGCCGATCGTTGCGACCAGCAAGAGCGAGCCGATGACGAGGGTTTGCTGCACAAAGTCGAGCGTCTGCTGCACGTCACGCACGTTATAGACGAGGTAGAGCTCGTATTGCCCGGCGGTGGGCACCTCGAAGACGCTGCCGACCACGAGGCCCGGGTCGGCTCCCTCGTCGCCGTTTATGGCGACCGCTTGCGTGTAGATCAGGCCGTCACTCGTCGACACTTGCGCGCGAAGGTCATCGCTGATGACCGTCTCGTCGAGCCCGCGCGTGCTCGTGGGAGTCATCGTGACGGCCGTGGTCTGCCCGGGTGTGCGCAAGATCGCAAACTGCGTACCACCGGGGCTCGACGCAACACTGCGAATCGTGGTCTGCGCCGTTTGGTTTACGGCCTCGACGTCAATCGTTCCGTCGGCGGCAACGGAGCTATCGAACAAGCCCTGCGCACTGACCGTGGCTTGCCGCGCTTCGGCGATGGCTTGGCTCTTTCGAGCTTCATAGAGATTGGTCGCGATGCTGAGCGACATATAGCCGCTAATGATCGTGACGGCGATGGTCGAAAGAAAAACCGTGATCGCCACCGTGCGCAGCTGCAGCGAGCTTCGCCAGAGATGGCGCGCTCGTTGCACCAGGCTGCGCCAGGTGTACGGAGGCATGAGGCTCGAGGCGCCGCTCTCAGCGGGCAGCGCCGGCGCGGTACCCCACCCCACGCACGGTCATCACAATGCTGGGGTTGTCGGCATCGAGCTCGACCTTGGCTCGCAAGCGTTGCACGTGAACGTTAACGAGCCGAGTGTCGGCCTTGTAGTGGTAGCCCCACACTTGCTCGAGCAACATCTCGCGCGTGAAGACCTGGTTGGGCTTCATGGCCAAGGCGAGCAGCAAGTCGAACTCGAGCGGCGTGAGCGAGATCGATTTTCCGTCGCGCGTCACGTCGTGGCCCGTTACGTCAATGATGAGGTCGCCGATGGGCAAGCGTTCGACCTCAGATTGCGCACTGGGGCGAAGTCGGGTGCGGATGCGCGCCACAAGCTCCTTCGGATTGAAGGGCTTCACGACATAGTCATCGGCGCCACTCTCGAGCCCGCGCACGACGTCGGTCGAGTCGCTCTTGGCCGTGAGCATGATGATGGGCGTGCCGCTGGTCTCGCGAATGCGCGTGCAGACCTCGATGCCGTCGATGCCGGGGAGCATGAGATCGAGCAAGACGAGGTCAGGCTTGACGCTCGCGAATGCCTCGATCGCGGCCGGGCCGTCGAACGAGAAGTGGGGCTCGAACCCTTCGCCCCGAAGAACGATGCCGATCATCTCGGCGATTGCGGCGTCATCATCGACGACCAGGATGCGCGCAGTCATGGGGCAGCCTCCGCTTCTTGTTACCTCCAGCCTAGACGAGTGTGACACCATACGTTTCGAGCCGACCTCAGGCACTGACGAAAGGTGAGCACGTGAGCGATTCGACCTCTTGGGCTTCGCCGGGCGGCCCGACTCCCGATGCTCCGCGTGTCGACCCCGCGGCAAGCCCCTACGCTCCGGCCTCGCAGTCCGCCGCGCCCTCAGGAGCCCCGTCAGCGCCGTATGGCGTCGTGCCCCCGGCACCGGGCTGGACTCCCCCGCCGAAACCCGGACTCATTCCGCTGCGACCCATCGAATTCGGCACCGTCATCGGCGCGAGCTTTCAGGTGCTGCGGCGCAATCCGCGCCCCACCTTTGGTGCAGCATTGCTGCTCAACGCGCTCGTCGTGTTCATTTCAAGCGGCATCAGCACGATCATTCTGTTTTCGGGCATCGACCGTGCATCGCGCGCCAGTGTCGCCGACTCGCCCACGATCGTCTTCGGAACGTTCGCCCTTGCCTTTGTCGCGAGCATTCTCGCGATCGGCATCTCGATCGTCGCTCAAGCCATGTTGCAAGGCATTATCTCGGTCGAGGTGTCGCGCGCAACCCTCGGCGAAAAGCTCACCCTGCGGCAGCTCGTGGCCCTCGGCCGCGGCCGCTGGTGGGCGCTCATCGGCTGGACGGCCCTCGTGGGTGTTGCCGTCTTCACCGCCCTTGCCGTGCTCATCGGCTTGAGTCTCGGCTTCTTCATCGTGGGTGAGCCCGCGGCCATCGCCGGCGGTGTCATCTTCTTGATCCTCGGCGGCTTGGGGTATCTCGTTCTGGCCGCCTGGCTCAGCACCAAGGTCGCGTTCGTACCCGCGGCGATCATTGTCGAACGGTTGCCCCTGGGCGTAGCCGTGCGCCGCTCGTGGACGCTCGTGCGGGGCGCGTTCTGGCGCGTCTTTGGCACCATGATTCTCATCATCGTCATGGTGAACGTCGCCTCGAGTGTGGTGGCAACGCCCTTCCAATTCGCGGCATCCTTCGCGTTCCCGATTGCGAATCCCGCGGGCGAGTTCGAGACCGACTTCACTCTCTTCCTTGTTCTCAACCTCGTGGTCGTCGCGATCACCGCGGTCATTGGCGCGATCGGCTCGGTTATCACCACCGCCACGGCATCGCTGCTCTACATCGACCGCCGCATGCGCACCGAGGGCCTCGACCTCGAGCTGCAGCGTCACGTCGAGTTGCGCGCGAGCGGCGTTGCGGGCGATGACCCCTACCTGACGGCACCGTGACGCTGAGCGTTCCGGTCGAGCCCGATGCTCCGGATGCTCGCGAGCTGCTGCTCGACGAGCTCACCGACCCGGCCTACGCCGAGAGCCAGCCCACGTGGTTCGACCTGCTGACGCAATCCGTGCTCGACTGGCTGGGCTCGCTGCGACTCGCTGAAGGAGACGGCCCTCCGGCTCTCGCCCTCGTGATCGGGGCCATCGTGCTCGCGGCCGCCATCATTGCCGCGATCGTCATCTACGGCCTTCCCCGGTGGCGCACTCGCAGCCGACTGCAGGGGGGCGACTTACTCGGCGAGCATGACCGCCGCACGGCACGACAGTTGCGCCGCGACGCCGAACGCGCGGCAACCGCCGGCAACTGGCCGCTCGCCATCGCCGAGCGATACCGCGCGATCGCCCGATCGCTCGACGAGCGCACGATCGTCACGGCGCTGCCCGGTACGACCGCCCACAGTTTCGCGCGGGCTGCCACGCGGCAGTTTCCTGACCACGGTGCTCAGCTCGAGGCCGCAGCCGATCGCTTCGATGGCGTGCGCTACCTCGATCGGCCGGGCTCGGCCGATGACTACGCTCTCGTTCGCGCTCTCGACGAAACGATCGAAGCGACGCGGTCTCCCCTGCCGACCGTCGACGACCTCGTGGCGGCGAGCCCGCGATGAGCACTCCGGCCACCGACATCAACGCCGAACTCTCGGCCGTCATCACGACGCCGACCGTACGGCGCGTTGTGCGGCGGTCGCTGTACTGGGGCGTCGTCACCGCCGGCCTGCTCGTACTCGGGCTCATCCTCATCAGCATCAACGGCGCAACACGCATCGCCGAGCGGTGGGGTGCTGACGAGACGGCTCCGCTCGGCTCGCGCGCCGTCGTCGAAGTGCTCCGCGATGCCGGAGTCGAGGTGGTCGTCACGGGCCAGCTCTCTGAGACCTTGGCCGCGCTCGATGAGCCCGGCACGACGTTGTTTGTGGGTGACACGCGCGGCATCCTCGATGACGATCAGTGGCCACAGGTGCTGGGAGTCGCGGACCACCTCGTTCTCGCCGAACCCTCACAAGCGGCACTGGATGCCCTCGGCATCGACGCTCTCACCGCCGCGCCCCTCAGCACGGGTGAGGCGCTCGAGCTTGTCGCCGAGTGCCGTGTGGCGGCCGCGGTGCGGGCAGGGACCATCCGTGCGACGGGAATCGGCTACAGCACGATCGACGGCGAGATCTGTTTCGACGCCGGCGAAGTAGGTGCGGCGCTTGTTGAGCTCGAGGTCGACGGCCGACTCGTGACCGTGCTTGGTGCCGGTTCGGTGCTGCAGAACGGCGAGATCACGCGCGCGGGCAATGCGGCGCTCGCGCTCGGAGTGCTCGGGCAGCACGAAACGCTCGTCTGGTATCAGCCCACGCCTGCCGACCTGTCGGCACCGAGCCTGTCTGAGCTCACGCCTGAGTGGGTCAACCCCGTGGCCTGGCTCGCTCTGCTCGTGGGCCTCGCGGCCGCCTTCTGGCGCGGTCGCCGATTCGGGCCTGTCGTGATTGAGAATCTGCCCGTCGTCGTCAAGACGACCGAAACCATGGAAGGTCGCGCGCGGCTCTACGCCCGCGAGGGTTCTCGCTTGCGCGCGATCGACGCGTTGCGCGTCGGAACCTTGCGGCGCATCGCCGAAGGTCTCGCCCTGGGGCGCGCATCGGGCGTCGACGACATCATCAGCGCGGTGGCCGGCATCACGGGGCGCGATGTTGCCGCCCTGCGCGAGCTTCTCGTGGGCCGCGAGCCCGCGAGCGATCGCGAGCTCGTCGAGCTGAGCGACCGCTTGCTCGAACTCGAATCGTTCATCGCCCGTCGAGTCGGTCTCGACGACGCCAGCGACCCACACGACTCTCGCACCGACCCATCCCCGACCGGAAGAATGGACGCATGACCTCCACAGACCTTCGCGACGCCTTCGGGCTCGTACGCACCGAAGTCGGCAAGGCCGTTGTGGGCCAAGATGGCGCCATCAGCGGGCTCATCGTCGCGCTGCTGACGGGCGGCCACGTGCTGCTCGAGGGTGTGCCCGGCGTGGCCAAGACCCTGCTCGTGCGCTCCCTGAGCGCAGCTCTCGACTTGCGCACGACGCGCGTGCAGTTCACCCCCGACCTCATGCCGGGTGACGTGACGGGCTCGGTCGTCTACGACGCGAAGGCGGGCGACTTCGAGTTTCGGCGCGGCCCGGTCTTCACCAACATTCTGCTCGCCGACGAAATCAACCGCACGCCTCCGAAGACCCAGTCGGCCTTGCTCGAGGCGATGGAAGAGCGGCAAGTGTCGATCGACGGCGAGACGCACCCCTTGCCGCACCCCTTCATGGTCGCGGCAACGCAAAACCCCGTCGAGTACGAAGGCACCTACACCCTGCCCGAAGCGCAACTCGACCGCTTCTTGCTCAAGCTCGTGCTCGACCTGCCCGCGCGCGATGCCGAAGTCGAGGTCATGCAGCGCCACGCCGACGGCTTCAACCCGCGCGACCTAGCCGCGGCCGGCGTCACCGCGGTGCTGAACGCCGAGCAGATTACTCAGGCGCGGTCGCTCGTGGGCGAGGTGCGCGCCTCGGCAGAGCTGCTCGGCTACAT
>CALRWH020000058.1:0-14651 GCA_943371805.1 Pseudomonas synxantha | reverse complement strand
TTGGCATGAGCGAGAACGGCCCGCTCGCGACCACGGTGACGGATGCCGCGCTCGTGCTCTCGGTCATGGCCGCCCGCCCAGCGCTCGCCGAGGTGTCGGCCCTGCGCGCGGTGCGCATTGGCCTCGCGACGAGCATCCCGACCCCGCTGGCGAAGCTCGACCCCGAGTGGAAGGCTGCCGCCGATCGCGCTGCCGAGACCCTGCGGGCTGCCGGCCATGAGGTTGTCGAGCTGCGCATTCCCTACCCGGCCAACCCGCTTCCGGTGCTTGCGCGCTGGTTTGCGGGTGCCGCCGACGACGCTGCGCACGAAGGCATCGCTGACCGTGATCTCGAGCCTCGGGTGCGCGCTCACGTGCGTGCGGGCCGTCGCTTGCGCCGACTGGGCGGTCTGCGCCCGGGCCCCGTCGACCGCATGCGTGCGCAGGTCGAGGCGGCGACGGCACACGTTGACGTCATTCTCACGCCGGGCCTTGCACAGCCGGGGCCCGTGGCCGTGGGCTGGCACCGGCGCGGCTGGGTCGCCAACCTGCGCGCGAACATCGGCTACGCGCCCTACGCGGCGTTGTGGAACCTTCTCGGGTGGCCGGCTGCTGCGGTTCCGGCCGGGTGGCACGACGGCGCGCAGGTGCCGTTGAGTGTGCAGCTCGTGGCGCATCCGGCCGCGGATGGTGCGGGGGAGGCCCTGCTGCTGAGCGTTGCCGCACAGCTCGAAGCGGCGAACCCCTGGCCTCGCGTCGCGACCAGCATGGCGACCGTAGGCTGAGGAGCATGACCTCTCGACCCGTGCGCCTCGGCGTTCAGATTCGGCCCCAGCACACCTCGTACGAACGCATTCGCGATGCGGCGGCCGAACTCGACGACCTCGGGGTCGACGTGATCTTCAACTGGGACCACTTCTACCCGCTCTATGGCGACCCCAACGGCTTGCACTTTGAGTCGTGGACGATGCTCGCGGCCATCGCCGAGCAAACCACGCACGCCGAACTCGGCGCGCTCGTCAACTGCAACAGCTACCGCAACGCCAACCTGCAGGCCGACATGGCCCGCACGATCGACCACATCAGCGCCAAGGGCGGCACGGGCCGGTTCATTTTCGGCACGGGTTCGGGCTGGTTCGAGCGCGACTATGACGAATACGGCTACGAGTTCGGCACGGTCGGCGGGCGACTGGATGCTCTGGCTGACTCACTGCCGATCATCCGTGATCGCTGGTCGCGTCTCAATCCCGCCCCCACCCGCGACATCCCCATCTTGATCGGCGGAGGCGGCGAAAAGAAGACGTTGCGCATCGTTGCCCAGCACGCCGACATCTGGCACTCGTTCGCTGACGTACCGACGCTCGAGCACAAGCTCGGCATCCTTGCCGAGCACGGTGCCGCGGTCGGCCGCGACGTGAGCGAGATCGAGATTTCGGTCGAGATTCGCGAGCGCAGCATGGCGCAGGCCGATGAGCTGCACGCGGTCGGCGCGACGCTCTTTACCTACGGTTTCGAAGGCCCGACGTTTGACATGGGGCCGGTTCGCGAGTGGCTCAGCTGGCGCGACGACCACCGCTGAGCCGTATCGCGCGGCGGCGGCGGCACGCACCGCGAAAATCTGCCAGAATGGGGGGTCGAATGCTCGCGGGCCCGACCCTCTAATCAGGCCGCGCGAGCATCCATCACGAGCTTTCGCGCCGAGTGTGCCCCACGCAGCCGGTTGCAACTCAACCCCTTCACCATTTTGGAGAAACGTGGCTGTCAAGATTCGCCTCAAGCGCATGGGCAAGATTCGTGCGCCGTACTACCGCATCGTCGTCGCCGACTCGCGTACCAAGCGCGACGGCCGTGCCATCGAAGAGATCGGCAAGTACCACCCGACGGAAGAGCCCTCGGTCATCGAGGTCAACTCTGAGCGTGCCCAGTACTGGCTGAGCGTCGGCGCGCAGCCGAGCCCGCAGGTGCTCGCGCTGCTCAAGCTGACCGGCGACTGGGGCCAGTTCAAGGGCGACAAGAACGCCAAGAGCACCGTCAAGGTCGCCGAGCCCAAGGCTGTTTTTGCCATGGACGAGAAGAAGAAGCCCGTTCTCAAGCCCAAGGCTGAGAAGCCGGCCGCTGCCGAGAAGGCTCCTGCCGCTGAGGCTGTTGCTGACGAGGCCGCCGAAGCCCCCGCTGCCGAGGTCGTCGAAGAAGCC
Organism: Pseudomonas synxantha; assembly: GCA_943371805.1. Classification (GTDB taxonomy): domain Bacteria; phylum Actinomycetota; class Actinomycetes; order Actinomycetales; family Microbacteriaceae; genus Microcella. The sequence goes on along the minus strand of CALRWH020000058.1, from coordinate 12,477 downwards.
GCCGTCGAGGCTGCCCCCGCTGAGGAAGCCGCTGCTGAGGCGCCTGCCGCTGACGAGGCCGCTGCCGACGACAACGCCGCTGAGAACACTGAGGCTGAGAAGGCCTAACGACAGTGCTCGCTGACACGCTCGAACATCTCGTCAAGGGGATCGTCGATCACCCCGACGATGTTGCCGTTGTCGCGCAGAGCTCTGCCCGTGGCGAGGTCCTCGAGGTGCGTGTGCACCCCGAGGACCTCGGCCGCGTGATCGGCCGGGGTGGCCGCACTGCCAAAGCACTCCGCACGGTCATTTCGTCGCTCGCCGACGGCCGACGCGTGCGCGTCGACGTCGTCGACACCGACCAGCTTTGAGTACCCCGGCGCAGCAGCTGCGAGTCGGTCGGCTGACGAAGGCCCACGGACTCAAGGGCGCACTCAAGCTCGAACTCTTCACTGACGACCCCGATAAGCGCTTTACGCCGGGGGCCGTCTTCACTCTGCAGGTGCCCACGAGTTCTCCGTGGCACGGCAAGACACTGACGCTCGCCGAATTGCGCTGGTACAACGGTCAGCCCGTTGGCTTTTTCGAGGGCATTGCCGACCGCACGGGGGCCGAGAGCCTCGTCAAGGCGATTCTCTGGATCGACCAGCAGCCCGACGAGGCCGATGAGCCCGACGCGTGGTACGACTTTCAGCTCGTGGGGCTGCGGGCCCTGCGCGATGGCGTCGAGGTCGGAACGATCGTGCGCGTCGAGCACTTTCCGGCTCAAGACTTGCTTGTCATTGGCACGGGCGAGCGTGAGGTGCTCGTTCCGTTCGTGAACGCGATCGTGCCCGCCGTTGATATCGCCGCGGGCACCGTGACCATCACGCCGCCGGTTGGGCTGTTCGAAGACATCGCCGACGATGACACCCCCAACGGCAATGGCGCTGCGACCGACGACTCTGCCTCTGCCTAGACTGCACACCGTGCGCCTCGACATCGTCACGATCTTTCCCGAGTTCTTCGGGGTGCTCGATGTGTCGTTACTCGGTCGCGCTCGCGCGGCTGGCGTCATCGAGGTGGGCGTGCACGACCTGCGCGATCACACGCACGATCGGCACCGCACGGTAGATGACACTCCCTACGGCGGCGGCGCCGGCATGGTCATGAAGCCCGAGCCCTGGGGCGAGGCACTCGACGCACTCGTGACCCCGAATAGCGTGCTCATCGTGCCGAGCCCGGCTGGGCATCCGTTCACGCAAGCCACCGCGCGCGAGCTTGCGCATCGCGACCACCTCGTGTTCGCGTGCGGACGCTACGAGGGCATCGACCAGCGCGTTGTCGAGCACTACTCTGGGCGAATAGACGTTCGTGTGCTCAGCATCGGCGACTATGTGCTGAACGGCGGGGAGGTGGCGACTATGGCGATGATTGAAGCGATCGGTCGTCTCGTGCCCGGAGTCATCGGTAACCCCGAAAGCCTCACCGTAGAGAGCCACGAAGACGGCCTGCTCGAATACCCGAGCTACACCAAGCCGCCGACCTGGCGTGACCTGACGGTGCCCCCCGTGTTGCTCAGCGGCAACCACGGTGCCATCGCGGCGTGGCGCCACGAGCAACAACTCGAGCGCACGCGCGCGGTGCGCCCCGACCTCATCGAGGAACGATGACCGGTCAGAGCACAGCGAAGAGCGGGCAGCGAGAATCGATCTCGGCGGGCGAACGCGTGTGGTTGTGGTCACAGCCGGCTCTCGCCGGTGTTGCCGCGCTCGCGGGTGCCGCGGCCTGGTACTTGAGACTGACCGGTGACGTGAGTGCTCTGCCCACGTTGCAAGCCTTGATCACCGGAATGTTCGTCTTGCCGGGGCTCGCGCTCTCGCTCTCGATCAATCATGTCGCGGTGATGTTGCGCCGGCCCCCCATGCTCACGGTGGGCGAGAAACTGTTGCTCATCATCGAGTTTGTGCTCGTGGCCGCGGTTGTCGCGATCTCGCCGAGTGCCGACTTGCTCTTCTTGGGCTACCTGTTGTGGCCTTTGCTGATCGCGGCTGCGGCAACCGCTTTTGCGACCATGGTGTCAACGACCATTCGGTCGCGGCGCGCGGTGAGCGCCGATGTCGAGAGCGAGCGGTCGCTCGAGTCGGCGGCCGCCGGCGTTCGGTAACGACGCTCGGCACGGTCGCCGTTCGCGGGGCTAGTCGCGCGCCGTCAAGACGATTGGTCCCGCGGCAGTGATCGCAACCGTGTGCTCGGCGTGCGCCGCGCGGGTGCCGGTGCTGCTGCGCAGAGTCCAGCCGTCGTCGTCGGTATAGATCTCGTCGGTGTCAGGAATGAACCACGGTTCGATCGCAATCACGAGGCCTGCGCGCAGCTTGAGACCTCGGCCAGGCCGGCCGTCGTTCGGAACATGCGGGTCGCCGTGCATCGTGCGACCCACTCCGTGACCACCAAAGTCGAGATTGACGGGGTAGCTGGCGTCTGCTGCAACGTCGCCTATCGCGGCAGAGATGTCTCCCATGCGATTGCCGACGCGGGCCTGCTGGATGCCCGCCGCAAGCGCCCGCTCGGTCGCGGCGATGAGGGCAAGGTCGTCGGGTCGAGGCGTGCCGACGATGATGGTCGTGGCAGAGTCGCACACCCACCCGTCGACAGATGCAGCGAAGTCGAGTGACAGCATGTCTCCGTCACGCAGCACATAGTCGTGAGGAAGCCCGTGAAGGGCCGCGTCGTTCACCGAGGTGCAGATCACTTTGCCGAACGGCGAGCCACCGAACGAGGGGTGATAGTCGATGTAGCAGCTCGTCGCGCCCTCGGCGCGAATCATCTCGTGAGCGAGGGCGTCGAGATCGAGCAGATTCACGCCCACGTCGGCTGCCGCGCTCGTTGCACTGATGACGCTCGCGACGAACCGGCCCGCCGGTCGCATCTGGTCGATTTCGGCGGGCGTGCGCAGTTCGATCATTTACGTCCTCGGCAGGGGAATGTGGGTGCGCAGGTATGTGCCGCACAAGTCGCGCGTCGCTTCGATGAAGCGAGCATCCCCATTCTTGTCGAGTTGGAACGCCCGCGTGAGCAGGCCGCTCGCGATCTCAATGGCAACCTCGAGGTGAAAGATCAGATCGTCATCGGGAGTGACGTCATAGGTGCGCCCCACTTGGCCCGCGAACTCGCGCGCGAGAATCGCGTTATTGCTGAGCTCGGGGTTGATGAACCGCTGGTCGATGACGTCGCCGAAGCGCAGGGCACGAAAGCCGGGCTCAGTCCGCGTCATGTCGATGAACGCGTCAAGCGTGCTGTCGAACGATGACCAGGGTTCGGCGGGCGAGCTTTCGACGCCCTGCCACACGCGCTCGAGGTAGCGCTCCATATTGCGGGCGGCGAGGGCTCGCAAAAGAGATTGAATGTTCGGAAAGTATCGGTAGACGACGCCGACCGATGAGCGCGATCGCTGAGCGACGGCGCTCGTCGTGACACCGTCGATTCCGGCATCGTCGATGAGCGTCGCTGCTGCATCGAGCAAGAGCGTGATGCGCTCAGAACTGCGCTGCTGCACCGGTTCTGTGCGCATGACGACGCGATCGGTGGCGAGTGCGGTGTGTGCTGTCATGTGGAGCCCCCCCAGATCATCCTCTGACTGCTGCTGGTTCTATGGTGCCACTGATTGGGTGAGCGTCGCACAATGTGGCATGATTTCTCTTTGTGCCTCGGCACGGCTCTGCCACAGGGGAGCCGTGAATCTGCGGGTGCCACGCAATTCTTCGAATTTCCCCGAAGTCGCGATCGACCTGTGGCGGTTGCAGAGAGCGAATGACCATGCACATCCTCGACCACGTCGACGCCGCGTCACTGCGAAACGACATTCCCGACTTCCGCCCCGGCGACACCGTCAAGGTGCACGTGAACATCATCGAAGGCACGCGCTCGCGTATTCAGGTCTTCCAGGGTGTCGTGATTGGCCGCTCGAACGAGGGCATTCGCGAGAGCTTCACGGTTCGCAAGGTGAGCTTCCAGGTCGGCGTCGAGCGCACGTTCCCCGTGCACTCCCCGGTCATCGACCACATCGAGGTCGTGACTCGCGGTGACGTTCGTCGCGCCAAGCTTTACTACTTGCGCAACCTCCGTGGCAAGAAGGCCAAGATCAAGGAGAAGCGCGACGCGTAGTCCGCGTTCCGCAGCTCTCGAGGGCCTCGTCGATTCGTCGGCGAGGCCCTCGATCGTTCGCGCCCCGTGCGGCCTAGACTGGCGCTGAGCACTTGGGGAGTCATGACTGAGCACACCACGCCCGCCGCGGGCGGAGCATCCACCGCGGCATCATCGGCCAGCGCATCGGCCAAACCGCCCGTCAGCCGTGGGCGCAGTGTGTTGCTCTTCTTGCGCGACGTTGTGGTCATCGTTGCCGCGGCGCTTGTCATCTCGTTTCTCATCAAGACCTTCTTGATTCGCTCGTTCTACATTCCGAGTGAGTCGATGCAAGACACGCTTCTCGTGAACGACCGCATCATCGTCAACCAGTTGGTTCCTGACGTGATCCCGATCGAGCGCGGCGACGTCGTGGTGTTTGCCGACCCCGGTGGATGGCTGCCCGACGTTGTCGAGCCTCCCCAGCCGCCGCTCGCCGCGGCGAGCGACTGGGTGCTGTCGCTCATCGGTCTGAGCGCGTCAGACAGCGACGAACACTTGGTCAAGCGCGTCATCGGCTTGCCGGGCGACCGAATCGTGTGTTGCAACGATCTGGGGCAGCTCAGCATCAACGGCGTTCCCCTCGATGAGCCTTACGTCACGCTGCCCGCGGGCACGATCGATGTGAGTGGCCAAGACTTTCAAGAAGACGTGCCCGAGGGCTCGCTGTGGGTCATGGGCGACAACCGCTATGACTCTGCTGACTCTCGTTTCAACGGTGTCGTGCCCATCGACGACGTCGTGGGGCGTGCGTTTGTCATCAGCTGGCCGGTCGAGCGCTGGCAGTGGATTGAGAACTACCCGTTGGTCTTTGACGGGGTCGAGCGCGCCGAGTGAGCGACCGGGCGTGAGCGCTGCCCCCACGCTCGACGTCGAGCGTACGTTCTTCGATGAGGGCGCCCCTGTCGTGATCGGCGTCGATGAGGTCGGCCGCGGCGCGATCGCCGGTGTCGTAGCGGTGGGCGTTTGCGCGATTCTTCCCACGGTGGATGCCCCGCCGGCGCACTTGCGCGACAGCAAGTTGCTCAGCCCCGCCCGGCGCGCCGAGGTCGAGCCCCTTGTGCATGCCTGGGCCGCCGCTGTTGCCGTCGGCGAAGCGGAGCCCGCTGAGATTGACGCGCACGGAATCATCGCGGCCCTCGGTATGGCGGCGCGCCGCGGGCTCATCGCCTTGCACGAGGCCGGCGTTGACGTCGCTCACGCGACAGTGTTGCTCGACGGCAGCCACGATTGGCTCACGGGGTCGTTGAGCTCGCCGCCGCGCATCGTTACCCGTGTGAAGGCTGACCGCGACTGCGCGAGCGTGGCGGGAGCATCCGTCGTTGCGAAGCAGTACCGTGACGCGCTCATGGTGGCTGATCACGAACGCTGGCCGGTCTATGGCTGGAGCGGCAATAAGGGATACGGCAGTCCCGATCACCTCGCCGCGGTCGCCGCACACGGGCCATCACCCCGTCATCGCGTCACCTGGCTGCGGGAGCCTACGCTGCTCGACGGTCTAGACTGAGCCCGCCATGGACGACGAAGAATTCGACGACTACGACCGCGAGGTCGAACTCGCGCTCTATCGCGAGTATCGCGATGTGGTCTCGCAGTTTCAGTACGTGGTCGAGACCGAGCGGCGCTTCTACCTCGCCAACGAAGTCGAGCAGGTCGTGCGCGACATGGGCGGCGACTTCTACTTCGAACTCACCCTCACCGACGTCTGGGTCTGGGATGTCTACCGCGCTGACCGTTTCGTCAAGAGCGTGAAGGTGCTGACCTTCAAAGACGTCAACGTTGAAGAGCTCGGCAAAAAAGAGCTCAAGTTGCCGAAAGAGCTGGCGCTCGACGAATAGCTATTCGTCATACGTACGAAACACTTTCGGGTTACGCTCATCGTGTCTATGCACTCGCATGGGCCTATTGGTTGTCCCGGAGTAGGAATCATCGTGTCGATGCTGTCATCTCCCCTTCGTCGAGTGGTGGGTATCACCGCGATCTCTGCGATCGCCACTGGCTCTCTCATTGCGGGGGTATCGGTGGCGAACGCGGTTCCGGGAGCCCCGACGATCGGCACGCCGGCCGACGGCTTCGCGACCATTTCGACCTTGATTCCGGTGACCGGGCTCGCCGCCGACGCCGGTGGCTTCGACCAGATCGTGACCGTGACGGCGACGCTAGGCGGCGTGCCCGCGGCAAGTTGCACGTCATACGTGTTGTACACCGACACGTCTTTCGGATGCGACATCACCGTTCCGTCAGTGGGCAGCTACGAGCTTGTCGCAACATCGACCGAGGTGTCGGGTGACGGTGTGGCGAGCGCGCCGAGCAATGCGGTCACTGTGGTTGTCGGAACCGATGCGCCGGTCACCGTCACGAGTCACCCTGAATTCGACAACGAGTGGCCTTCGCTGACACCGACGCTGTCGGGAGTTGGGCCAGCCCTGGGCCGCGTATCGGTGTTCGTCTACCCGCTCGGAACCCCGCCGGCCTCGAACCTGTATTGCGAAGTTGACCCCGTGCCCGCGTCAGGAAACTGGTCGTGCACCGGGTCAGCCCCCACGTGGGACTACGGGGCGGCATCCTTCCGCGCTGATGGCTTCGATGTGACGGGGGCCCAAACGGCGAGTGACTTTGGCGACTTCATTCAAGGCGACTTTGTGCCGGGTCCGCCGACATCGACGATCGTTCTTGGGCCCGCGAGCGTAACGGCTACGGTGCAGGGGGCGAGTGGGTCCTTTCTCCAGACGCGGGTCTACGACGCTGTTCTCAACGGAGAAGGGTCGATGTTCACGGAGCGCCAAGTGTGCAATGCGGTCGGCAATCCCCCGGTCGTCACGTGTGTAGCGACGGACCTGACTCCTGGCGTGTGGAACTTCTACTCTGAGCAAGACATCGCCGAAACCTACTTTCACCTCGTCGATGAGTTCATTCGCATTCCTCCACTCCCGACGAGCGTCAGCGCGTCGGTGCAAGCCGACCGATCCGTGCGCTTTAGCGGTCAAGGGGTCGCCGGATACCGTGTACTCGTTCGCACGCCGAGCGAGTCGACCGTATGCTCGGCGATCGTTAACGGCGGCGGAACGTGGCAGTGTGTCGCCGACCTTCCCGCCGGCACGGCCAGTTATCGTGCGATCCAGCAGTCTGTCGGATTCAACACGCTCGACTTCGAAATCGACTCAGATCGATCGATCGACGGTTTCTCGGCCTATACCTCATCGGTCTCCGTCACGGTGCCTCCCGTTCAGCGACCGGCCGCGCCGACTCCCTCGCCGACGCCTGTTCCGTGGACACTCGAGGGCTATGACGGAGGCACGCTCATTCCGGGCCAAGAGTTGACGCTCTCCGCTCAAGGATTGCCCCCCGGCACGAGCGTTGTTATCGAGATTCGTTCCACACCACAGGTGCTGGGTACTGCCCTCGTCAATGATCTGGGTTCGTTCGAGGTCGCGGTGACCATCCCGAACGATCTCGAGGTTGGTGATCACACTCTTGTCGCCATTGCGACGCCTCCGGGCGGTGTGGCCTCGACTGTCGCGATTCCCGTCGAGGTGGTTGCGGCCCCGATCGAACTTGCCAAGACATCCGTCGAGTCGCCCGCGGCCGAGAAGAATGAGACGGTGTCTGGCGCGCCAGGCTCAGACGGCGCGGCGCCGGTCGACCGATCGAACCCCGCCTCGCCCTCGGCGATCAGCGATCAGATTCCGACGATCGACCGCATCGTTCGCACCCCGCTGTTGCTGGTGGCAGCGGGTGGGCTTGCACTCGCCATCTTGCTGCTCGTGGCCTTCCCGGCCGAGCTGCTCAACAGCACGCTGGCATCGAACACGCGTCGGATTGGTCGCTGGTACGCGGCGATCGATGCGTGGGTCGAACGCGCGACAGAGTGGTTCGCCGCTGTCACGCGCACGCGAGCGTTGGCGGCAGCCGTGCTTGTCGTCGCCACGTCACTGATCTTTGGGTTCATTGACCCGAACTATGGGTTCGACCCGGTGTCGTTGCGCATGACCTTCTCGCTCGCGATTGGTCTGTTCATCGTTACCTATGTGGCGTCGTGGATCAGTGGAGCCATCATCACGCGCGTGTGGAACATCCAGACCCGCATCAGCCTGCAACCGGCTGCCCTGGTCTTCGCCGTGCTGGGTGTGATCGTCGCCCGACTGCTCGAGTTCTCGCCCGGCTTCTTGATCGGTCTTGTGATCGGTCTCGACTTGCTCACGCGGGTTGGCGCGCCGCACCGGGTGCGTGCGACCCTCACCAACATCGCGGTCATCGTTGGGCTAGCGGTGCTCGCCTGGGTGGGTTTCTCGGTCATGACAGGGCTCGCCACCGCCGAACCGACGGCCGTGTGGATGCTCGTGAGTGACGCCCTCGTAGCGACCACGTCTGAAGGGCTCACGGCAGCTCTCGCCGCGCTCATGCCTTTGGGCTTCTTGCAGGGGCACGAGATCTTCCGGCACTCGAAGCGGCTCTGGGCGGCAACGTTCGCGGCGGTCGCCGCGATCTTCGCGCTCATCGTGTTGCCGACCGCAGACACGGGGCCGGGCGACGCCGCCCAGATGGGATTCTGGGTTCTCGTGATGGCCGGTTTTGCTGTCGTCACTCTGAGTCTGTGGGCGGTGCTGCATTTCACCGGCCAGGGCGAGTCTGACGACGAGACTGCCGAGCAACCCCTCGAGACCGTGCGCTAACAGCCCCTCCTTCACACCAGGGCCGGTTCGGTCGTCACCGCAGGGTGAGCGACCGAGCCGGCTCTCGTGCGTGCGCCGTGCGGCACCCTGCTCGGCAGGAGGCACCATGGCACGCAAAGACGAGCTCGGCCGGAGGGGTGAGCAACTCGCGGTTGATCACCTTGTCGCTCAGGGCTACACGATCATCGACCGCAACTGGCGGTGCGCGATCGGTGAGATCGACATCGTTGCCCGGCACGGCTCGACGGCCGTTGTCGTCGAGGTCAAGACCCGGTCAGGAACGGCGTTTGGGCATCCCCTCGATGCCGTCACCCCTCGCAAGCTCGCACGTCTGCGCCGCCTTGCCGGAGCGTGGTGCGACGCGCATCCGGCCGAAAGCAGTGCGCTGCGCATCGACGTCATTGGAGTGATCGCCCAGGGCGGCGACGTCACGATCGACCACGTGCGGCAGGCCTGCTGATGGCGGTCGCTCGCACGCTTGCCGTGGCCCTGCACGGCGTCGACGGAGCTCTCGTCGAAATCGAGGCTGATCTCGCTAACGGGCTGCCTGCCTTCTCGATCATCGGCTTGCCCGATGCCGCACTCGGCGAAGCGAAAGATCGCGTGCGCTCTGCTGCCGTGAACTCTGGCTGTGACCTTCCGGCGCGCAAAGTCACCGTCAATCTCTCACCGGCGTCGCTGCCCAAACATGGGTCGGGCTTCGACCTCGGTATTGCCGTGGCCGCACTCGCCACCACGGGCGTCGTGAGCGCTGAGGCGATTGCTGCTGTGGTGCATGTGGGCGAGTTGTCGCTCGACGGGCGGCTGCGTCCGGTTGCCGGCGTTCTGCCCGCGGTTCTGGCTGCGCGCCGGGCCGGCGCCCGGGCCGTCGTCGTGCCGAGTGGCAACGGTGACGAGGCGCGGCTGGTGCCGGGCATCCGTGTCATCGCTGCGGCATCGCTGCGCGACGTTCTCATCACGCACGGCGCGAGTCTCGATCCGATCGCCGTTGAGCCGCTTGTCGCGCCCGTTCGAGACGACTCCGTTATCGAAACCGGTGATCTCGCCGACGTCATCGGTCACCCCGAAGCGGTTGAGGCGCTTCAGGTTGCGGCGGCGGGCGGGCATCACATGCTCATGCTCGGGCCGCCGGGTGCCGGAAAGACGTTGCTCGCGTCGCGACTGCCCGGCCTCTTGCCTGATCTCGAACCGGATGCTGCGGTCGAGGTGTCATCGATTCGCTCGCTCGCGGGCCTTCCGCTGGGGTCGTCGCTCGTGTCACGTCCGCCGCTCGAGTCTCCGCATCACAGCGCCACGATGGCGGCGCTCGTCGGTGGGGGCAGTGGACTCGTGCGCCCCGGTGCCATCTCGCGCGCGGCACACGGGGTGCTGTTTCTCGATGAAGCCCCAGAGTTCTCGGGCGCCGTGCTTGACGCTCTGCGGCAGCCACTCGAGACGGGCGAGATCACCATTCATCGAGCGCGAACGACAGCTCGTTTTCCCGCCCGGTTTCAGCTGGTACTGGCCGCCAACCCGTGCCCGTGTGGTCAGGGGGGCGGCGATGACTGCACGTGCACGCCGCTCATGCGCCGTCGTTACCTCGGGCGACTGTCGGGCCCATTGCTCGACCGTATCGATCTGCATCTCACGGTTCGGCGCGTGAGCGTTGCCCAGATGACCGAGGGGGGCAGCGGAGCCGTGACCACGGCGACCGCGCGCGACCGAGTGGCCGCTGCGCGACGTCGAAGCCGTGATCGCTGGGGCGCCCACGGCTGGGGCTTGACGGCGCACGTTCCCGGCCCCGTTCTGAGATCGTCGCCGTGGCGATTGGCCGCGGGAGATCGCGCATCGCTCGATCGCGCCCTCGAGCGTGGGGCCCTGACCATGCGCGGGTACGACCGCGTGTTGCGCGTCGCCTGGACGCTCGCCGACCTTGATGGCGGTGATCGGCCATCGGCCGACCACGTAGGCCGCGCGCTGTTCTTGAGAAAGGGAATCTAAGTGAGTCGGTGGGGAATCGATGACAATCGCATCGCTGTGGCGCTCGCGGCCGTTCGACCCGGTGGCGTCGGAGAGTGGTCACTCGACGGTGACGACGAGGGTCGTAACGATGATGAGCCGCGCGAGATCGATGACCTCTTCGCGCGCGCGATCTGGTCGGTGCTCGTCGAGCCCGGCGACAGCACCGCGGGGGCTCTCATTGCGGCTGTGGGCCCGGTGACGGCCGCTCGCCTGGTGATCGACCGTGCACCTGCGCAAGTCATCAGCGACGCGACGCGCGGTGAGGTCACGACAGACGCGGCGACGAGCGGCGTGGCGCGGTGGATCGAGCGGTTACGTGCCAACGACGTCATGCGCAGTCTCGAAAGCGCTGCTCGATGTCGTGCAGTCATGGTCGTTCCCGGTGATGCGCACTGGCCCGACAGCCTTGACGCGCTGGGTGATAGCCCACCCGTGCTGCTGTGGGCTCGCGGTGACACCGGCTTACTGCGGCGGCCCGGGGTCGCCATTGTGGGAGCCCGAGCGGCTACCGGCTATGGAGAGCATGTGGCGATGGAGTTTGCTGCGGGCCTGTGTGCGCGTGACGTTGTCGTTGTGTCGGGTGGGGCGTACGGAATCGACGGCATGGCTCATCGCGCCGCGCTCGCGAGCGGTGGGGCCACGATTGCGGTGCTCGCCGGGGGCATCGACCGCATCTACCCGAGTGGCCACGAGGCGCTCTTGACGCGTGTTGCCGACCACGGCCTGCTGTTGTCGGAAATGCCGTGCGGAACCGCTCCGACGAAGTGGCGCTTTCTCCAGCGCAATCGCCTGATTGCCGCGTTCGCAGCGGCGACGGTGGTTGTTGAGGCCGGGCGGCGTTCGGGCTCTCTCAACACCGCGGGGCACGCGATCACGATGGGTCGACCCGTGGGTATCGTTCCGGGCCCGATCACGAGCGCGGCGAGCGCCGGGTGCCACGCGACTTTGCGCTCAGAGCCGGTCGAATGTGTCACGAGCGTCGCTGAGATCATGCAGTTGGCGTTTGGAGCAGACGGGGTGCTCGACATTCCTGATCCTGTCGACGCGCCGCCGAGAAACGAGAGCAAACCTGACGAGCCAGCCCCTGAGGTTGCTCTCGTGGTCGACCCCCTGCACCTCAGGGTCATCGATGCGCTTCGGCCGCGCCGGGGTCAAACTCCCGTTGAGGTGGCGCGATCGGCCGGCGAGGGGGTTGACCGTATCCGCGGCGTGCTGGGGGTGCTTGAGCTCGAAGGCCATGCCGCTCTCGGTGGTGACGGGCTCTGGCGACGCGCGGGCGCAGCGCCGAGATCGACGGGCTGAGCGCGCTTCACGTCGCGAGAGTAGCCTGTGCACATGACGCAGATGGGCCAGTACCCTCCAGCGGGCCACGTGCTCGTTCACATTTCTGACACCCACCTTCTCGGTCAGGGGCGTTCTCTCTATGGCAAGGTTCCGGTCGAGGAGCGGCTCGCCGCAGCACTCGCGCGACTCGAAGCCGGGCCCGTCACGCCCGACGCGCTCGTGTTCACGGGCGACCTCGCCGACCTCGGTGAGCCCGACGCCTACGTGCGCTTGCGCGCCGCCGTCGAGCCTGTGGCGGCTCGACTCGGGGACGAGGTCATCTGGGTGATGGGCAATCACGACGAGCGGTCACCCTATGCCTCGCTGCTGTTTGATG